>CAMGRL010000035.1 GCA_946061515.1 uncultured Clostridia bacterium
TCGCTTCTTCCCCTGAATAGAACAATGCCGCCTAGCTCTTAACTAAGCGGCATTGTCCTGTAATGTGGTTTTTTTGTTTACGTCCACATTATAGGAGGTTTTTCTCTGTGAATGGTCAACTGTCAGGGGACATTTTCCAACGCGCTGTTTTGGGGTCACGAGGTCGCGCCCAGAAGGCTCTGGTCAAACTCAAACAGGGCCGCATTGATGTCAAAAAGATCGTAATTTTTCTCCCGGATGAAGTACATGATGATCACGTCAAATTTGCTGCTGTTGGTCAGGGCATAGCCCGCCCGTCCGATCAGGTCCCGGGTCTGCTCCAGATCCAGCTCCAGGGCCAGGGCCAGAGCAATGGCGGTGGATTTGGTGGGCTTATAGTCCGGGTTGTTGCGGATCTTGGAAAAGTGCTGCCGGGAGAGGTTGGCTCTGGTATAGATCTCAGAATCCTTTTTCCCGGTCCGGTCAATGAGCTTCAGCAAAGTCTCGGAAAAGCCCGCGTCGGTTTCCGCCAGCAGCTGGGCCAGGCTGGGCTTTGCTTTGTGGAAGGAAAAACCCCTGTTTTCCGGTTTTGCCGTTCCGGATCCCCGCTGCGCGGCCATGGGCGCGCAGGGCATGGCGTTATAGCGGGCTGTGTTTTCCTTCTGCTCCGGGGAACTCTCCGGCGGCGCTGCCATTGCTTCCCAGGGGGCTTCGTCAAAGCAGGCGGTGTCCTCCATCTGACGGTGGCTTATCCTCTCCCGGATGATCCGCTCCTGCAGGTCGGCGACGCCTTCCCCTTCGTCCTCCAGTCCGTACTGCTGAAGGGTCTTTTCCCGGATGTAGTTTTCGTCAATGAAGCTGGACACGCCCTGAAACAGCTTTTCCGACAGTTGGAAAGCGTCCCGGCTGAACACCACCAGATAGACCTGCATTTCATTATCCCGCAGAAATTCGCTGATGGCATTCATGGCGGTCTGCAGCGCCAGGGGCTTGGGGAAGCCGTAATTGCCCGTGGAGATCAGCGGGAACGCAATGGACTGACACCGATACCACTCCGCCAGCTTCAGGCTCCGCTCATAGCAGGAGCGCAGCAGCTTTTCTTCATTGTGCCTGCCGTCCTGCCATACCGGGCCAACGGTGTGGATCACATATTTTGCCGGCAGGTCAAAGGCCGGGGTGATGGCGGCGTCGCCCACCCGGATATCGCCGATCTTTTTCCGCGCCTCCAGCAGTTTAGGTCCCGCCTTCCGGTGGATCCCCGCGTCCACGCCATAGCCGATCTGCGGCCTGGGGTTGGCGGTGTTCACAATGGCGTCCACGCGCATATTGACAATATCATTTCTCACGATCTCAAAGGGCATGTAAGCTCGCCTTCTTTCCCATCTGCGTTTCCGTAAGAACAGTATAACATGCTTTCCTCACATTTCCAATATTTTGGACGCGCAAATCATGCTGTACTGTTTAAAGTTTATCTTATCTGTCTCCTGTTGTCAAAGAAATTCCCCTTCACGCTGCATCTCATATCCTCCCTCCCCCGCTCATATACATGAAACACGAGAGTATGGGGAGTGGTATATGTGCATACAAATATCGAACAGCGCGCCTGCGATCTGGCTGTGTATATCATCGAGAACAAATCCACCGTCCGGGCAGCCGCCGCCCGGTTCGGCATTTCCAAATCTACCGTACATAAAGACATCACCGAGCGGCTTTCAAAGGTCAACCCGTCACTGTACCACCAGGTACGGGAGCTGCTGGACCTGAACAAAGCCGAGCGCCACATCCGCGGCGGCCTGGCCACCAGGAGAAAATACAAGGGAAAATGAAAAGCTCCCCTCCGCCGTGGGCGGAGGGGATAAGTGATGCCGCTGCGCTGTGATAAGTGATGCAATGCGTTCCGCACACGCGTCGAAGACGTGCATCACAGACGAAGTCTGCATCACGCACGCAGTGCGCATCACGTTCCGCAAGGAACGCATCACGCAAAAAAGTCTCTTTTGTCTGGTAGACAAAAGAGACTTTTTTGTTGGTGGAGAGCAGCGGACTCGAACCGTTGACCTTCCGCGTGTGAGGCGGACGCTCTAACCAGCTGAGCTAGCCCTCCAGAGCTTGTATATGATATCACATCTTTCCCAACATTTCAAGAGGGAATTTTACAGTTTTCCGTTTTTTCCGGAGATATTTATTGATTGATGTTTTTTCTCTGTTGTGGTATGCTGTCGGCAGGAGTGTGAGTTCACCAATGAGGATGAGAAAAAGACCGAACCTTGCGCCGCGCATGGAAAAATGCGCCGCGTTGATGATCGACGAGCCGGGCCTATATCGGGGCCACTGGCTGGAGAGCTTTCCCGGCTTTTCCGCTTTGCAGCTGGAGCTGGGCTGCGGCAAAGGCCGCTTTACTGCCGACACCGCCCAGACCATGCCGGACACCCTGATCATCGCCCTGGAAAAGGTTCCTGACGCCATGATCATCGCCATGGAGCGGGTAAAAGAGCGGGGGCTGGAAAACGTCCGCTTTATCAACGGCGACGCCGCCGGGCTTTTGGACATGTTCGCCCCCGGCGAGGCGGACCGGATATACATCAACTTCTGCGACCCCTGGCCCAAGAGCCGGGACGCCAAATTCCGCCTGACCTCCCCCGGATTTCTGCGCCTGTACGCCGACGTTTTGAAGCCCGGCGGGCAGATCCATTTCAAGACTGACAACACCCCCTTGTTCGACTGGTCCGTCAAGCAGATGCAGAGCGAGCTCTGGCAGCTCTCTGAGCTGACCCACGACCTGCACCGAAACGGCCCGGTGGGCGTGATGACGGACTATGAGGCCAAATTCTACGCCGAGGGGTTAAAAATCAACCGGCTGGCGGCGGAAAAGACGCCGGACACCAAGGGCACCGCCGCCGGGGCCGTCCCCAGACTTCACAACGCCGCGCTCGCCGACGCCCGGGGCTATGCGGAGAGCGTGAGCGCAAACACAGAGGAGAACGAAACATGAGATTGATTTCCTGGAATGTAAACGGCCTGCGGGCCGTGATGAAAAAAGGCTTTGAGGACATCTTCTGGAACCTGGACGCGGACTTTTTCTGCCTGCAGGAGACCAAGCTCCAGGCGGGGCAGATCGACCTGGACCTGCCCGGATACGAGAGCTACTGGTGCTACGCCGAGCGGAAGGGCTATTCCGGCACCGCCATCTTTACCAAACATACGCCGCTGTCCGTCAGCTACAACATCGGCATCCCTGAGCATGACACTGAGGGCCGGGTCATCACCCTGGAGTACGAAAACTTCTATCTGGTCTGCGTGTACACCCCCAACGCCCAGGACGGGCTGAAACGCATCGACTACCGCATGAGCTGGGAAGACGCTTTCCGGGACTATCTTGTGTCCCTGGACAAGAAAAAGCCGGTCATCGTCTGCGGGGACATGAACGTGGCCCACGAGGAGATCGACCTGAAAAACCCCAAGACCAACATCGGCAACCCCGGCTTCTCCTATGAGGAGCGGGGCAAGTTTACCGAGCTGCTTGAAGCGGGCTTTACCGACAGCTTCCGTTACCTGTACCCCGACCGGGCAGACGCCTACTCCTGGTGGAGCTACCGCGCCGCCGCCCGGGAGCGGAACGTGGGCTGGCGCATCGACTATTTTGTGGTCTCCGACCGGCTGCGGGAAAACATCAGGGATGCCTATATTCTGCCGGAAGTCATGGGCTCCGACCACTGCCCTGTGGGACTGGACATCACATGGTAAAGATCGGCAATGTGGAACTGAAGGGGCGGCTGACGCTGGGCCCCATGGCCGGGGTGACGGATTTCGCCTTCCGGCAGGTCTGCCGTGAGCAGGGCGCGGCCCTCACCACCACGGAGATGGTCAGCGCCAAGGCCCTGGTCTACCACGACGAAAAGACCAAATCCCTGCTGTACATCCCCAAAGATGAGCACCCCTGCGCCGTGCAGATCTTCGGCCACGAGCCGGAGGTCATGGCCCAGGCCGCCGGTATGGCCCTGGAGTATTCCGGGGCGGATATTCTGGATATCAACATGGGCTGCCCTGTGGGAAAGATCGTCAAATCCGGCGACGGCTCCGCCCTGATGAAGGATCCGGAGCTGGCCGGGCGCATCATTGAGGCGGTCTGCGCCGCCGTGGATAAGCCCGTGACGGTGAAATTCCGCAAGGGCTGGGACGGCGGCAGCGTGAACGCGGTGGAGTTTGCCCGGGTCTGCGAGCAGGCGGGGGCCTCCGCCATTGCCGTCCACGGGCGCACCAGGGTGCAGATGTACGCCGGCAAAGCCGACTGGGACATCATCCGTGAGGTCAAAAAGGCCGTGCGCATTCCCGTCACCGCCAACGGGGACATTTTCACCGGCGCTGACGCCGCGCACATTTTACGCTATACCGGCTGCGACCTGGCCATGATCGGCCGGGGCAGCTTCGGCAACCCTTGGCTCTTCATGCAGGGAAACGCGGTGCTGGAGGGTAAGCCGGAACCGGCGCTTCCGCCTCTGGCGGAGCGGATCGACACGGCGGTGGCCCAGATCGAGCGCCTGGCAGAATTCAGCGGCGAGCGGATCGCCTGTCTGGAGGCCCGGCATCACCTGCCCTGGTATCTCCACGGCGTGCCCTACTCCGGCTTTTACCGGCAGCAGCTGGTGCATGTGGAGACGCTGGAGGACATACACCGCCTGGCAAAGGAAATGAAACGGGATCTGAAGTGAGCCCGCACTGTACGAGAGGAGGCGAAAGGCTTGACACGGGAGCAGGAAGCCATGGCCATACAGCAGGTGCTGGACGGCGACGTGAACGCCTTTGAACCCATCGTAAAGGAATATGAGAAAAACGTATATAATCTGGCCCTGAAAATGACCGGAAACCCGGAGGACGCCGCGGACCTCTCCCAGGAGGCCTTTATCAAGGCCTATCATTCCCTGAGCAGCTTCCGGGGCGACAGCAAATTCTCCGTCTGGCTGTACCGGATCGTGTCCAACCTCTGTCTGGATTTTCTCCGGAGCAGAAAGCGCCGCCCCACTGTCTCCCTCTCGGCAGAGAACGAGGACGGCGAGGAAGTGGAGCTGGACATTGCCGATGAGAGCCAGTCCCCGGAGGCTCTTTTGGAGCGCAAGCTCACCCGGGAGGCCGTGCGCCGGGGGCTGGACAGTCTGCCCGAGGAGCAGCGGCAGATTTTGCTGCTGCGGGAGATCCAGGGCTTCAGCTATGAGGAGATCGCCGGAACACTGAATCTGGAATCCGGGACGGTGAAGTCCCGCATTTTCCGCGCCCGGAAACGGCTCTGCGCTTTTTTGCTTCGGGACGGGAACATTCCCGAATTTGTCTCGTCAAGCAATACGGGAGGAGGTGACGAGCCGTGAGCAGCTGTGAATATTATCAGGAACTGATCAGCCGACTGGTGGACGATGAGCTTTCCGCCGAAGAGCAGGCTGTTCTGGTTTCGCACCTTGAACACTGCCCGGACTGCGCCGCACTGGTTCAGGCTTTTCAAAGCATTTCCGGCGTCATCGCGGAGGATCTGGCGGAGCCGCCGGAGGCCCTGTCGGAGAACGTGATGGCAGAGCTTCGCCGTGAAGCGATCAAAACCAAAAACAGAAAAAAGCGCCGCTGGAAAGGTCCTTTAGCCACGGCGGCCTGTCTTGCCGTGGTCATCGCCGCAGCCTGGCTGATGCCCAACATGTTCTGGGCCGATTCTGCCGCGCCGGCAGAAATGTCGGCGGCAGCAAGCGACTATGCCGCGCCCCAGGCCCCGGAATACGCCCTGCCGGCGGAAGGGATTGATCCAGGTTCCGCCGAAGCCGGAGCCGCACCTGAGGAAGCCGACCTGGAAACGGCCCCCGCCGAAGCTGCCGAGGCTTACAGTATGGAGGAAGAGGCCCCTTCCGCGCAAGTCTATGCAACCGGGGCCAGCAGGACCTCCGGTGGAGAATACATTGCCCTTGACGGTGACCGGGCCGCTGCTTTAGCCGCTTTGCTCAGCGGCAGCGAGGCTCCGCTGCCGGAGCGGGAAGCGGACGCCGTATATATTGTCAGTTATGAAGTGCAGGATGTGGAATACTGCGTCTCTCTCTGTGTTTTCGGCGAACAGGTGTATTACAGCTTTGACAACGCCCTGTTTACGCTCAGCTCTTCCTCAAAATCGGAATTTTTTGCTCTGATTTTCCCGGAAGTACCCTGAGTTTTCCCGGAAATGACAGCTAAATCACAATTTTTGCCTTGAAACCGGCATATGCTTGTGATATAATTGTTAATTGAGATAAAAAGGGGAATACCACCATTCGGTACTCTCAGGATATAAGGAGAGATTTTTAAGTGAAGCGTGTCAAGGTTTCCAACAATGTTATCCGGCGTCTGCCCAGATATCTTCGCAAGCTGGACGAGCTGTCCGAGAACGGTGTCAGCCGTATTTCCTCATTCGATCTGGGTCAGCAGCTCGGTCTGACGCCTTCCCAGATCCGGCAGGATTTCAGCTGCTTCGGTGAATTTGGCCAGCAGGGTTACGGCTATAATGTACCTGCTCTGCGTGCGCAGATCGCCTCCATCATGGGTATGGACCGGGGATTCAGCGCCATTCTGATCGGCGTGGGCAACATTGGCCGCGCCCTTATGGATAATTTCTGCTTCAGTGAATGGGGCTTTAACCTTTCCTGCGCTTTCGATGTAAAGCCCGAGCTCATCGGAACGGAGTTCAACGGCGTTCCCATCCGCAGCATCGACGATCTTGAGGACTACATTGCCAGCAACCCGGTGGACGTGGCGGTGCTTTCCGTGCCCAAGAGCGTGGCGATCCCTGTGACCGAGCGGCTCACCGCCTGCGGTGTTGAGGCCATCTGGAACTTTACCAATGTGGAGCTTACCGAGCCCAACAGCCGCACCATCGTGGAAAACGTCCACTTCTCCGACAGTCTGCTGGCTCTCAGCTACTATGTGTCTGAGCGCAACGACGAAAAAGCGGCCCGCGCCGCCAGAGCGGAGAAAAACTGAGCGAAACAAACTTCAAAAAGCTCCCTATCGGGAGCTTTTTTCCTTATAGGAGGGGAAACATGTCAGATACCATAGCTGCCATCGCCACCGGAGCCCAGGTCTCCGCCATCGGCATCATCCGCCTTTCCGGCGACCGGGCCATAGACATTGTGGACAGCCTGTTTTTCCCGGCTTCCGGGAAAGCCATGGGGGACAGTGAGAGCCGCAAGCTGGTCTACGGCAGCCTGCGGGACAGGGAAGGAGCGCTTCTGGATCTGTGCCTGTGCACCATCAGCCGAGGCCCCAACAGCTACACCGGCGAGGACACCGCCGAGCTGCAGTGCCACGGCTCCCCCGTGGTGCTCCGCGCCGCTCTGGAGGAGATCTTCGCCCTGGGCGCACGGCAGGCCGGCCCCGGCGAGTTTACCAAGCGGGCTTTCCTTAATGGCCGCATGGAGCTTACCGCCGCCGAGGCTGTGGCGGATATGATCGACGCGGAGAGTGTGGAGTGCGCCAAAAACGCCGCCGGGCAGCTCTCCGGCGCCATTGATCAAAAGGCGGAGGAGATCTACTCCGCTTTGACCGATATCAGCTCCCACTATCACGCGGTGCTGGATTACCCGGACGAGGATATCGAGGATTTCCGGCTGGAGGCCTACCGCGGCACCCTGGAACAGGCCATCCGCACCCTCCGCGCCCTGCTTGCCACCTTTGACCGGGGCAAGCTGATGCAGTCCGGCATCCCCGCCGCCATTGTGGGGCGGCCCAACGCGGGGAAAAGCTCCCTGTTAAACGCCCTTTTGGGCTATGACCGGGCCATCGTCACCGCCGTTCCCGGCACCACCCGGGACACCATTGAGGAAAAGCTCCGTATCGGCAGCATCTGTCTGCGTCTTACGGACACCGCCGGCATCCGTGCCACGGAGGACGAGGTGGAGCGCATCGGCGTACAGCGCAGCCGCAGTGCCATGGAGAAGGCTATGCTGGTTCTGGCCGTCATTGACGGCAGCCGGGAACTGAGCGAGGAGGATCGGGAGATCATCGCCGCCGCCGAGGCCGCGCCTCACGGTCTGGTGGTGCTCTCCAAGCAGGACCTGGCCCAGCGCTCCGGCCCGGTGAACACCTGTCTGCCTGTGGTGGAGCTGAGCGCCGTCACCGGCGAGGGCATCGACCGGCTGGAAAAGGCCATCAGCGAGCTGTTCCCCGTGCCCCAAGTGCCCGCCGGGGAGATTTTGACTAACGCCCGCCAGGCCGAGGCGGTAAAGCGCGCCCTTGACTATCTGGACGCGGCGCTGGAGGCCATGGGCAGCGGCGCCACGCCGGATATCGTGCTGACGGAGACGGAAGGGGCCATGTCCGCCCTGGGCGAACTCAGCGGCCGCACTGTACGGGAGGATGTGACAAACCGCATTTTCCAGCGCTTCTGTGTGGGAAAGTAGGCTTTCCCCAAAGTTTGTCTTGACAAGGCCGGGTCTCTGTGCTATCATACTTTAGCAGCATTTAAGTATGCTGATTTCGGCTTGCAGAAGTACCCAAGAGGCCGAAGGGGCTCCCCTGCTAAGGGAGTAGGCGTGTATAAAGCGCGCGAGGGTTCAAATCCCTCCTTCTGCGCCATGATTTATCCCCTGCGTAAGCAGGGGATAAATCATATTTCTACTATTCTTCAAACAACCATTTGTTTTTCAGCGGTCAAAATTGCGCCATACTTCGTTGCTTTCCTTGCAAATATATATCCATTATTCGCTGCGGAAAGCATCTCGTCTGACACAATTCTGCCTCGCTGAAATTTCAAAGCGTTTTATTGAAGAATAGTATAAGCGAATACGGAGAGTTACCGAAGCGGTCATAACGGGGCGGTCTTGAAAACCGTTAGGCGGCAACGCCACAGGGGTTCGAATCCCTTACTCTCCGCCAAAAATCCCGAATGCGCAAGCGTTCGGGATTTTTACTTATTACCTCTTCACTATTCACTCTTCACTGAGACCGCGCGTTCAGGATTTTTGGGAAGTAATAAGTAATAGTGAAGAAGTTAAGGTGTCCGCTTCGCGGACGATTCTATTTATAAAGCACGCTTTTGCGTGCTTTTTTCAAAGCAATCCCCTGTCCGCGCAAATATCCGCTTCGCTCAATTTTGGCGAGAGGGGCATGGTTCACCTGTATATTTCGTTTATCTCCCGGGCGACGTCCCGCAGGGCCTGGGCTTCCATGGGGCGCTGGAAATATTCAAAGGACGGCGCGCATTTACGCAGCACATAAGCGTAGTTTCCGTCCTTTGCCTGATTGTCTGAATTGAGATACTCCCAGGCTTCATCCAACAGCGCCTCAACTTTCTGGTATGCCGTGTTATCTCTGTCAAAAGTCAAGTGAGCAAGCATGGCTAAAGAGATGGCAATCTCTCCATCGTGAAAACCCACCGTTTTCAGTATCTCAATCGCTTCTTTCCAGTTTTCTTCCGCTTCATCATAACGCTTCAGCTCATTGAGCGTGCCTGCCCTGTTGTTCAGCAATGCGGCATATTCATAGGTTTCTGTCAAATTACTGCTTTTATAGCAGCCGGCTGCCCGATCATATAAGCGCAGTCCCTCTTCTTCCCGGCCGAAAAAAGACAGCGTGGTTGCCGCGTTAATATAAATTGTGGCGCCGGAGGGGCTCCAGGTCAGGCCAAGTTTTTCCACCAAAGAAAGGCTTTCCTCCATGGCCCTCAGCGCCCTGCTTTTCTTTTGTGAACGCCGGTAAAAGCCAACAGCTTCATTTAAAACCGTCAACAGCCCTCTGTCATCACCCAGCCGCCTTGCCTCAGCTTCCCAATATTCAATACACTCCCGGGCCGCTTTCATATCGTTTCTATTAAAGTATCCGTCCAGGCGTTCGATAAAGCGTGCAATATTGATCCGATCATTATCCATCGTTTTCTCCCATGATATAACGAAACCCAAAAACAGCTGAGGCCGCCGCATTATACCCATCTGATGAGTAGGTTTTATGATACACCTATGCCGCAGGATTGTCAATGTACCCCATTCCTTTTAATCCGTGACTTGAAGAACCACTGTGCAGCGGATATAATAGAGAAAAAATTCAAGGAGGCCGGACGCATGGGCCTTGCGATTTTGCCCGCTTTTGATTATCCTCAAGAAGTCCGGGCGCTTTTCTCCGAATACACGGATATGCTGATTGAAAACGACCCCTCTTTCGCAAAATATCTGACTTTGCAGAACTACGATGAGGAGATCGCCCATCTGGAGAAGATGTACGGCCCGCCCTGGGGGCGGCTGTATCTGGCCCGCTGGGAGGGGCAGACCGCCGGCTGCATCGGCCTGCGGCGGCTGGATAGCGAAAACTGCGAGATGAAGCGGCTCTATGTACGGCCGGAATTTCGCGGCAGGCAGATCGGCGACAATCTGGTGCGCCGCATCATCGCCGACGCCAAGGAGACCGGCTATTCCCACATGCTGCTGGACACCCTCCCCTTTCTGGAGAGCGCCCTGCGCATGTATAAGCGTTTCGGCTTTTACGAAATCCCCTGTTATAACAACAGTCCTATGGAAAGCTCCATCTATATGAAACTGGATTTATAAAATAAGCGCTTTTGCCTTGGCAAAAACGCTCATTTTTTATCCCTTACTCCGGCAACACGGAAACGCTGTCTACATATATACTGTCGCTGGACATGTTGGCCAGAAAAAACTGATATTCTCCGTCTACCGGGGCAGCAAAGGATATGGTCGTTGTGTTCAGAAGCATATACCGGTCGTCTCCGCAGCGGAAATAGCCGCCATCCTTCACATAGCCCAGCCATGCACCTTGCCCGCCTTCAAAGCCGTCCACCAATCTTGTGTCAAAGGTAATCTCCACCCTTTGGCCGCTTTGCAATGTCCAGGTCCCGCCGTTGTTTGTGTACACGGTCATTTCGCCGTTTTTTCCCCGGTGAGCTTCTGACGATACGCCGTTTACGCAGTTGATCTCCTGCCAGATAAAGGCGATTTCCTCTTCACCCTTTACCGAAATATCGTCCCGGTTCCCGCCATACGCAATACTTCTTTCGTCAACGGGCAGTACCACGTCCTGAGGCATTACACGGGGATTTGCCGAGGTGAGAAACAGCGCGGATAAACCTATAACCAGAACAGCCGCCGCAAGAAGCATCCAAAACGAACTTTTTTTGCATCTCATAATCGATTTTATCCTTTCTTCCATCGCGCTTACGCCAAAGCCGCTGCTGAGCGGCGAAAGCGCGCGTCTATTCTCCGCCATACGCAGCAGAGAGCGGGCATAGGCTCCTCTCTCCTTTAACCCCAGGCGGCGCAGGGCCATTTCGTCGCAGCTTATCTCCAGATCCCGGTTCAAAAACACCAGCAGTACCCAGGCCATGGGGTTGAACCAGTGAATACACAGCGCGCAGAGGGTAAGCAGCTTCCAGAGCATATCCAAACGTCGGAGATGGATATATTCGTGGGTGAGTACATGGTTTAAAAGCTGCGTATCGCACATATCCATTGCTGCGGGCAAAATGATCCGCGGCCGGATCAAGCCCACAGCCAGCGGAGTATTTATCCGGTCTGACTGCTGGACTGTCAGCGGCCGGCAAAGCCTGTGCTCCGAAAGCCAGTTTTCCACAAAAGCATTGTCCCGGACAGACACGGCAAAACGCAGCCTGCGGCAGCTCCTGACGGCCGTTACCGACAACAGGACAAGCAGCAGGACAGCCCCGAGGCCCCACACCAGCGCCGCCGAGGACAACAGGCCTGTCCCGTCATGGGACGAGATAACATTACCGGCCTGTCCCTGAGTATCTGTCAGGTTAAGCCTGACGCAGGCAGGCGCTGGCTGAAAAAGCCCGTATACACTGATTCCGGACGGGATGGAGAACGGGACCAGCATTCTGATCAGTGCCGCACCCCACAGCGCGAGAAAAGCGGTCCTGGGCAGCCTGTCTTTTGCGAGGGCGCGAATGACCAGCACCACCGCAATAAACACAGCCGCCTGAATACTCATTTGCAGAAGCTTCATATCACACAACTCATTCCAGCGATTCGATCAGCCGCTTCAGCCTTTTTATTTCCTCATCAGATAAGGGCCTGCCGCCAATATAAGCCGACAAGAACAGCTCCGCCGAACCGTCAAACAGCTTGTCCATCAGTTCTTCCGCCTCACGCTGTCTGACCTGCTCCTTCGTGATTATGGCCCGGCATCTGAAGTTCGGCTCACGGCGCTCTATCGCGCCTTTTTCCACCAGCTTTTTGATCACGGTGTAAGTCGTGTTGCGATTCCAGCCGGTCTGCTCTTTCAGGATTTTGGCCAGATTGCCCGCTGTAAGCTCCCCTTCCCGCCACAGCACTTCCATCACCTTAAGCTCAGAATCGTAAAGTTTAACCGCCATATCCGGCGCCCCCTTGACTATTGCAATAGTTATTTTTTATACTATCACGATAGTCATTCTTTGTCAATGACTATTTTGATCGTCATTTCAGAGAAAAGAAAAACGGCCCGCAATGCGGGCCGCAACATGATTATTATAATCAACAATCTTCACCTCTGTCAATGCTTTCTTGCCCTTTTCCCGGTGAATCTGTGTTTTACACAACTTTACGGCAGGAATTTCATGCAGTTTGGCTCTTGGAAAGCGGGGACGGATATGTTATATTATAGTCACAAAAGATAAGTCCTATCTGAAAAGAGAGTCCCTGAGATCTGTAAGGATAAGGGAGGGACGGTCGGGCGCAAAGGTCATTAAACTTGAAGGAAACTTCCGGCATACAGTTTATCTCGCTTAAGAGAATTTATTGTTGACAAAAGAAGTGCCGTGTGAACAGGTTCCGAAGACTGTGGAGCGCTCAATTCGTAGAAAGAGAGGTAGCCAGGATGTTAGATATCAAGAATTCAGAGAAATGACCCTTGACTGTTGCAGGTGAAAGATGCATCGGTTAAGGGTCATTTCGTTTTTATACGGTTTTTTCAGTGCCCGTATAGTCAAGAGGGTGCTTTTTTTATGCCGGCGAGGCCATCCGCAGGCAAGGAAAAGCAGCTTTTTATTTTTTCCCGAACACGGACAGGTCCAGATGGTGGGAGGTGTCCCCCTCGGCCCGGGTGACAAAGTTGCGGGTGCAGAACTTCCACTTCCCCTCTTCCTTGACAAAGGTGTCGAACTTCCTGTCGATCCAGATGATCTGGGGCGGAAACTTTTTCGTAATGCCCTGAAGGACCACGGTGTAGGACTTGGCGGTGGCCGTCAGGCCGTCCTCCGCCACCTCGATGATGGGGTCGATGCACATATGCACGGTCTTGGTGGTGCCGTCCTTGTAGCGGACAATGGGCTTGAGGGTCTGCATGTAGCCCTCCGGGTCCCGGCTGTAGGTCAGCTTGCCGCCGTAGGAGATGTCCGCGTCCTTCAGCAGCTGGCACACGCCCTCAAAATCGCCGGAGTCAATGAGCCAGCAGTAGGAATACAGCAGATTTCTGATCTCGAATACATCCTCTATCGCCATGGTGAACTTCCTTTCATAGAAAAAATGCAGGACCCTCTGATCCTGCTCACAACAGCTTTATTATATAAATTCTTTCGGATGATGTCAATATGGGCAAAAGGATTTCTGTGTATCGCACAACTTTAGCACGTTAAATTCGTGCATTATTCCCCTTTGCAAAAGTCCTTCTCCTGTGGTATATTATAGCCAGAAAGGGTGATACCCGATGTACAATTAAAAAAGCCACCGAAAGAAACTTAAAGTGGCAGCAAAATTGAAGAAAGAGAGGTAACCAGGATGTTAGATACTAAGAATTCAGAGAAATGACCCTTGGCTGTTGTAGGTGAAAGATGCATCAGTCAAGGGTCATTTCGTTTTTATGCGGTTTTTTCAGCGCCCGGGATGGGTGCTTTTTTTATGCCGCTTTTTCCTGAACGTCCAAGTGCAGACGCATCTGCTCCGCGACGCTCTCGACCCGTCCGGGGGCAAAGGGGCTTTCAAAACCGCCGGCGGAGACCGCGTCCATAAAATACTCATAATCCCGGTCCAGGATCTCCATGAATTTCTCCAGGCCCTGCCCGCTCTGCTCCTCCTCCAGGGCGTAGATCTGCATGGCAATATCGTTGGAGACGGGGTAGCTTATGACATAGAAGGGCATTTCAAAAAAGTGGGTGATGTCGCACCAGCTCATGGCGTAGTACTCCTCATAGTCCTCCTCAAAATAGCCGTACTCCCTGGCCAGCTCCAGGGACAAATCGTTCAGCACCTCCGCGCTGAGGGCTTCCGCGCCCATGGCGTAGGCCCGGCTTTCAAATTCGGCAAAGGAAGCCTGCTGCACATAGAGCTCCAGGGTGTCCAGCAGCTTCATCCGCACCACATTTTCCGCCTCCTCCGCCTCCATGGCAGAGTCCAGCCTTGACAGGGTCAGATACTCCATGGCCTGGGAGAAAACCTCCGCCACGTCAATGGTCTCATAGGCGTCGTAGTTGACATAGGCGTCCACATAGTGCCCGAACTCATGGGCGAAGGACAGAATGTCCTCCGTGTCCCCGTAGGGGTTCAGGAAAAGGAAGGGGGCTTCGTAGTCGCTCAGGTAGGTCTGGAAGGACATGGCCGCCTTTTTCCCGCTGACTGATACGTCGTACAGCCCGTAATCGCACATGAAATCAAAGGCCTCTTCCACCTGCCCGCCGATCTGCCCGGCCACGGTGTCCATGATGCCCAGAAGCGCTCGTTCCGACAGGGCGTTATACCAGATCTGTGCGTATGGCTCATCCGCCATGACCTCTTTATACAGCGGCACCATATATTCCCTGATATCCGCCACATAGCCCGCGGCCTGCTCCGGCGTATAGTCCCGCTCAAAATAGTAATAATACTGCATCTGCTCGTAGCTTTCAAAGCCCAATACGTCGGCCTGGCGGTTTCTCACATCCACCAGACGGATGAAAATGTCCGCAAAGCTCTGGTTGTACTTCTCATAGTACTGCACCAGGGCCTGGTTATATTCCTCGCCCTCCAGCTCCCACAGCACGTCCAGATAGTTCTCCTCCACACCTTCCCGCTCGATGGTGGGGTTTGCGGACAGGGCCCGGTATTCGGCAATCAGGGCGCTCTCCTCCTGCATCAGCTCCACCACCAGGTCGGTGTAATAGGAGCTGTCCGCATCGCTGTATTCCTCCCGAAAGCCCTCCCAGAAATATTTCTCTTCCAGCTCTTGTGCTATGGAGGAGGCGGCGCAGGCATAGTACAGCTCGTCAAAAAGCTGCTGCACCAAGGCGTAATTCTCCCCACACCAGTTGTATTCAGCGGCGTAATACTCATCGGTCAGGTCCTGGCAGCAGCGGATATCTGCCAGGGTATACATGGTGTAATAGCTGTAGTAGCGGTCGAAGCAGCTATCCAGCAGCCGTCTGATTTTCAGAAAAGGGACGCCCTCGTCCAGGGCCTCCTCGGCGGCGGCGATATCCGCGCGCAGAGCGTCCAGATCCGGGCGGACATATTCCATATCGTCAAAGTGGACCAGGCCCGGACTGTGCCGGGCGCCGCTGAGGGAAAAGCTGCCGACGGCTTCGGCGATCCTCTCCGCCGCCTGCTCTGCGGAGCCGCAGCCGGCAAGCAGCAGTACAGCCAGCAGGGCTGAGATCAGACCGATCGTTCTCTTTTTCATGCTTATCCGTCCTTTTCCGTCATTTTTATCGTTATTTTTATATTAACACATCCTGAACGGCTTTAACAGTGGAAATATACTTGAATTTAACCGCAGCATAAAATATAATTATAATAACAAAAACGTTAACATCACATTCGGAGGTATTCCATCATGGGCGAGATCTATGTTACTGGACACCGCAACCCGGATACAGACTCTATCGTGGCGGCCATTGCCTATGCCAACCTGAGAAACTCCCTGGGCGACTGGGAATATAAAGCGGTACGTATCGGCGCTATAAACGAAGAGACCCAGAATGTGCTGGATCGCTTCGGTTTTGAAGCGCCTCCGCTGATCAAGAACATGCACACCCAGGTCTGCGACCTGGACTTTGACCGGCCCCCGGAGCTGAACTGCTCCGTCACCATGGATCTGGCCTGGCGCACCATGCGCGAGGGGCAGATCGCCACCATGCCCATCGTGAATGAGGACGGCACGCTGTACGGTATGCTCTCCGCCGGTGACATTGCCTCCTTCGACATGCAGACCATATACAACAGCCGCATCGACGAGCTGCCTCTCTTCAACCTGCTCAGCGTTCTGGAGGGGCAGCTGGTCAACGAGTACGGCAACGACGTGAACACCGTCTCCGGCGAGGTGATGATCGCCCTGCCCCAGTCCTTTGAGGATCTGAGTGCCATTGACCGGGACAGCATCCTGATCTGCGGCGACCAGCCGGAGGTCATTGAGGCCGCCCTGGACCGGGGCATAAACTGCCTGATCATCTGCCAGACGGAGATCAAGAGCCGCTGGGCCGAGCGGGAGACCCCCACCTGCATCGTCTCCACCCCCCTGGACGCCCGCCGGGTAGCCAGGATCATCTATCAGGCCATCCCCATCGCCAGGGTGTGCAAAAAGAAAGACATCGTCGCCTTTCATCTCAGCGACTATGTGGACGATGTGCGTGAAGTGCTTCTGAAAAGCCGCTACCGCTGCTATCCCATTCTGGATGAACACGACCATGTGGTGGGCACGCTGTCCCGCTTCCACCTGCTGCGTCCCCGGCGCAAGAGAGTGGTGCTGGTGGACCACAACGAGATTTCCCAGTCTGTCCACGGTCTGGAACAGGTGGAGATCATGGAGATCATCGACCACCACCGGCTGGCCGACATCCAGACCAATCAGCCCATCAGCGTCAGGAACGAGCCGGTGGGCAGCACCAACACCATCATCACCTCCATGTATCAGGAATACGGCGTGATGCCCTCTCCCAAAATTGCGGGCCTGATGGCTTCAGCTATTTTGTCCGACACGGTCATGTTCAAATCCCCCACCTGTACAAAAAAAGACATCGCCATGGCAAAGCGCCTCTCCCGTATCGCCAATATCCCCCTTGAGGAGCTGGGCAAACGGCTCTTCTCCTTTGCCGGCGCGGACGGCAAAACCGCCGAGGAGCTGCTGCGCACGGACTACAAGCAGTTCCACATTGCCGAGCAGAATATCGCCGTCAGCCAGATCACCTGTGACGACTCCGAGCATCTCATGTCCCGCAGTGAGGAGTTCCTTGATGTGATGCAAAAGCTGCGCAAGGCCAACGAATACGACATTATCATCCTGATGATCACCGACGTGCTGCTGGAAGGCTCCCACCTGTTATATGTGGGCAGCGACGACATTATGCAGCAGGCCTTCTCCGTGGTCCCCAAGGATAATCACCTGTTTTTGCCCAAGGTCATGTCCCGGAAAAAGCAGGTCATCCCCATGCTCGCCGCCCTCTGGGGCTAAAAAGTTCAAGCCAAAAGATCCGGCGCCTGCAAATGCAGGCGCCGGTTTCATCATTTCTTTTCTTTCTTTTCGGTTTTCGTCTCCGCTTTGGCCTTGGGCTTCTGCTCCTCGGGAAGGCGTCCGTAGCGCTCGGTATACTCCCGGATCTTTCTGCTCAGCTTCGGGTCGATGGCGTCGGGCAGCATGCGCCACTGCCAGTTGCCGGTGGCGGTGCCGGGGGTGTTCATGCGGCATTCCGCGGGCAGCTCCAGCACATCCTGCATCTGCACCACAAACAGGTCGGAGGCGGTGGACATGCCCGTGCGGATCATGCCCCAGTTCCAGCCCTCGTCAGGGGTGATGTGCATATACTTCTCCGCAAAGTTCTTGTCCTTTCTGCTCATGGTCTTCAGCCAGCCCTGGATGGTGTCGTTGTCATGGGTGCCGATATAGCAGACGCTGTTGAACTGGCAGCGGTGAGGCAGATAGTCGGAGTCGCCGTGGGCGTCAAAGGCAAACTGGAGCACCTTCATTCCGGGCAGACCGGAATCGGACAGCAGCTTTTTCACGCCGGGGGTGATATAACCCAGGTCTTCTGCAATGTATTTCACGTCACGGAACCAGGAGGTGAGCACACCCACCAGGTTCATGCCCGGGCCGGGGAGCCATTCGCCGATTTTGGCGCTGGTCGCGTCGGAAGGCACGGACCAGTAGCTGTCAAAGCCCCGGAAATGGTCGATACGGATCACGTCAAAGAGCTTTTTCGCCCCGCCGATGCGGCGGATCCACCAGCCGAAGCCGTCCTGGGCCATGCGGCCCCAGTCATACAGCGGGTTGCCCCAGAGCTGGCCGTCCTCGGTAAAGGCATCGGGCGGAACGCCTGCCACAGCCTTGGGCAGGTTTTTCTCGTCCAGCTGGAAAAACTGGGGCTCGCTCCACACGTCGGCGGAGTCCATGGCCACATAGATGGGCACGTCGCCGATGAAGCTGATGCCTTTTTCGGTGGCGTAAGCCTTCAACGCATCCCACTGCTTATAGAACAGATACTGGAGGAAAACATAGAAATCTACATCGTCCTTGAGCTCCCGGCCGTATTTCGCCATGGCCTCAGGGCGGCGGAGCCGGATATCCTCGTCAGGCCACTTGATCCAGCTGACCATATTGAAATGGGCCTTCACCGCCATGAACAGGGCGTAATTTTCCAGCCAGCCGGCGTTCTCTTTCCGGAACGCGGCGATCTCCTGCGCATACTTTTCCGCCCCTCTGGCGTAAGCCAGGCGGAGCACCGGGAAGCGGAGCTGGTAGATCCGGCCGTAATCCACTTTGGCCGCATCGTCGCCCCAATTCAGATCCTTGACCTCGGCGGCCTTCAGCAGGCCGTCCTTGATCAGCATGTCAAGGTCAATGAAGTAGGGGTTGCCCGCAAAGCTGGAGAAGGCGGAATAGGGGCTGTCCCCGTAGCTGGTGGGGCCAAGGGGCAGGAGCTGCCAGTATTTCTGACCCGCGGCTTTGAGAAAGTCCACAAATTTATAGGCGCTTTTTCCCAGTGTGCCGATTCCGTAATTGGAGGGCAGGGAGCTCATGGGCATAAGAATGCCGCTGCTTCTTTCCATGTTAAATCAACTCGTTTCTTCTTAGTTTTGCTTTTGCTCAGCCTTTGACCGCGCCGGCTGCCACACCTTTAATAATATGCTTCTGACAGAAGATGTAGACAATAATGATGGGTATGATGCTGAGCATGATGACCGCCATAGTGGCGCCCAGATCCACTGTGCCGTAACTACCCTTCAGATACTGCACCAGAATGGGGATGGTCATGTACTTTGTACGATCCAGGACCAGGTAAGGCAGCAGGTAGTCGTTCCAGACCCACATGGTCTCCAAAATTCCCACAGAGATAAGCGTGGGCTTAAGCATGGGCAGCACCACTAAGAAGAAGGTGCGCACAGGACCGCAGCCGTCTATAGCGGCCGCCTCCTCAATCTCAAGAGGGAGGCCCTTTACAAAGCCCACAAACATGAATATGGCAAGTCCTGCGCCAAAGCCCAGATAGACGACGGGAATGGTCCAAGGCGTGTTCAGCTTCAGCTGGTCAGCAGTGAAAGTCAGCGTGAACATAACCATCTGGAAGGGGACGATCATAGAAAACAGGCAGAGGAAGTAAAAGAACTTTGAAAATTTGCTGTTCACGCGGGCTATGTACCAAGCGCTCATGGAGGTGAAGAGCAGTATGAGTATAACGGACACCACTGTGATCAGCAGGCTGTAGCCCAGTGCTTTCACAAAGGGATAGTTGCCGAAGGTCATGCCCTTCACATAGTTGTCAAAGCCCACGAAGGTCTCGCTGTTGGGCAGGGCAAAGGCGTCCATGTTAACAGCGTTGTTGGTTTTGAAGGAGTTTATCAGCACCTCAAAGATCGGGATAATCCAGATGAGGCACAGGATCACAAAGAATATGGTAAGGATCTTGCTGGCGGTAGAGTAGCGGGTCTTCATTACTGCTGCACCTCCTTTTTCCGTGTGGCGGTCTGCTGGGCAATAGCCAGAACGGCCACCAGCAGGAAGAACACCACGGCCTTGGCCTGAGCTGCGCCGTGCCAGTTCTTGTTGATGTTATAGGTGGAGTAGATATTCAATGCCAGAAGCTCTGTCATATTCACCTTTGTTCCCGCCATCATAACAGAGGGCGCACCGCCGGTGAGGGCCAGGTTCTGGTCGAAGAGCTTGAAGGAGTTTGTAAGGGTGAGGAAGGTGCAAATCGTGATAGAGGGCATAACGTTGGGGATGGTGACTTTGAACAGGGTCTGCCAGCCGTTGGCGCCGTCAATCTTTGCCGCCTCCATCATGTCACCGGGTATGGCCTGCAATCCGGCGATATAGATGATCATCATATAACCGATCTGCTGCCAGGCCACCAGGATCACCAAGCCCCAGAAGCCGTAAGTAGCGTTTGCTGTGAGATAGGTGCTGTAATTTCTCAGGATCGCGTCAAATATCATGGACCAGATATAGCCCAGCACCACGCCGCCGATCAGGTTCGGCATGAAGAACACGGTACGGAACAGGTTTGCGCCGCGCATCTTCTGGGTCAGGGCATAGGCGATGGCAAAAGCCACCACATTGATAAGCAGGATGGACACCACGGCAAAGGCGGCAGTGTTCCAGAATGCATGGATAAAGCCCGCGTCTTTAAAGGCTTTTACATAGTTGGAAAAGCCCACCCACTGGGCATCTTTGGGCGTGTTAAAATTGCAGAAGGACAGATAAATGCCCTGCAGGAAGGGCCAGATAAATCCGATCAGGAAGCATAAAAAGGTCGGCAATATAAACAGCGGGAACCACCGTTGGATCGGGCGGCGAAGCAATACACTGTTCACCGTTGTATCGTCATGTGACTTTTTGCGCAAAACAGTCTCCCTCTCTTTCCATTTTTACCCGCCTGTGTCAGGTGAAAAGCCGATTTTCATCAACCGGCCTTTCACCCGGCACAGGATGGTATTGATTGAAATCGGGAGCGGGCATTTGCCCGCCCCCGACAATAAGTGCTTATTGAGTTACAGCTCAGCCGTTCTGTACGTTGTACTCGTATGCCCAGCCGTCCACGAATGCCTCAACAACAGCATCCCAGTTTGCATCGGACTGGTCTGCGGAGTAGGCAGCCAGAGCGGTGACAACGGTAGCTCTCCAGCTGTCCACGTTGGGCGTGTGGTTGAATGCCCAGGTAACGGTGTACTTGCCGTCTGCCATATAGGCGTTTGCATCGTTGAAGAACACGTTTTCAGATTCCTTTGCGTTCTTGAAGGGGATGGGGCCAAACTGCTCAGCCATCATCTGAGTGCCTTCGTCAGAAGTAACAACCCAGTAGATGAAGTCCAGAGTAGCCTTGATGTCTTCCTCGGAAGCCTTGGCATTGACTGCCCAGCAGTTCTCAGTGCCGCAGCACAGGCCGGCGTCCTCTTCGCCATCAACACCGCAGTAGATGGGGATCATGGCAAGATCATCGGGATTCAAACCTGCATCAACCAGGCCAGAGTACTCCCAAGTACCGTTCTGATAGAAGACAGCCTTGCCTTCCTTGAACTCACCGCTGGACATATCGGCGGTAGCAGTGGTCAGAGAGGTCTTGTCCGCTGCGGAATCATTGATGTACAGATCCCAGATTGCACGGAAGTTATCCAGGTATGCGCCGGTAATCTCTGCGGGCTGCTCGGTGACGCCGTCATCGCGGAACTCGTAGTAGAGAGGCATGTTAGCCAGGTGGCCGGAGAAACGCCAGCTGGAGCTGCCATCCAGACCGGAGGAGGAGAATGCGTCGAAGCCCAGCTCATCAGCGCGGGCGTGGATGTCGTCGGCAACTGCCTTCAGGGAATCAAAGTTGGTGATGTCCGCCAGGGAGTAGCCTGCCTGCTCCAGCAGAGCCTTGTTGACGATGATGCCAAAAGCCTCATAGCAGTAGCCAATGGCCTTGACAGCGCCGGTATCGTCAGTGAGGTTAAAGTCGGAGGTGGTCATCTCATCCAGTACTGCGGTGCCGGTGAAATCGAGGCAATAGTCATTCCAGTCTGCAAGGCCCTGGGCATTGCCGCACTGGAACAGGGTGGGAGCCTCAGTCTTGCCCATTTCGGCAGTCAGGGTGTCGGAGTAGGTGCCGGAAGCGGCGGTGACGACCTTCACGGGAACGCCAGTCTGCTCAGTGTAGAGCTTTGCCAGATCCTGCCAAGCGGCATCAGCTTCGGGCTTGAAGTTCAGGTAATAGACCTTACCTGCTACTGCTGCGCTCTCCTCAGCGGGGGCAGCGCTCTCCTCGGCGGGAGCTGCGCTCTCTGCGG
>CAMGRL010000036.1 GCA_946061515.1 uncultured Clostridia bacterium
TCATGGTCGGGATATTTTTTCTACTCAAAAGGTCATTTGTGCGGTGTTGCCATAACTGTAGTGCGTATTTCAATTGACGGAAATATAAAAAATTAAAAATTTTTTTAGATGATATGCACAAATAAACTATAACCAAATGGCGCAATATACACGAGCGGTTGTCAAATATGCTTGCGAATTTAACGCTTGTAAACTCTTTTTCATTGCCTCAAGTCCATCTCCTCCCAAATTTGATACAGCGATCCTGTGCAGGCCTGTTCGGGATACGCTTTTCTGTGAACCCCTCATCCGGTTTCGGCCGCCCATTCCTCTTGCTTCTGCCATAGTCCTGATGCAGGATATTTGCTGCTCGCGCTATCATTTTATTACTGCAACAAAAAACTGAGGCGACTGGGCCAGTCTCCTCGGTTTTCTGTTGAGCTTGGTAAACGCCAGTCGACCTATAAGCCGGGGACGATAAAATTCTTGTTGATCACATCGCCCACCAGGGCGACGCGGTTGTTGTAGCCGGTCTTGTCAAACAGCTCCTGGATGTGCCATTTCACATCGTGGACGCTGATGTGCAGTTCCCGGGCAATGGCCGGGTTGCTGTAGCCCCGAACCATCAGCCGCAGCACTTCCAGCTGCATGGGCGTGACCTCCGTGGAGGCGGCGTTGCCGATCCGGATGACGGGGGTGGTGTCCGGGTAGATGGACTCGCCGTTCATGGTCCGGTCCATGACCGACAGTAGCTCCTCGTCGCCGGCCTCCTTATACCAGAAGCTGTCCGCCCCGGCCTCCCGAGCCCGGGTGATCAGGTCGGAGGAGGTCATGCCGGTGATGATAATGATCTTGATGTGGGGCATGTGCTGTTTGATCTCGGCGGCGGCAGAGATGCCGTCCTCATTGTTTTCCGTGCGGTAGTCCATCAAAATCAGGTCTATGGGGGTGTTCTTGCAGGTGATCTCCGCCATGCCGGCGCTGCTGATGGCGGCGGCCAGACGGTAGCGTCCGCTGGAGCGGATATAACCGGCAATGCAGTCCCGGCCCATCCGGGTGTCCTCCACCAGAAGAACATTGGTCATTTTGTCTCCTCCTTTTCCGGCAGTGTGACAGTCAGGCAAAATTCCGGGCGGCTCTCCACGGTCATCACGCCGCCCCGGCTTTCAATTCTGCGCCGCAGGGTGGACAGGCCGCCGCCTTCCACAATGGCCCCCTCCGGCTTGTGGCCGTTGTTGGTGATCTCCATTTGAACGGCGTTTCCTCTCCGGGTCAGCAGCACATTCATCCGGCTGCCTCCTGCATGGCGGGCCGTATTGACGGCGCACTCCCGCATGGCGGCGATCAGCAGACCGGAGTTCCCGGCAGAGGGGGGCAGCTTGCCCTGAAGGCAGACCTGAACGCCGATGTCCGCGGCGGAGGCGATCAGCTCCGCAAGGAAATTTTCCGGAGCGGGAGGCTCAGACCCGGCAATATCCATCATACGCAGGACCTGTTCCCAGCGCTGCCCGCCTTGGCGGAGCTCCTCCAGACTGCTTTCCCGGGAAAGCAGATTGCGGGTGGACAGCAGACTCAGCCCGAGCTCGTCGTGGACCCGCATTTTCATGTCCAGCCGCTCGTTTTCCCGGACGATCTGATCCAGCTCAAGGAAAAGCTGCCGGGCCCGGACGTTGGCCTCCGCCAGCGCCTGATTTTCCCGCTCCAGCTCCGCGCGCTTTTCGTGCAGCTCAGTCACGTCCATGGCTTGCACCTGGGTGTATTGGCTTCCGCCGGCGCCGGTCACGGTGCTTTCCGCAAACTGCCACAGCTTCCCGTCGGGGAAACGGAAAAGGGGCGCGCTTTCCTCTGTCCGCGCCACACCGGACCGGGGCTCTCTCAGAGACCGGCGCAGCTCTTCAATATGCTGCAGATCGGTGCCCAGCAGCTGGCGGCAGAGCCGGTGCATCTGCCGGTTGCAGAGGATGATGACGCCGTTCCGGTCCGCAAAGCAGATGCCGGAGGGCAGGTTGTCAAAGCCCTCCTTTACGGAAGAGCGGCCCAGCTTTGGTCTGCGGTGGAATAAGCTCATGTCCGCCCACCCTCCTTTTCCACAGTCAGACGGCAGTAGCACACATCCTCGTCCTGCTCCGTCTCCGCTTGGGGAAAGCGCCGGGCGACAGGAGACAGATCCGCCTGGGACTGGAGCATCAGCAGCATGTGAAGGGTACTGCCGTTCTGGCTAACCACCACGTTCAGACCGGGCAGATCCGCCCAGACCTCCTCCACCACGGCTTCAAAGAAATCATAGAGCGTTCCGGCGGCGCTGCCGTTGATGCTCTCCTCCAGCTCCACCTTTACGGCGCAGGCCGTACCGGTCAGCCGCAGGTTGGCGGCGGATTCGTTCAGGCAGAGCAGCAGCTCCCGGGAGGGCACCGCGCCGGACTGATCGGCCAGGAACACCAGATTGCTGCGGCGCTTGAGATAAGCGCCCGCCACGGCGATCCGGCCGTGCAGCAGCCGGGCGGTTTCTGCGTCCTCCGCCCCGTCAAGAAG
The DNA here is from genome assembly GCA_946061515.1 of uncultured Clostridia bacterium. Classification (GTDB taxonomy): domain Bacteria; phylum Bacillota; class Clostridia; order Oscillospirales; family Oscillospiraceae; genus Limivicinus. The sequence continues at coordinate 2,512 of CAMGRL010000036.1, forward strand.
GCGGAGCAATTCGGCCAGCCGTGCTTTTGCCGGAGAAATGGTCTGTTGTATAGCGTCCAGGAGACGGTTTTGCTCCTGCAGCGCACAGCGCCGCTGCTTCTGGCGGTTCTCCTCCTCCAGAAGGGCAGAGCAGCCCTGCAGCTCCTCCTTTGTCTCATTGAGCTGGGACAGCACGGAGAGCAGCTCCGAAACGTCCTCCTGCCAGAAAACATGGCCGCCCCGGATGGGGGCTTCGCACAGGCGAAGCCCCTCGTCCAGCATGACCGGCCCGTTTTGGGCTTTCGTCCGCAGCGCTTCCGGGATGGGCCGGGCCGCGGCGGAGGACAAAAAGACCTGATCGTTCTCGTCGGTGATCTGAACGCCCACGGTGGAGGCGTCGAACATCTCCCGGTAATGGGTGTTGGACGGGATCAGCGCGCAGTGGATGCAAAGCTCCAGGGTGGCGGCGTACATCAGGCAGAACACGGCGGTCATATCGCCCAGCAGAAAGCGCAGCCAGGGGGCCTGGGAGTAGTAAAGCAGGGTATACATCAGCAGCAGGCAGACCGGAAGCACCGGCTGCCAGATCCGTTTGCGGCTGTAAGGGATACGGCATTTTTGCCAGATCCCCGCCAGCGTGAGCAGGGCGCAGAGCAGCAGCCAGCCCGCCACCAGCACATAGCCGGGGCCGTAGCCGTTGTCCGCGTCGGTCCACAGAGGCGCGCCCTGGGGAAAGGTGAACACCAGCTGGTGCAGGTCGTTGGTCAGCACCAGCACCACCAGAAGGGCGGTAAAAGCGGAAAACCACGCCGTCCACCCGGGCAGGGGCTCATCCTCCGGCTTCCCCAGGGACACGGCCACCAGCACGCCCAGCATGGGGATAAACAGCATGGGCAGGTAATACAGATACCAAAGGCAGCGGGGCAGGTGGGGAGAGAGAAGCTCAGGTGAGAAATAATATTTTACGGTCCGCACAAGAAACCAGAACACCATGAAAGCGGCAATGGCGGTCAGATACCGGCGGATGCGGACATGGATGATCCGGTTCCGGACAGAGACAGCCCAGGCGGCATAGAGAAAAATATAGATAGCCGAGCGGGCCAGACCCATGTGATCCGCGTGAATGAAGAGCATGCCGAGAAAACGGCAGACAACGGCAGTGAAAATCAATGCGGCCGCCGCCCACAGGCAGATCGTCTTTTCCTTTTCACCGCGCATGGGTCAGCCTCCTGTCCTCAAAAGGATTATTGCCGGCGTTTCTTTCTCGTTTCCATTATAATGCGTACTGAACAAAGCCGCAAGCTGTTGAATAAACCGCAAAGCGGTTTTTTCAGCAGTCCTCATTATAACAAAGGTTTTTTTGAAAATCCATGATTCAGATGTTTGGATTTATTGTTTTCAGACAGAGGGATCAGGCCGGAAGGATAAAGGCCTTATGTCCGGTTCTCTTTTCGTTTTCCCACGGAAATGATCGTGTTGCCCAAAGCGACAGGAAACTGTTTCGAAAAAAACTGGCGCTTTTGAACAATTTTTTGTTGACGGAACCAGCGATGGCATGTTAACATATAAATGAAAATGTGATTTTAACATTTTCTATCAAACGCTGGCGGAGAAAGCCGATTATGGATTCAAACACGCGAAGAAAGCTGATCATGGAACGTCTCAGCGCCGGGGACAGCGTAAAGGTGGCCGAGCTGGCAGAGGCCTGCGGCCATTCTGAGATGACCATACGCAGAGATCTTGCCCGGCTGGAGGATACCGGATATTTGAAGGTACACCGGGGACTGGTCCTGCTGAATAACGGGAGCTCTATGGAAGTCAGCAGCTCCATAAAGGCTCAACGGGCCACCGCGCAGAAAAAGCGGATCGCCCGGGCGGCGGCGGAGCGGGTACAGCCGGGCAGCGCGCTTTATCTCGACTGCGGTACGACGGTGAAGGAATTTGCCATGGAGCTGGGCGGCATCCGGAATCTGACGGTCTATACCAGTTCTCTGCTGGCCTGCAATGTGCTGTGCAATTATAAAAACATCAACCTGTTTATCCTCCCGGGGCATTTTTCCGAAATCAGCATGGGCGCCTATGACAGCTCAACGCTGACGATGCTGCAGCGGCTTCGCTTTGACATGGCGGTTCTGGGCGCGGAGGCTGTGGACCCCAGAGCGGGATTTATGGTTCCGGAAGATGATGACTGCAGCTGCAAGCGGGTGGTGATCGCCAATTCCCGGGAAACGCTTGTGCTGGCGGACAGCAGCAAGCTGTTTATGAGTTCCCGCTGCGTCTATGCTCTGCCCGGAGAAATTGATCTGTTTATTACGGACAACAGATGCACAGAGGAAGCAAAGGACGCTTTCTCCAAAGAGAGGGTGCAGATGTTGACCGTGTAAATACTTAAGCCATCAACAAACAAGGAGGAAAAGCAAAATGAAAAAAACTCTCAAGCGCACATTAGGTCTTTTGCTCGTGCTGTGCATCACTGTCGGCCTGCTTGCAGGCTGCGGTTCTTCCGGCGGGAGCACGGCCGCGCCCAGCGGCGGCGAGGAGGCCGGTGAAGAGGTTGTCACCATCCGCGTAATGAGCAGTGACGACTTTGCCGGTTTCCGTACCAGCGTTATTGCCGAGTTTGAAGAAGCCAACCCCGGCATCAAAATCGACTTCCAGTCTGTAGGATACGACGCTCTGCACCAGAAGGAAGTTACCGCGCTGGCCGCCGGTTCCGACACCTATGACATCGTGGACGTGGACTGCATCTGGACGCCGGAATATGTCACCAACGGCTACATTGAGTGCATTGACGACCGCCTGACTGACGAAATGAAGACCGGCATTGCTCCGGTGGCTATGGACACCCTGATGTATGAAGGCAAGTACTATGGCCTGCCCATGTTCAACGACCTGTTCTTTATGTATTACAACAAGGACATTCTGAGCCAGGCCGGTGTGACCGATATGCCCGCTACCTGGGACGAATTTACCGAAGTCTGCCAGCAGATGCAGGAAGCCGGTCTGATCGACTACGGTTCCGCATGGGGCTGGGCGCAGGCAGAAGGCCTGATCTGCTACTACATGACCTTCCTGAAAGGTTTCGGCGGCTCCCTGACCGATGAGGAGCATAACCCCACCGTCAACCTTCCTGAAAATGTGGCCGCGCTGCAGTATATGGTGGATTCCCTTTATGAAACAAATATCTCCGATCCCGCTTCCGTTACTTCGGATGACCGTATGGCTATCGACCTGTTCAGCCAGGGCAAGACTCCCTTTGTGATCAACTGGAGCTTCGCGTGGAGCGTATTTAACGATCCTGAGCAGTCTGCCGTGGCGGACAAGGTGGGCGTGATGCTGGTCCCCGGAACCGGGGATGTCAAGAGCGCTACCTGCGCCGGTTCCATGGGCCTTTCCATCACCTCTACCTGCAAGCATAAGGATGAGGCCTGGAAGTTCATTGAGTTCCTGGCTTCCAAGGAGATCCAGAAGCGTCAGGCCATCGAGGCCGGCGCCCTCCCCATCTGGGAAGAGCTCTACACCGACGCTGAGCTGATTGAGCAGCATCCCGCACTGGAGGCTATGCTGGAGCAGGTGGGCTATGCGCATAACCGTCCCTCTCTCGTGTGGTACAACGAGTTCTCCGATGTGCTGCAGGTGGAAATTCAGAATGCGCTGACCCAGAACAAGACCCCGCAGCAGGCCCTGGATGATGCCCAGGCCAAGGCGCTGGAAATCCAGAAGAAATATTGATGCGGTCTGTATTCTGACCGTTTCCCGGATAAACCATGCCGCTGCGGCGGGAGCTTTGCTCCCGCCGCAGTAGGCAATACCGCGCCAAAGCGCATCCCCAGAAGCGAGGTGTCATGCTGAAATGAAAAAGAATATGGCCCGCAGGGGCCTGGATATGGGCGTTCACCCATATCTGTATATTGCGCCGGCCCTGATTGCCCTGACGGCGGTGGTTCTGCTGCCGCTGCTCTATGCCTTTTATCTCAGCCTGTTCAAAACACAGGGCCTGAATGGGACCTTTGTGGGACTGGCAAACTATATTTCCATTTTAAAAGAAGATTATTTTTGGGAATCCACCGGCAGAACAGCATATTTTACGATCGTCTCCGTCATGCTGGAGTTCATCCTCGGAATGCTTGTGGCACTGCTGCTGAATGAAAAATTTCGCTGGCGCGGTATCGCAAGAGCCATGCTGATCCTCCCCTGGGCGCTGCCCACGGTGGTCAACGGCGTCCTGTGGTCCTGGATCTTCAACTCCAGCTACGGGTCCCTTAACGGCCTTTTGTCCCAGCTGGGGCTGATCGATAAATACATCAACTGGCTGGGGGAGCCGGGCATTGCCATGAACTGCGTCATCTTTGCGGACGTCTGGAAGAACTATGCGATGATCGCGCTGATCCTGCTGGCCGGCCTCCAGACCATTCCGGCGGATTACTATGAGGCGGCGAAGATCGACGGGGCCAATGCCGTTCAGCGCTTTTTCGGCGTCACTCTGCCGCTGATGAAGCCCTCTATCCTGGTATGCCTGGTGCTGCGCACGATGGAAGCCTTCAAGGTGTTCGACATTGTTTACACCATGACCAAGGGCGGTCCGGCCAATGGAACCCAGGTCATATCCTATTATACCTATCAGACTACCTTCCAGTACAGCCAGTTTGGCACAGGCGCGGCCTTGTCCTATCTGGTGTCCCTGTTTATTTTGCTGATGGCGATCGTCTATGTTCGCCTGATTACGGGAAAGGGGAATGAGTCATGAGACGTGGTGAAAGAAAGAAAAGGATCTTCGTCAATATTGCGGCTGTCTTTCTGATGATCTACATCATTCTGCCCTTTATCTGGCTGTTTATCTCCTCCATCTCGCCAAAGGTAGAGCTGATCGCCACACCTCCGCACTGGATCCCGGAGAACCCCTCCTTTAACAATTATCTGAAGCTCCTGGGGCTGCAGGAGGCGTCTCTGAGCACCGGAGAGATCCCGCCGTTCAACACCGCCATGCGCAACAGCATTGTGGTTGCGCTCTCTTCCACGGGCTTGAGCGTGCTCATCGGCATATTTGCCGCTTACGCGTTTGCCCGGCTGGAGTTCCGGGGAAAGAACGCCATGCTCATCAGCGTGATCGCTCTGCGCATGCTGCCGGAAATTGCCCTGGTACTGCCGCTGTATATGATCATGCAGAAACTGAATATGTCTGATTCCAAGGTCTTTCTGACTTTGGTGTACATGTCCTTTGTGCTGCCCTTTGTGATATGGATCCTCCGCTCTTATTTTGAGAGCATCCCGGTCACGCTGGAGGAAGCGGCGCTGATCGACGGGGCAAACAGGTGGACCATAATATGGAAAATTGTATTTCCGCTGGCCCTGCCCGGGATCATCACGACCTGCATTTTCTGCCTGCTCACCTGCTGGGATGAGTTCCTCTTCTCCCTGATTTTTACCACAAGCTATAATGCCAAGACGGTCACGGTGGCCATTTCGGAATTTACAACCAGGCATATGATCGATTACGGCCTGATGATGGCCGGCGGAATGCTGGCCTCGCTGCCGCCGATCCTGTTCGCTCTGGTTTTACAGAAATATGTGGTGAACGGACTGACCGAAGGCTCTGTGAAGGAGTGAAGTCCGTGACAGAGGAAGCAGTCAATAGAACTGAGCTGATCCGCCGCCTGGACGGCCTCCGGACGGCGCAGCACCGGCCTGCCGCACTGATCGGCTTTGACGGATATATAGACAAACTGGTACGGCCCCGGCGCAGCCAGAACACGGAGGATTATTTTGACACGGTGGCGGAATTTGCCCAGCTGCTTTTGACGCTGGGCGGCACAAGCTCGGACATCGCTGTGCGGTGCATGTTTGAAAAAATCGGCGGAAACGGGCCGCTGCTGGCTGAAGCGCTGGCGGAAAAAGGGGTCGACTGTACCTGCATTGGCGCTATGGGCCAGCCGGAGCTGGCCGCGCCTTACCGCCAGCTGGAGAAGAAAGTGCAGCTTGTCTCCGTGGCGGATTGTGCCAGCAGTTACGCGCTGGAGTTCAACAACGGCAAAATCATGCTGGGTGACGCCGACAGCTTTCAGGATATCGGCTGGAAGGAACTCCAGGAAAAGCTGGGGCCGTCGCTGCCGGAAATGTTCCGGGCCGCACAGCTCATCTGCTTTGCCAACTGGAGCGGCTTGCCCCGCTCAACAGAGCTGATGGAAGGCATTATTTCGGATATCGGCCCCCTGCTGGACGGCGGACGGCGCAAAATTTTCTTTGATCTGGCCGACCCTTCGGCAAAAAGCGAGACGCAATTTGCGGAGCTGTTTTCCGCGCTGGATCGCATGAGGCCCTTCTTTTACCGGGTAGTGGGGCTGAATCCCAAAGAATGCCTCCTGATTTTCAATCGCTTTTACGGCGTCCGGGAAACAAACTTCGACCCGGAAATGCTAAACGCACTGCTGCGGGATTTTCCCGCCGATGAAATCGTCATCCATGATGCCGGCTGCGCTTATGTGGGGAAGACCGGACAGCTGCCGCAGAAGGTCAGGGGGCGCTTTCTTGCCCGGCCGCGGATCTCTGTCGGCGCCGGGGACAACTTCAACTCCGGTTATTGCCTGGGCATACTTTGTGATCTGCCCCCGGTGGCCTGTGCCATGCTGGGCAATGTGTCGGCAGTCTGCTTTATGGAACAGGGGAAGCCGGCCAATCTTGAACAACTGATCGCATCGCTGGAAAAGGAGACAATATCATGAAAATTTCTGAAACTGTTTTTGCTGCGGATGTGCGGCTTCAACCGGAAAGTATGGCGGAAGCTCTGCGCTTCTTTGAGGAGCAGAATTATGATGAGGCCATCCGGCAGTTGGCCCAAACGCCGCACCGGCGCATTGTCCTTACGGGGATGGGCAGTTCCTACGCAGCCTGCATCAATGCCGGGGCTATGCTGCGCAATGCCGGGCTGAATGTCTTTACCGAGGTTACCAGCGACCTTCTGCATTACCACCGGGAAATGCTGACGGAGGATACGCTGTTGGTCATGGTTTCCCAGTCCGGCCAAAGCGGAGAAATTACGGAGCTGATCGGCGTATTGCCGGAGACGCTGCCGGTCATTGCCGTTACCAACAACGAGGACTGTGCTTTGACAAAACGGGCCGCCATGACGCTTCTGATGCACGTCGCGCCGGAAAACATTGTTTCCACCCGCAGTTACCTCTCCTCTCAGATGCTGATGTATCTGTTTGCCCAGGCCTATCTGGGCACGCCGAAGGAGAAGCTGTGGGAAGACCTTCGGCAGTCCCTGGCTTATCTGGGGCAGGCTGTGGACGCCTTTGACGCAATGCAGGAGCAGATGCGCAGTTATATGGGCGTGCCGGCTTACCTCTCGCTGATCGCCCGTGGCTGGTCTTACACTACAGCGGAGGGCGGCGCTTTGTTCATTAAAGAAGGGGCAAAAATGCCTGCTATCGCCTTTGAATCTGCCCAGTTCCGCCATGGCCCCATTGAACTGGTGAGCGATGGATTTGCCGCTATGGTTTTTATCCCGGGAGGACGCTGCGCGCAGCTGCAGCAGCGGATCGCGGAAGAAATATGCGCATACGGCGGGAAAGTTGTGGTCGTTGCGGAGGAAGGCGTTGAACTGCAGGGCCTGGAAGCTGCCCTGATCCTGCGCCAGCGCTATGTTTCTCAGGAGCTGGCCCCCTTGGTCAATATTGTTCCGGTTCAGGCCTTCATTGACTATGCCGCAAAAGACCAGGGCTTTGATTCCGGCAGCTTCCGCTGCGGGAGCAAGGTGACGGACACGCAATAAACGCGGTATGTGCACCGGATCGATCCGCAGAGGTTTTTATTCCCGCGGCTCTATTGTTGACAACTGAAGTATAGTTTTTTGAAAGTCTCAAAGCCGCAGACGAGCATTTCGTCTGCGGCTTTCTGCGTGGGGAATTATCCTTTTGTGCAGTGGTCATCCAGGATCGCTTTCACCAGCCCCTCGGCGGAGATCTCATGGGAGAGAAGGAGGGGGCCTGCGTATCTGCGCCGCAGGGCGTTGGCCGTGGTGTGGCCGATGCAGACGCAGGTTGAACAGGCGGGGACCGCGCCGTATTCCGCGAAGAAAGCGTCTACCCCGCCGGCACTGGAAAAGCAGAGGTAATCCAGTGTGGGAAGATAATGTTCCGCGTAAGAAGTGACCTGGGCGTCGGGTACGGTGGTATAGGTATGAATATCGTGAACATGCAGCTTTTCTTTCAGCCGGTCGAATAAAAGGGGGGAACCCTGGGCGGAGCGGAAGAGGTAAACCGGTTCTTCCGGCCGGACGGTTTGCAGCAGCTTTTCGGCCAGAGCCTCGCCAGTGTACAGGTCAGGACAGAGATCGGCCTGGAAGCCATGCTGGGACAGCACCCGGCCTGTAGCGGAGCCGATGACGGCGAATCTGCACCCGGAGAGACGGCGAAGGTCCACAGACTGCTCCCGGAGCAGGGCAAAAAAGCGCTTCACGCCGTTTCCGCTGGTCAATACGATCCATTTCGTGCCCCCTTCGAAAAGGGCGTTCAGATCAAGCTCCACCGGCAGATCACAGACGGCGGAGCGCTGGACGCAAAGGGCCTTCGCGCCCAGCTCCTCCAGCATGGGCCGGAGCTTGCCGGAAACGGACGGAGTACCGGTCAGCCCAACAGTCACGCCTTCAAGGGGCTTGGAAACCGTGGGCGAGAGGTCCAGCGCGGCCACCTTTCCGACCACGATCACTGCGGGAGGCTCGACTTTCGTCAGCCGGGCTTTTTCGGCAATGTCGCTCAGCGTTCCGCGCAGGGAGACGCTTTTCGGCGCGTTCCCGCCGGACAGAACAGCAGCCGGTGTGCTGCCGCTCATTCCGGCTTGGATCAAAAGGCGACAGATCCTCTCCAATTGACTAAGCCCCATCAGAAAGATCAGCGTGCCGTCCAGCTTCGCCAGCTTCTCCAGCTGATCCGGAAGCCAATCGTCAGAATCGGCCGTGTGGGCGGTCAGCACATGAAAGCTCCGGCTGAGCTTCCGGTGGGTGACAGGAATGCCCGCCGCGGCAGGGATGGCAATGGCGGAGGAAATGCCGGGGATCTCCTCATAGGGGATACCGGCTTTCTGCAAAGCCAGGATCTCTTCGCCGCCCCGCCCGAAAACAAAGGGGTCGCCGCCCTTCAGACGGCAGACCAGCTTCCCTTCCCGGGCTTTTTCAATGATTATCGCGTTGATTTCCTCCTGGGGCGCGGAGTGTCTGCCGCTGCGCTTGCCCATGTATATCCGCTCCGCCCCGGCAGGACAGGCGCTGAGCAGCTCCGTGTCGATCAGGTCGTCATAGATCAGCACGTCGCAGCTGCGGATCTTTTCCAGACCTCGCAGGGTGATCAGATCCGCTTTCCCGCAGCCCGCGCCAACAAGATATACTTTTCCGGTCTGGTTATCCATTTTGCCCCTGCCCCCTTTCGGCAAGAAATGCGCGGAAGCTGTCTGCCGTAAGGGGCGCGTTTTGCTCCATGCACAGCAAGAACAGCTCCTTGAATGCGGCTGACCGGTCTTCCTCAAGAGGAAAAGCGGCCTTGATGGGGGCCCTTGCCGCGTCAAGGAAGGACAGAATTTCGTCAAGACGGTCGGGCAGCAGGGCGTTGATCCGCTCCTTCAGATAGATGGCGGCGCTTGGGCTGGCCCCGCCGGTGGAAATGCCCACAGACAGCGCACCCCGCTTGACCAGCGCCGGAAAAATAAAGCTGCAGGCGTCCTTGTCGTCGACCACATTTACGGGGATGTTCCGCGCCCGGCACAGGGCGGAGATCTGATGGTTGAGGGAAGAATTGCCGGTGGCGGCAATGACGAAGGACATATTATCCAGCATGTCGGGCTGAAATTCCCCCACGTTCAGCCGGAGCGCCGGCATAGCGTAAAATTCTTCCGCAAAAACAGGGGAGACCAGGTGGATCACCGGCCCGTAGGGCAGCAGCTTTTCCGCCTTGCGGAGAGCGACCTTGCCTCCGCCCACGATCAGACAGTTTTTCCCCTCAATGTCCATAAAAAACGGGAAATAAGCCATGATACATCCTCCCCCTGGCGTTCATTCATAGTAATACTGCGGGCCGCTCCCGGTTTCAAACCGGGACAGTTTGATCCCGAATACCCGGTCGATCACACCGGACTGATAGATCTCCCCGGGACTGCTGTCGCCCCGGACGCTGCCGTTTTCAAGGACGATGATCTCATCCGCGTATTTCATGGCGAGACGGATGTCATGGAGCACCATGACAAGGCATTTCCCCTGGTCTTTCAGGCCGCAGGCCAGCTTCATCAGATTGAGCTGATGCCTGACGTCCAGAAAATTGGTGGGCTCGTCCATCAAAATTGTGGGCGTGTTCTGCGCCAGAGCCATGGCAAGATAGACCTTCTGCCGCTGCCCCTCGCTCAGCTCCTCCATGCTGGCCGCCGCCACATCTGACGCCCCGGCCAGAGCCAGGGCCTGGTCGGCCATTCGCAGATCCTCGGGGAGATATCTGCGGGGATAGGAAAGGTAGGGGAAGCGGCCGTGGAGGACTATACGCCGGGCGACAATGTTGGGGGTATTGCGCCTTTGCGCCATATAGGCGACGCGTTGGGCTCTCTGCCGGGGGGAGAGGGTATCGGCGGAAACGCCGTCAAAGAGGATCTCGCCGCCCCGCTTTTCGTTCAGTCCGGTGATCGTTTTCAGCAGGGTGCTTTTTCCGCTGCCGTTGGGGCCCAGAAGGACGATCAGCCGGCCCGGCGCGAAGCGGAGACTGATATCCCGGAGCACAATGTGGTCTCCATACCCGGCGCAAAGCTGTTTTAACTCAATCATGGATGCGCCCCTTTCTCTGCCGGAGCAGCAGAACGATGAAAAACGGTCCGCCCAACAGCGACAGCACAATACCCACCGGCAGTTCATAGGGCGAAAACAGGACCCGGGCCAGCAGATCACAGAAGGTCACCAGCGCCGCGCCCCCCAGTGCACAGGAGCAGAGCAGGGGAAAGCTGTTTTCCCCCACCGCTTTGCGCATGATATGGGGGACGATAAGGCCCACAAAGCCCAGCATTCCGGAAAAGCTGACGGCGGCGCCGGCCAGCGCCGCGGACAGGGCGAGGAGGATCAGGCGCAGGGGCTTTGCGCGAAGGCCCAGACTCTGGGCGGTGTCCCGGCCCAGCATCAGCACGTCCAGCTCATTGGAAAGGGAGAGGACGAGGAGAAAGGCGCTGAGGATGACCCAGAAAGCCGGGGAGAGCTTGGTAAAAGTCAGGTTGGCAAAGCCGCCGATCCGAAAATCCGAGTAACCGTTCAGCGCCTCGGGAACAAAAGTGATCACCGCGTCTGTCACGGCGCTGAAAATACTGGAGACCGCCACGCCGGATAAAACCAGCGTCATTTTGGAAGCGCCGGTTTTTTCCGCGATGGCCAGCACGGTAAAAACAGCCAGCAAGGCGCCGGCAAAGGCGGCGAAGGGCAGGGCGGTGAGGGCGGTCGGCGCGAGCGCCGTGCAGAGAATGACCGCCATACCGGCGCCCGCGTTGACCCCGATGATGTTCGGCGCGGCGAGAGGGTTTGACAATACGCACTGAATGACCGCCCCGGCCACGGCCAGCGCCATACCGGCCAACAGACAGCCGCAGGTCCGGGGCAGCCGGGTGAGCAGAATGATGTTTGCCTCAACCGTGAAACGGTCTCTGCCGGACAGGATGCGGAGAACAGTCCCCGGCTCGATCCATACCGCACCGAAGCAAATGCTGAGCAGCGCGGCGGCAAGCACCAGAAGGATCAGGATGAGAAAGGGTTTTGATTCAGTTTTCTGCCGGGTACAGGATATCCGCCAGCTTTTCATAGGCTTCCCCCCAACGGGCATTCGGCTTTAAATTATACAGGGAATTATCCAGCATGTAAAAATTGCCGGTCTGGACAGCCCGCAGTGTGCTCCAGGCCGGATGGGAGAGGAGCGCGGCTTCCATCGCCTGCATGGCGGCCTCGCTGTCCTGCCCCTGCAAAACGGCGAAAACATAGTCCGGGTCCGCCTGAAGAATGGCTTCCATGCTCAGCTCCTCCAATATGGCATTGTCATTGTCGGCAATATTGACGCAGCCCAGATCTGCCAGCATCTCTCCCAGCAGATTGTCGGTACTGCCCTTTATTTTGCAGGAGGAGCCTGTGGCCCTTATGCACAATACCTTCGGCGCGGAGCCGTCCTGCCGGGCAATGGCCTCTTCGATCTGCTGCTTCAGGGCGGTACCGTAGGTCTCATAGTTGCCGCGCTGACCGGTGATCCGGGTGCAGATGTCCAGCATGCGCAGGTAGTCCTCAAAATTCTGAACATCGAAATAGGCGACCGTTATCCCGGCGGCTTCCAGAGTCTCTTCCATCTCCACGTTGGAGGCGGTGTTGCAGCTGCCGATGACCAGATCCGGCTGAGAAGCCAGCAGCACTTCCACAGAAGGGGTTTTAATGGCGCCCAGATTCTGCACGCTTTCGTCCAGACCCAGGTCAAAGGAGGTCCAGCTGTCGTTTGCCGTGGCCACAATGCTGTCCTTCCCCCCGGCAATGCACCAGATGTCCGCAAAACTGCCGATCAGGACAGCAACGCGCTGGTGACTTGTGACGGAGACTTCCCGGCCAAGATCGTCGGTGAAACAAATGGCGTCCCCGCCGGCCGGCTCTTTTGCGGCGGGCGCTTCCCCGCAGCCGGCCAGAGCGAGAAGCAGTAGCACGGAAATGATCCGGATCAAAAGCTTCTTTTTCCTCATTATGCCTGCTCCTTAATTACTTTCTTTCAAGTATATCCGCATGTTTCAGAACAAAACGCCCAAAACAGCGCTTTCCTGTATTTAGCCTGCCGAAGGGCGACGGCAAGTGAGGAAATTTACAGCAGCTTTCTGACCTCTTCCAAAGACAGGCCTGTATCATGGGATATTCTGGCCAGATCGTCAAACTCCGCTTTCCATTTCTCCGCGCCGTAACCGGAGGAATATTTGACCCGGACCTGGCCGTAAGGGGTCTGAACAACGCGGTTTTCCCGCTTGAGCACATAGCGGCGGCAGAGACTTTCCCGAATACCGATGGTGCTGGTGTTTTTGAAAAACAGCGCCACCATCTCATCCCGCTGCTCCTCGCGGCAAAGGCAGCTGAGAACCACGCCGGGGCGATTTTTCTTCATGCCCATGCAGAGGTATCCCGCGTCCAGCGCACCGGCTTTCAGAAAGCTGTCGATGGCAAAGCCGATATCCTCCGGCGTCATGTCGTCCACATTGCAGCAAAGCTCCACGACCTGCTCTCCGCTCTCACCCAGCAGGGCGCGGACACAGTTGAGCCGGTCAAACTCCTTGCTGCCTGCGCCATAGCCCACGGCCCGGGTGGTCATGGCGGGCATCGTGCCGAAGCCTCCGGCAAAGCAGGTGAGGAGCGCCGCTCCCGTAGGGGTGCACATCTCGCACGGGATCTCCCCGGGAAAAACGGGAACGCCCCGCAGCAGCAGCGCCGTGGCGGGAGCCGGCACCGGCAGAAGCCCGTGGGCGCAGGACACCGTTCCGTAGCCGGTGCACACCGGGGAACAGGTCACCCGTTCAGGGGACAATTTCTCCATCATCAGACAGACTGCGGTGATATCGGCCAGGGCGTCCATGGTCCCCAGCTCATGAAAGTGGATGTTGGTCATCTCCCTGCCGTGCACCTCGGCCTCGGCCCGGGCGATTTTTTCATAGACTTCCTTTATTTTGGCGCCGGTCTGCGGACGGAGGGGGAGGGTGTCCACCACGGAAAAAATATCCGCCAGACTGTGGTGATGGTGGCCGTGCTCATGGTGACTGTGTTCGTGGTGGCCGCCTTCACTCCGGTGCTCTTCCTGCCCGTTAAAGCTGACTTTGAAGTGTGTGCAGCCGATGCCGTGGCTGGAGATTTTCTCCGCGGAGAAGACAATGCCGGGGATCCCCAGCCCGTTCAGCTCCGCCAGGATCGCTGCGCTGTCCGGAAACAGCTCCAGCAATGCCCCGGCCAGCATATCCCCGGCTGCGCCCATGGAACAATCCAGATAAAGCTCTCTCATTATTTTCCTCCCAGGTGGTTGATCATGCTGGCCAGATAGCCCGCACCGAAACCGTTGTCAATATTCACCACGCTCACGCCGCTGGCGCAGGAGTTGAGCATAGAGAGCAGGGCCGCGACGCCCCCGAAGGCGGCGCCATAGCCCACGCTGGTGGGAACGGCGATCACCGGGCAGTCGGCAAGGCCGCCGATGACCGAGGGGAGAGCGCCCTCCATCCCGGCCACGGCAATGATGCACCGGGCGCTCATGATCTCTTCCGCGTGACTGAGCAGGCGGTGGATGCCGGAAACGCCCACGTCATAGAGCCTGCACACCTGATTTCCCAGGGCCTGGGCCACCAGCGCGGCCTCCTCGGCCACGGGGATGTCCGTGGTGCCGCCGGTGGCCACCACAATGGTGCCGACGCCGTCCGGCTCCGGCAGCTGGCCCACAATGCCCACGCGGCTCAGCGGGTCATAGCTGATCGCATATTCCTTTCCCACAAGCTGGGCGGCTTCCGGGGTCATCCTGGTGGTCAGAACCGGGCTCTGGCCCGCCGCGAGAAGGGACTTGGTTATGGCCAGGATCTGCTCCGGGGTTTTCCCGGCGCCGTAGATCACCTCGGCAATGCCCTGCCGCAGCTCTCTGTGGTGATCCACCTTGGCAAAGCCCATGTCGTCAATGGGCTCCATTTTCAGCTTGGTCAAGGCTTCTTCCGGCGACAACGTTCCCGCCTTCACTGCGTTGAGAATATCCAGTGTGGTATTTTTCTTCATAAACGATGATCCCTTTCTTGTAAAAACGCGCAGGCGTGATTTATACTAATCCCTGATAAAAAGCTTTATTGGATTTCCGCGCAAAATTTGTGTCAGGCAAGGCGGCTTTCGCAGAGCATAATGGAGATATATGGTCAAGAAAGCCAACGCCGCATGGCGCAAATTTTGCCGGAAAGCATTGAATGTTTTTATCAGAGATTAGTACTAAGCTTTTTATGCGATTATAGCATACCCGGCGAGAAATGAACAGTCTTGCTTTACGGGGCGTTCCAATCAGGTCGGGATTGCCAAAACCCTTTTCGCGGGTTAAAATAAACCCATAGTGTCCTCACACACCGGCAGCGCCGGAGCGCGGGGATGAGACAGAGCGAGGGAGAGATACCGGAATGATGAGTTTGCAGGAGTTCTTTTTGGAAAATCCCCGTGCCGCCATCGGCCTGTCGGGCGGCGTGGATTCTACCTATCTATTGTACGCAGGCTTGCAATATGGGGCGGATATTCAGCCTTATTTTATCAAAACCGCCTTTCAGCCCGCCTTTGAGCTGGAGGACGCCCGGCGCATCTGCGCTGAGCTGGGGGTGGAGCTGAAGGTGATCGGGCTGGACGTTCTGGCCCAGGCCCAGGTGGCGGCCAATCCCGCCAACCGCTGCTATTATTGCAAGAGAACGCTCTTTTCCGCGTTGCGGGAGCGGGCGGCGGCAGACGGCTATACCCTTCTGATCGACGGGACAAACGCCTCCGACTCTGCCGATGACCGGCCGGGAATGAAGGCGCTGAATGAGCTGAAGGTCCGCTCCCCGCTGCGGGAGTGCGGGCTGACAAAGGCGGATGTGCGCGCCCTGTCGCGAAAAGCCGGTCTCTTTACCGCGGATAAGCCGTCTTACGCCTGCCTTGCCACCCGGATCCGCTGCGATGAGCCCATAACGGAAGAGAAGCTGGCCCTTGTGGAAAAGGCGGAGAATTTCCTCTTCTCTTTGGGCTATTCCGATTTTCGGGTTCGGCTGAGGGACGGGGCGGCTTTGCTCCAATTCAAGGCGGAACAGATCGAAAGGGCCCGTGCTGAAGAGGAAAAAATCTTTGCCGCACTCAAGCCCCAGTTCAAGTCGGTTTCCATTGATCCTAATGTCAGATAGGGCAGACCCTGCCGGGCTGCTGTACAGAAAGATATGCCGCAGACGAAAAATCGCCTGCGGCATTTTTGCGCTTCGCAGCGGACGGAGCGCTGTCCGGCTTTAATATTTTGCAAACATCTTGCAAACCTTTTCAAAACATATCCGCCCTAAGATATAACACAAGCTGAAAGGCGAAAGAATGATGAAAGGGGTATTAACCATGTCTAAACTTGTTGAAGCAAATGAAAAAATCGCGGAGGCCGTCGTGGGCAGCTACAAGAAGATCGAGGATGGCGTTGTGGGCGGCTACAAGAAAATCGAGACCGGCATTGTGGAAGGTTTTGAGAAAGTGACCGACAAGTGCGTGGAAAAGCTCTTTGCCAGAGAGGGCGAGTCCGTGGAGGACGCGAAAAAGCGCCTGTCCGGCGGCGCTTCCGGGAATACGGAGAACACAGAAGAATAAGAAAAGCAAAAAGCGGGCAGAACTCGACAAAACATGGTTTTTGCGCTATCATTAGCCTGACCTTACAGCCCCGGGCGGACAAAAAGACCGCCGCAAAGCGCATCGGCTGAGGAGAGGGAGAGAGATCATGAACAGACCTGAATTTTACGAGGAGGACCTGCTGTTCTTCTTTAACGGCAAGCCCCGGGAGCTGGCGCTTTATGAGGCGCTGCTGGGGAAAATGGAGGAGGCCTTTCCCGAGAGCGCTGTCAAGGTGCAGAAAACCCAGATCAGCTTTTACGGACGGCATCTCTTTGCCGCTGTGTCCCTGCCCAGAGGCAGGAAAAACTTCCCTGAGCACAGCATCCTTGTGACTCTGGGGCTGCCGTATAAGCTGGAATCCCCCCGTGCGGCGGTGACGGTGGAGCCATATCCCGGACGCTGGACAAACCATGTGCCCTTATGGTCGGAGGAGCAGATCGACAGCGAGCTGCTGACCTGGCTGCGGGAGGCCTATGCCTTCTCAGAGAGCAAACGCTGAGAAAAACATATATGGATAAAAGATAAACGTTCCGAAAACTACCCAGATTTCGGAACGTTTTTTCTTTCAAAAAAACACTGGACAAATGGAACAAGTTGTGTATAATTGTATACAATTATACAAGAGCACAAAAAAGGAGGCAATACGGGATGCTGGAGCTTTCGTCCAAGACCAATCTGCTGGAGGAAAACGACTATAAATACTCACTCCAGGACGTGCCGGAACCGATCCTGTACCGGGATGTATACAGCTATGACGAGGTGCCCAAGGTGGCCTTTAACCACCGGCGGGTGCCCATGAACATGCCCGAGGACATCTGGATCACAGACACCACCTTCCGGGACGGGCAGCAGTCCGTAAACCCCTATACCCCGGATCAGATCGTGGACCTGTACAAACTGATGGCCAGGCTGGGCGGGCCCTACGGCCTCATCCGCCAGACGGAGTTTTTTATTTACAGCCAGAAGGACCGGGAGGCGGTGGAGCGCTGCATGGACTTGGGGCTCCGCTTCCCGGAGATCACCACCTGGATCCGGGCCAGCAAGGAGGATTTCCGGCTGGTGCGTGATCTGGGCATCCGGGAGACGGGGATTCTGGTCTCCTGCAGCGATTACCACATTTTCAAAAAGCTGAAAATGAGCCGCAGGCAGGCCATGGAGCACTACCTGGCCACGGTGAAGGACGCCTTTGACGCGGGGGTCATGCCCCGCTGCCATCTGGAGGACATCACCAGAGCGGATTTTTACGGCTTCGTGGTGCCCTTCGTCAACGAGCTGATGAAGCTGTCTCAGGAGGCGGGCATCCCGGTGCGTATCCGGGCCTGCGACACCATGGGCTACGGCGTTCCCTATACGGAGGTGGCCCTGCCCCGCAGCGTGCCCGGCATCATCTATGGCCTGCAGCACTACTCCGACGTGGAGAGCGAGTATCTGGAATGGCACGGCCACAACGACTTTTACAAGGCCGTGGCCAACGCCTCCACCGCCTGGCTCTACGGGGCCAGCGGCGTGAACTGCTCCTTGCTGGGCATCGGCGAGCGCACGGGGAACATCCCCCTGGAGGCCATGGTGTTTGAATATGCCTCCCTCCGGGGCTCTCTGGACGGCATGGACCCCACGGTGATCACGGAGATCGCGGACTATTTCACCAACGAGATCGGCTACAAGCTGCCGCCCATGACCCCCTTCGTGGGCCGGAATTTTAATGTGACCCGGGCCGGTATCCACGCCGACGGCCTTTTGAAGGACGAGGAGATCTACAACATCTTTGATACGGAAAAACTGCTGCACCGGCCGGCCATGGTGGCCATCAGCAAAAACTCCGGCCTTGCGGGCATCGCCTACTGGATCAACCAGAATTACCGGCTGAAGGCCGAAAACATGGTGGATAAGCACGATGAACTGGTGCAGGAGCTGAAGCTCTGGGTGGACGCCCAGTATGAGAGCGGGCGCACCGCGTCTCTGTCCACCGAGGAGCTGGAAGTGAAAATTGAGGAGCTCTCCCACGGGGAGCTCAGGAGGCATGAGGTATGAGAGAGCATAAAAGCATTTCCATCGCGGACCAGATATTCGAACAGCTTGAACGGGACATTCTCACCGGCAAGTACCCCAGAGGGGAAGTGCTCAGCGAAATGCGCCTGTCCACGGAGCTGGGCGTCAGCCGTACACCCATCCGGGAGGCCATACGCCGCCTGGAACAGGAGCACATTCTGGAGGAGTCCGGCCGGGGCATGGTGGTCGTGGGTATATCCCGGGAGGATATGCTGGATATGTACGAGATCCGCATAAGAATAGAGGGCCGGGCAGCCGCCCGGGCGGCGGAGAACATCAGCGCCGAGCAGCTCAAAGAGATGGGCGACATTCTGGACCTGCAGCGCTACTACATCGAAAAGCAGGAAAACGGGGCGGCGGACAGCTCCGACCACATCAAAAACCTGGACTCCCGCTTCCACGAGCTGCTGTATGTGAGCAGCGGCAGCAAAGCCTACCGGGACACTCTGCTGCCCATGCACAAGAAGATGACCAAGTACCGCAAGGCCTCTGTAAGCAAACAGAGCCGGGCGGTCCACTCTCTCCAGGAGCATGTGGCCATTTACGAGGCCCTGAAGGCCAGAGACGGGAAGCGGGCCGAAGAGCTGACGGTAAGGCATGTGGAAAACGCCAGAGACAGTATTATGAGCATGGAGATATAAGGCAATGGGAATGAATATTGTTGAAAAAATCATCGCGGCCCACCTGGTGGGCGGCAGCATGGTCCCCGGTGAGGAGGCCGCTCTGCGGATCGACCAGACCCTGACCCAGGACGCCACCGGCACCATGGCCTATCTGGAATTTGAGTCCATGGGCCTGGACCGGGTAAAGACCGAGCGCTCCGTGGCCTATATCGACCACAACACCCTCCAGTCCGGCTTTGAAAACGCCGACGACCACCGCTACATCCAGTCGGTGGCGAAAAAGCACGGGATCTGGTTTTCCCGCCC
>CAMGRL010000037.1 GCA_946061515.1 uncultured Clostridia bacterium
GGCTAATTCATTGAGTAGGAACAGAATAAAGGTTATTTATTCAGAGGTTCCTTAGAAAATGAAGTTGCCCGGGAAGGGCGACAAAAACACCATCAGGCGTCCGCCAGCACCGACAGCGCCGCCTCCAGCCCCCGGACGATCTCCGGGAGGGGCAGGGACGGGACTGGCTTTTCCACCCGCGCCGCCTGCTCCGGGATGCAGGGGACGTGGATAAAGCCGCCGCGCATACCGGGAAATTCCCGGCTCAGATGATACAGCAGTCCATACATCAGCTGGTTGCAGACAAAGGTCCCGGCGGTGTTGGAGAGGGAAGCGGGGAGCCCCGCCGCCCGGATGGCCTCCACCATGGCCTTTACCGGCAGGGTGGAAAAACAGGCGTTCTCCCCGTCCGGGACTATGGGCTCGTCACAGGGCTGATTGCCCTCGTTATCGGGGATGGACGCGTCCGCGATGTTGATGGCCACGCGCTCCGGCGTGATCTCGCCCCGCCCCGCCGCCTGCCCCACGCAGACCACAGCGTCAGGCCGGTGCAGGCGCACGCTCTCCATCACGGCCCGGATCGAACGGCCGAAAACCGTGGGCACTTCCAGCCGGATCAGCTCCGCCCCGGCCGGGGCCTTGACCAGTTTCACAGCCTCCCAGGCCGGGTTGACGCTCTCCCCGCCGAAGGGGTCAAAGCCGGTAAGTACTATTTTCATCTGTTTTCCTCCAAATACAGAGAGTTGTTTTTTTGCGGAGAATAGT
Source organism: uncultured Clostridia bacterium (assembly GCA_946061515.1). Taxonomy (GTDB): domain Bacteria; phylum Bacillota; class Clostridia; order Oscillospirales; family Oscillospiraceae; genus Limivicinus. The sequence continues at coordinate 745 of CAMGRL010000037.1, forward strand.
ATATCATAGAACAACCCGATTTTCGACCATTTACGACATTTTGGAGAAACCAGATGAAGAAATTCCTGCTGATCCTGCTGATCTGTCTGCTGATCTACGCGGCAGCCTTATCATATACCTATTTTCCCCAGGCGGGGGAGACTGTAAATTCCCCAGAAATACCTGTGGACACAAGCAGCCCGGAACCGGACCCAACGCCGGTCCCGGCAACAGAAACGCCCCAGCCCACCCCAACGCCCACACCGGCGGCGACGCCTGCACCCACCCCTTCACCCACACCCACGCCGGAACCCACCGACCCGCCGGCATACGGCTCCTACTACATAACGGTGAATGTTCAGGCCAACACCGTCACCGTCTATACGCTGGATGATGAGGGCTACTACTCCATCCCCTATAAGGCCATGGTCTGCTCCACCGGCCCGGCCACGCCCACCAGCGGCGTCTACGGCCTGGGCGAACAGCACCGCTGGCACTACCTCTTCGGGGATGTGTATGGGCAGTACACCACCCAGATCACCGGGAATATTCTGTTCCACTCCGTGCCCTACACGGTCTACGGCGACCCCTCGTCCCTGGAGTACTGGGAGTTTGACAAGCTGGGTACCTCCAGCTCCATGGGCTGCATCCGCCTCCAGGTAAAGGACGCCAAATGGATATACGATAACTATTCCTCCATCGTTGCCGTGCAGTTTTATAACGACGAGGATCCGGGCCCTTTGGGCAAGCCCAGTGCGCCGCTGATCTCCGACAATGAAAGCTGCCGGGGCTGGGACCCCACAGACCCGGACCCCAACAACCCCTGGCTGAATCCACCGGCGGAGAGTACGTCTGACCCGGAACCCTCCGCTCCCGTCACGCCTTCGGAGCCCTCCCCGGAGCCGACCGAGGACGAAAATATCATTATCATCGGATAAATCTTTAACGAAGAAAAGCGCTTAACATTGGTTATTTGTTGTGTTATATTAACCCACGAACCCGGTAGGTGGAAAACCCAATAACCTGTCGGTTTGGTTGGAATTAAATACTGCTTAACAAAAGCGAAGAAGAGAAGAGTAGCCCGTTGGGCGCCTTTGCAGAGAATCCCGGCAGCTGAAAAGGGATAGGAAGAAGGCGGGTGAACATGGTCTCGGAGCAGCGGGCTCGAGCCGCAGGGTAAGAGTTCGACGGAAAACCCCGTTACAGGTGATGCGTATGATCGTACGCTTAAAGGCGGCATGGGCAACTGTGCCGCGAAGCAAGGTGGTACCACGAGAGTTATTATCCCGTCCTTACATTTGTAAGGACGGGTTTTTTGTTGGAGAAGGAAATATGATAGAGATTAGCGAAGTCACGAAGATTTTCAAAAACAAGGAAGGCGACCTGCACGCCGTCAATCAGGTCTCCCTGAGCATCGGCGACGGCCAGATCTACGGCATTGCAGGTTACTCCGGCGCGGGCAAATCCACCCTGGTGCGCTGCATCAACTTCCTGGAGAAGCCGGATTCCGGCAGCATCAGCGTCAGCGGCTTCGGCACCATCCGCCATCAGGACGGCAAGGGCTATTACCGGCCCGAAGGCGAGGGCGCAGGGGAAACCGCGCTGACGGAAAAGCATCTGAAGGCTCTCCGCCGGGACATCGGCATGATCTTCCAGCACTTCAACCTGCTGGACAGAAACACGGTTTTTGAAAACGTGGCTTATCCCCTCCGGCACACCGGGCTGAAAAAGCAGCAGATCAAGGACCGGGTGCTGGAGCTTTTGGATCTGGTGGACCTGCGGGACAAGGTGAACGCCTATCCCTGTGAGCTGTCCGGCGGCCAGAAGCAGCGCGTGGCCATCGCCCGTGCCCTAGCCAACAATCCGAAGATCCTCCTCTCCGACGAGGCCACCTCCGCATTGGACCCGGACGCCACCGAGTCTATCCTGAAGCTGCTGAAGGACCTGAACCGGAAGCTGAACCTGACCATCGTCCTCATCACCCACGAGATGGCCGTGGTCAAAGCCATCTGCGACCGGGTGGCGGTCATGGAAAAGGGCAGAGTGGCGGAGGAAAACGGCGCCCCTTATGCCAGCCTGCGCCCCGGCAAAATGCACGCCTGCGGCCATGACGCCCATAACGCCTCCCTGATCGGCGCGGCCCGTATTCTCAGCGCCAACCGGGATAAATTCTCCGGCAAGGTCATTTTCACCTGGCAGCCCGGCGAGGAGATCGGCTACGGCCGAGGCGCAGAAGACCGCCGTTTCCCTTTTCGGAGAGGAGAAGGTCATCCGCCAGCGCAGACCTGAGCTGGGCGGTGACGACTTTGCGGAATATATTCTCCGCGCTCCCGGCGCCTACGCCTATGTGGGCTCCGGCAACCCGGAAAAGCCCAATACTGAGCTTGCTCATCACAACTCCCGCTTTGACATTGATGAGGACTGCCTGAAGGTCTCTGTGGCCCTGTACAGCTGCTATACCATCGAGTACCTGAACGGCGAAGTCTGAAAGCCTGTCATCCTGAGGAGCAAAGCAACGAAGGATCCCGTATGCAGAGGCATAATGCCCTGCCTGCGGGATCCTTTGCTTTGCTGATCGTTTTATGATGTCTGCCTCATTTGAACTGGGTAAAGTCCACTTCGTCAGCCGTACCTTCCAGGGCGGTGACGCCGGATACGCCCGTGAGAAAAACATAGGCGTTTTCCGTCTCATACACCACAATGCCGTAATCATAGTCGCCATAAGCGGCGCAGCACACGGTGGCTCCGCTCAGCGTCTTATACTGCCAGACCTTGGTATAATCCTCCGCGCTGGGGAAGTTCCAGATACACAGACCGCCGAAAAAGCTGCCTTTGGGGATGTAGTGCATAGAGTAGGAGAGGCTTCCGGTTTTGTACAGGGAAAAGGCTCCGGTATCGTAGGAGATGAGGAGATAGTTCCGGCTGTTGGAATTGATCAGCCGACCCTGTCCAAGCGCGGCCAGTGCTTCGTCGTCGCAGATGCAATCATCCTGATAAGTGTCCGGCATGGTCAGACTATACTTGTCCGCAGCGGATTTCATGGCGGCTCTGGCCTCGTCGGCAAAGCTGACCTGGTCTTTGTAATTGAAGAGTATGGCTTCGTCAAGGAAACTGATGCCCTCAAAATTTATTGTTGAGGTATCGAAGGAACTCCGCAAATTCTTGTAGGCTTCCTGATATTCCAGATTTGCCTTGTATTCAGCAGAATCCAGTATCCGCGCCAGGTTCTCCGCAGCCTCCGGGTTGCTCTCCGCCCGGCGGTCAAGCGTCAGAACCGTGTTGACTGTGGGCTCGTTTTCCAACAGTGCGGCATAGTCAAAGCTGTCAGCGATGGCTTCCGCAATGGTGTAAGGATCAGGATTTTTCTGCGCTGCCTCTTCCATAGACGCGTAGCCATAGAGCCTGGCCTCCTCTTCCGTCTTCGGTTCGTAGCGATTCCAGCTCGAATATACAGTGACGAAGGAGGTCCCGTCATCGTACATGATGAGCAGACGGTAGCTGGAGACGGGATATTCGCCGGTGTCTGTGCTGCACTGGTCAAATTCTGTGGTGTCAAAAAGCGCCATGTCCACAGTGCTGCCGTCAGCGGCGGTGTATTGCCACTCCTCACAGAGCATATCATCCAAAATGGCGCTGGAATAGGGGTACAGTGTGCCGGACTCAATGCGGTGAAGCTCGTAAAAATAGGTGCTTTGCGCCACCGTCAGCATGCCTTCCGCCTTAAAGGAACCGTCTTCAAAAACATAGGCTCCGGAGAAATCCCCGGACAGAGCATACATTCCTACACCGGACAGCTTACGGAGAGAAGCCAGGGAGACAGCATCGTTCCGGTTTGTCAAAAGTGTCAGCTGATATTTGCCGGCAATCTCATGGAGCTTTTGGAACATGGTTTCGTCCCCAACGTGATAGATGAAGCAGACCTCCTTGTCGCTTTCGCTTTCCGCAAAACGGAAGCCCCAGTCAAACCAGGAGTCCGGAGACTGGCTGTTTTCGGCACACTCCTGCTCTTTTTGTTCTTCGTATGCACGGCGGAAATTTTCCCATTCCGCTGTGGCCTGATATTCGTTTGAACCGGCGATACCGTTGAGGGACAGATAGCTTCGCTGAATTGTTTTCCGCCCCGACGGGGTGATTGCCTCTAAAACAGGAGAGGTCTCCGCCGGTATAGAGCGGCTTTTCAGACCGAACAGGTCTGCCGCGTAGGCCGTTCCCACCATCAGTGCAGTGATCACCGCCGCGATCAGCGCGGTGCGGAACACATGCAGCGTCTTTTTCGGCTTTTCCCGGCCGCCGTATCCCATGCGGTCCCGGGCTGAGTTGATATATTCCGGGTCGATCTCGTTGAAAGCGTCGATCAGTTTGTCCTTGTTCAACATAATCCCTCCTTGATAAGATAGTCTCTCAGCTTCTTCCGGGTGCGGTAGAGCGCAGTCTTTACCTTGCTCTGGCTGAAGCTGAACTTTTCCGCGATCTCTGCCACGGAGGCCGCAAAGAAGTAGCGGCTGACGAACATATCCCGCTCATCCGCTGCAAGCTGGGAGAGAAACCAGTTGAGCGCCAGATTCAGCTCTTTCTGTTCGATCTCCCGCTCCACGTCGTGGGGCGAGGCCATACATTCCGCCAGCTCCTCAAAAGCGGTCTCGGCCTGCCCGCCGCCCCGCTTACTCCGGCAATTTGCCCGCAGCTTGGAAATGGCGATGCGGCGGCATATAGCGGCAAGAAAAGGGGAGAGCTCCGGCGGGCGATTGGGCGGGATGCTGTTCCATGCCGCCATGTATGTATCGTTTACGCACTCTTCCGCGTCTTCCGCGTTGGAGAGTACGTTGTAGGCGATAATGCGGCAGTACTTCCCGTACTTGGCCGCGGTCTCTGAAACGGCCTGATCGCTGCGCTGCCAGTATAACTCGATTATGGAAGCGTCATCCATCTTTCCGGCTCCTTTCTGTTTCTGAGTGCACTCACCTATAGAATCGCTTTTTTTCCGATTTGGTCACAATCATATCACATTTTTTCAGGGAAGAAATGAACGAAGCTGTGACAGGCGGGATAAATGACTTGCGTTAGACCGGTAAATGATGTATAATACTCAGGCATCTGAACTTCCGGGTATAGCGCAGTTGGTAGCGCGGGTGGTTTGGGAGCGCTTGGATTTCATCCGCGAAGGGAAAAACCAAAACGCCGCAACCCCTTGGCACACGGGCGATTGCGGGCACGGGACGGATTGAAAAAGCGGCAGGAAAACGGCCTTTGACCACAGAATTGACCACATCCAGAAAAAGAGAAGAAAAAATAACCGGGTATAGCGCAGTTGGTAGCGCGGGTGGTTTGGGACCATCAGGTCGGGGGTTCAAGTCCCTCTACTCGGACCATTTAACGCAGAAAAACCGCCAAAAAGGCGGTTTTTCTGCGTTTAAAGTATGAATTTCAAATTTCGCCTGACCACATTTCGAAAGTGGTCAAATTGTAGTAAAAATTGCACTCAATGCGTTGTATCGGGATGGTGTGGACCTTGTTCTTACCTGTCTAATACTATGGAGAATCAATCAAAATCACAAAAAATGAGCGAGTTTTTTCTTTGTCTGCACATTTTTTGAGCGAGTTTTTACGTTTACATGCACATTTTCCGTTTCCTGAGAGAAGGTATGTCTCGCCAGGGCTTATTTCATTGTTTATGCGACGCAATTTCTGAGCTGTTCTCTGCAGCAAAATACACCCGCTTTTGGAAGCAAATCCGATCGGAAGCGCGCTTAATATACAGAATTCAATCCCACACAAATCCCAAAAGACGAAAGCGGCACCTGAAACAAGCAGGAAAAAAGTTCCAAAGAGAAACGGCAGGAGCGCCGTAAAGCGCCAAAAAGGGCTGATGGTTCACACGGGTTTGGTTAGCATTCCCAGACATTCGAGTCGCCCCATTCGGACCGAAATCCCCCAGGAACTCCTGGGGGATTATTGTATACCGCCCCCCGGAGTTGAAGTGACCCCAAAAAGTTAGACAATATTTAAGAGTAAAAATTGTTCAAGCAGCCGAAAGGGCTTGTTGTCTGTGAAGAGCAGGCGGCAAGCCCTTTAGCTTTGCCTTGATACGGTGGTTGTTGTAATAGTCAAGATATTCGATGAGCTCCTGTTTGAAGTGTTCCATAGAATCAAATTCTTGCAGATAGAGCAATTCACTTTTGAGCAGGCCAAAGAAGTTTTCTATTACAGCATTGTCCAGACAATTACCTTTCCGGCTCATGCTCTGCCGGATACCTTTCTTATGAAGCATCCGCTGTTACTGTTTATGTTGGTACTGCCAGCCCTGATCGGAATGAAGGATCAGGTTGGTTCCATCCGGTATTTTCTCAAAGGCCTTTTCCAGCATAGTCGTTACCATGTTCAAAACGGGCCGGTCCGAGAGCGTATAGCTGACCAGATCGCTACTGTGCAGGTCGAGAATCGGCGAGAGATACAGTTTCTCTCCGAACAGGCTGAATTCCGTTACATCCGTGACCCACTTCTGGTTTGGTTTGTCCGCATGGAAGTCCCTGTTCAGCAGATTTGGCACAATCTTGCCGACTTCACCCTTGTATGAACGATATTTTTTCATCCTGACACGGCAAACCAGTCCCAGCTCCTTCATGAGCCGCTGCACAGTTTTGTGATTCAGGGAAAAATTGCGCTTATGAAGTTCTGTCGTGATACGGCGATAACCATACCTTCCTTTGTTTTCGTGGTATATGGCTGTGATTTCTGCCTTGGCAGCTGCATATTTGTCCGGACGGTTCATCCGCTTCAGATGATAGTAGAAGGTTGCTCGGGGCAGTTGAGCGATCTCCAGCAAGATAGCCAGAGGAAATTCCCGCCTCAGTTTTTGGATCACCTGGGCTTTTTCTGCCGGCGTCGCTCGTTCTCCAAAACCAAGGCTTGCAAGTTTTTTAGGTAAGCGTTCTCCGCACGAAGTCTCTGTACTTCTGCCAGCAGGTCCTCTTCGACCTTTTTGGGCAGCTGCTTTGGCGGACGCCCTTTGCTGCTACGCCCTCGACGCTCAATTGTGAAGCCTTCCGGGCCTTCCGTTAAATATATTCGTTCCCAAGCGGCTGCACGCTTATGCGGCAGCCCGAATCGTCGCTCAGTCTCTTTGTAACTTAGTTTCTCTTTCTGCATTGTCTCTACTACCAGTTTCTTAAATTCCGGCGTATATCTTTTGTTCGGTACTCCTTTTGGCATAGTAAAACACCCCACTTATTAGATAGTATATCATACTGTCTAACAAGTGGGGTGCAGTTCAAGTAGGCCGGGGGGTTCCTTTTCTTTGTTTATTGCGGCGCAAAATGTGTGAGGATAATACGGCTGGCCGATTCCTTTTGGCGCGAATTTCGTGTTGACAGATAAACTGAAAGCGTGACATATTCAGAGCAAACGGAGGCGCACTACAGAAGACCGTATTTTTTCATTTTCCTCCAAAGGGTAGTCGTGCTGATTTGAAGGGCATTTGCGGTTGCCTGACGGTTTCCTTCGTGCTTTTCCAACATGATGATAAGGTTCTCTTTTTCGGACAAAGCTTTTGTTGCTTTTGATTCTTTTTGCCTGTGATACCTTGTTTGCTCCAGTGAAATCAGTACCGTTTCAAGATCAATAATTCGATGATTCGATAGAATGATACAGCGTTCGAGAATGTTGTTCAATTCCCGTACATTTCCGTCCAGCTGAAGTTCTGAAATATATGCAAGTGCATCGTTGGTGATTTGAATATTTGGGCAGCCTAATTCCTCACTGCGGATTTCCAGAAAGTTTCTTGCTAAAAGAGGGATATCTTCTCTCCTGGCGGAAAGAGGCGGAAGATCCAATACAAGAACACTGATTCGGTAATATAGATCAGCCCGAAAAGTCTTTTCTTCGACCATTACGCGCAGATCCCGGTTTGTTGCGGCGATAATTCGCACATCAACAGGCACGGGTTTTGTGCTTCCAACACGCATAACCTCTCTCTCCTGAATCACGCGAAGGAAACGAGCCTGCATAGAGAGCGGCATTTCACTGATCTCATCGAGAAAAATTGTTCCTTTATGGGCTGCCTCAAAAAGGCCGCGCTTTCCCTCCCTTTGGGCGCCGGTAAAGGAACCCTTATCATAACCGAAAAGAATACTTTCCAGAAGGCTCTCTGGCAGTGCGGCGCAGTTGATGGCAACAAAAGGCTGATTGCGGCGGTCGCTCAAATTGTGAATGCTTTGAGCAAACACCTCTTTCCCACAGCCGGTTGGGCCATTTATTAAAATGGTCGAATCTGCAGCGGCATAACGCTTGGCAAGATGCTTGGCCCGCGTGATTTCTTGGCTTGTGCCGATTATATCCGTATAGCGCAGCTTGGCCGCATTTTCGCCGCCTTTCAGCCCGCGCCGTATTTTCCTCTCGTCGGAAAGAATATCGTCAACACGGGAAAGTGTAGCAACATAGGCGTTAACTGAACCACCGACATACTGCGGAAGAATATTGGCTTTCACAGACACATCGGAAATAGACATGATCATTTCTGCCGCATCATCAATGGGGATAGACTTAGCAGCAGCATACAAGGAAGCAAGTCCCACCGCGTCGCAGGAGCGTCCGATAATGTCCTCGTGGACGCTCAGCGTGTCCAACGCGATTTTGTTGATCCCTGTGATAAAGCCGTTCCCGTCAAAACAAACGATTCCAACAGTAACAAAATCAAGAACTGTCGAGAACAGCTCGTTGTATTTTTCCTTTTCTTCCATCAAAGCGAGCTCAACCATAGCGCGGTCCAAACTATGGCGAAAATCTTCTTGTGCAAAGGGAAGGGCAACAGCGGCAAATCCATACTCCTCGATAGTGGGGTGTGCCCAAATGGGAGCAATGATCGGGAAAAACTGCCTGTTGGCCTTCAGCCGCTCCAGGATTTGCCGCAGACTGAGATGATTATCTGCATAGAGGATCTCCGGTTTGTTGTTTAAGAGGCTGACAGCCTCCAGCAAGGCTGCGGTGAAAGATCTTGCGTCGCTTCGGGTGATGATTTTCGCATTCGGGTTGCCTTCCATGACTTCTATGATCTTTTTTGCAAAAAGAAAGGGGCTTCTGTAAATGGGAATAATTTTTGCGGCGAGTGTCTCAAAATAATTGGCATACAGGAAATCGCTGCAGATGATGATTTTTGCGCCGTTGGCAATTTCCCGAGAGGCAAGCTCGTAGCAATGTTCACTATCCGGGGCATATAAAAGAGGAATATCCATGTCCACATCAGATACGACTTTTCTCATTTCCTCAATATGATGCGGGACTTTGGCAATTACAACAATTTTTGACATAAAATAAACCCACTCCCCTCATTACAATTATACATCATAAACAAAATATTTCAACATGAAATTTCAATTTCTTTCATAATTCGTTTTTTGAGAGGCTACATGAAATCCTCTTAACCCACAAAACCTGCGGTATATTTTTTTATGAGGACAGGCGGAAGCAAGAACCGATTTTTGACTGTTCAGTATGTTCAATTTCAAACCATCATTTTTGTGCATGGCAGAAAAATGATGGTTATTTTTTTGGCGAAAGGATGGTTGGCACAAATTTTGCGCCACATATAAGTGAATGTAAAAAAATAAAGCGTAGGGAGGAAAACATGAATACCGATTCCATAAGAAGACTTTTAAATCCCCTATCAGTTGCCATTATTGGCGCAAACGACAAAAACGGTTACGGGGGCCGTACCATGCGCAATGCCACGTCCAGGACCTACGCAGGGGCTCTCTATCCGGTCAACCCCGGACGGGATGAAGTGATGGGGTATAAATGCTACCCTTCTGTCTCGGCCATCGGGAAGCCGGTGGATCTGGCGATTGTAATCGTGAAAGCACCGTTGGTCGTGGAGACGGTACAGGAATGTGCCGACGCGGGCGTCGGCGGTGTGTTGATCATTACCGCAGGCTTTCGTGAAGCGGATCCGGTAAACGGGCCGGTCTGGGAAGCGCAGCTTCGCCAGATCTCTGAAAAGACGGGGATGCGTATCGTTGGTCCCAACTGTCTTGGGCTTGCCAACACTGAGCTTGATTTGTGGGCGTGTGCCCTGAGCACGCTGCCGCAGGTGCCCATTGCCAGCGGCCGCTGCGCACTGATCTCCCAGAGCGGTGCCACCGGTTTCGGCCCGCTGCTCTGCACTGCAATGGATCGCAAGGTGGGCTGCAAGTACGTGATCACCACCGGCAACGAGACCGATCTGACTATGTGCGATTATATCGAATATATGATCGAGGATGACGGGATCGATTCCATCGGCGTTCTGATCGAAGGCCTTAAAGAGGTTGAGCGTTTCAAGGTGCTTGCAAGACAGGCTTATGCCAAAGGAAAAACTATCATTGCACTGAAAATGGGAGAGTCGGATGTGGGATCCCGTGCGGCGGCAAGCCACACAGCATCTCTTACCGGCAGCATGGAAGTTTTCAATGCGCTTGCAAAGCAGTGCGGCGTGATCAAGGCGCAGGACTATGACGAACTGATCGAACTGATGAAGCTCACGTCGATGCCGAAAAAGCTGAAAGGCAGACGCATGGCAGCTTTTGCCGGGTCCGGCGGGATCAGCGGTTTTCTGGGCGACCTTCTGGCGAAAAATGGCTTTGAAATTCCGGTCGTCACCCAGGAGACCCAGGACGAGATCAACGTCTATCTTAAAGGCTTCGGCTCCCCGCGCAACCCCATGGATTTGACTATGCATATGCGGCAGCCGTATCTGGTGGACATTCTTAACTCCATTGAAAACCACAATGAGATCGATGGCTACGCCATCGCCACCAACGGCTCTGTGGAAGCGATGACAAATGTGGTCAATGCAGGAAATGCGATCGACAAGCCGGTTTATTTCATCTGGATGGGCAATATAGACGATCACGCCGGTCTTGATGTGATCCGCGATGCCGGCTGGCCGATCAGTTTTTCGATCCAGAAGTTTACCAGTATCCTGAAAAAGGTGGCAGACAGATACTGTGACCTGGGAGCGACCGAGGATGACCTTCCGGGCGAGCTTCCGGAGAATTTACCTTCGGGCTTTCTGAACGAGGTTGAGGCGAAAGATTTGATCTTCAGCCACGGCGTTCAGATTCCGGCCCATGTGACCGCAAACGCTGAAAGCGGGAGCGTGGAAGGTCTGGATTTTGCCTGCGGGAAACGCTATGTAGGCAAAGTGGTATCGCGCAATATCCTGCACAAGAGCGACATTGGCGGCGTTGTCGTCGGCATCGGCAGTGAGGAGCAGGCGGCAGCCGCCTGCGGGAAGCTGAAGGAAGCAGGACTGCGCAGCGGAGAGACGCTGGAAGGACTGATGTTTGAAGAAATGGCCGCTGATGGACTGGATGTTGTCGTCGGCATTCGCCGCGACGACGCCTTCGGTCAGGTCCTGATGGTCGGTCTCGGCGGGATCTATACTGAGCTGTTTAAAATGGTAAGCATTCGCACGCTCCCTGTCTCTGAAAAAGAAGTGGACAGGATGCTTGATGAGATCCCCGGCATAACCAAGATGATGAGCGGCTATCGCGGACAGCCTGTGATGGACAGGGAAGAACTTGTGAAGACGATCAAGGCGCTTGCGGACCTTGTCTCGGCCAATGCAGGCAGGGTAAAGCTCCTTGAGATCAACCCACTGCGTGTATTCGAAAAAGGGAAGGGAGTGTGTGCATTAGACTGTGTAATCGAGCTCGGATAAAAACAGAAACAAAATGAAAATCAGAAAGGATTGAAGAAAATGACAACACAAATTGCAATTGCTCTGATCGTACTGGCCGCAATGATCGTCCTGTACCTGACTGAGTGGATCCCACTGGTGGCAACTGCCACGCTCGGCTGTTTCGTCTTCTACATAACTGGGATCATTTCCGCTACAGAAGCACTGGGCGGGTTTTCCAACAACACGGTGCTGATGATCGTTGGCATTTTGATGACCGGCGTGGCGCTCTCCAGCTCCGGGTTCGCAAAGTGGCTGGGTCAGAAGCTCATCAGGATCCTCGGCACAAACGAACGTAAGGCCATGGCCGTCATCACCGCAGGCAGCGGCATCATGTCCGCTTTCATCCAGAACGGCGCCTGCAACTCCGCTTTCCTGCCCATGATCGACGCCATCTCCGAAAGTTCCAACGGCAAGATCAAATCCAAGAATCTGGTCATGTCAATGGGGTTGGCTGTCTCTGTCGGCGGCGTCTGCACCCTGATCGGATCCTCGCCGCAGATGATTTCCCAAGGTCTCCTGGAGAGCTCCGGCTATCGTGCATTTTCCTTTGGTGAGCTCGCCATTGTCGGCGCGCCGATCCTGCTCTTTCTTGTTATCTATTGCAGCACCTTTGGATATAAGCATATTGTCAAAGTCGTGGAGTATATGCCCAACAAAGAGATAGACAGCAAATCAGTCTCCGGCGTAGGTGAGCAGAAGTTCACCTTCCAGATGGGCTGTGCCGCAGTGGCGCTGGTGTTCATGATTCTTGGTCTCGCTCTGAAGCTGTGGACGAATGCTTGGATTGCGCTGATCTCAGCGATCTTCTGCATCATTACCGGCTGTGTCAAGCCGAAAGATTGTCTTTCCAAGGTCAACTGGAATTCCGTGTTCATCATCGCCATGACTATGGGCGTCGGCAAGGGCCTGTCCAACAGCGGCGCCGCCGAATACCTTGCGAACATCGTGGCCGGTATCGTGGGCGATACAAGCCCTGTGATCGTGCTGGTGGTGATCGGCATCTTGTTCACCGTGATTGCCAACTTCATGTCCCACACCTCCGTGCTAACGCTGATGGTTCCCATCTTTATTCCCGTGGCGGTGGCGCTGGACATGAATGTTACTGTCCTCATCTATGCGATCACGCTGTACGTGAATTCCGCCTGCACGCTACCTCTCGGTAAGGCGTCCTACACGATGACCATGGCCGAAGGGTATTCCATGATGGACTATGTCAAGACCAACTGGCCGGTGAATCTGGTGGGCTTCGTACTTACTACTGTGATCTGCTCGTTCATGCTGTAATCAGGAGGAGTTGATCGAATGAAAGCCGCAATTACGCTTCATGAGAAACGCTGCAAAGGCTGCGGAATTTGCGCAGCGTTTTGTCCCAGACGTGTTTATGACATCAAACCGGGTGAAAAGGTTACAGTAGCGCGTCCTGAGGACTGCATTGCCTGCCGTATGTGCGAATTCCGCTGCCCGGATCTGGCTCTGGAGGTGACCAAACTGTGAGCAATATGAAATTCATGCAGGGCAACGAGGCCGTTGCTCGCGGCGCAATCGCCGCAGGCGCCCGATTTTTCGCAGGATATCCCATTACTCCGTCTTCCGAGATCGCTGAACAGTGCTCCCTGCTTCTTCCGAAGGTGGGAGGAACCTTCATCCAGATGGAAGATGAGATGGCAAGTCTTGCAGCTGTGGAAGGCGCATCCTGCGCCGGCGTGATGGGCTTTACCGCAACGTCAGGACCGGGTTTCTGCATTATGCAGGAGCACATCGGGCATGCGCTGATGTGCGAAATCCCCTGTGTCATCGTTGTCGTTCAGCGCGGCGGCCCTTCTACCGGCCTCGCTACCAAACCTGCCCAAGGCGACGTCATGCAGGCCCGCTGGGGCTGCAATGGCGACCACAGTATTATCGCCCTGTCGCCATCCTCGGTTGAGGAGTGCTATGAGCTTACGGCCAAAGCCTTTTACTTTGCCGAGAAGTACCGCACGCCGGTCATTGTTCTCTCCGACGGTATCACCGGTAAAATGTACGAAAACGTCAATCTGCGTGAGCTTGGCGAAGACGAACTGCCGCCGAAGAGAGAGATCGCAGGCGACCCTGCGGACTACCGTACCTACAACTTCGATCCGGACAATATTCCGCCTCTTGCACCTTTCGGAACAGCCTGGCAGACACATCTGAGCAGCGCCATGCACAATGAGCTTGGCTATTCCTTCGGCGCTCCTGAAAATGCCGACCGCTGTGTGCGTTATCTGACCGATAAGATCGAAAAGCATATCGACGAGATCACCATGACCAGGAGCTATGAGATGGAGGACGCGGACGTGGTCTTCATCTCCTATGGATGCAGTGCGCGCTCGGCACGAGGCGCTGTGGAGAAGCTGCGCGAAAGCGGCGTTAAAGCGGGCCTGCTGCAGCTCCAAACCGTTTGGCCGTTCCCGAAGAAAGAGGTCACCGCTGCACTTGGGCAGGCAAAGGTCGTAGCAGTTCCCGAACTGAACCTCGGACAGATCTTCCAGGAAGTCGCTGCCTGCAACAAAGGAACAAAGCTCATCAGTATTCCCAAAGTAAAGGGCGAACTGCTGACTCCTCAGGAAATCATTGATGCTATCAAGGAGGAGATGTGATATCATGTATACCTATAACGATTACATCAAAGAGGAGAAACTTCCTCACATCTGGTGCGCGGGCTGCGGCAACGGCATCGTTCTCAATGCCCTTTTGCATGCGCTGGCCGACATGCAGATCCCGCCGGAAGAAGTTGTGATCGTCACTGGTTCAGGCTGCCTTGCCCGTCTGGTCACCTATCCCAATACCTCCACCATCAAGATGCTGCACGGCCGAGTGCTGGCAGGAGCGACCGGAATCAAGCTGGCCAATCCCAATCTGAAAGTCTTCTGCCTGATGGGAGACGGCGATGGCGCGACAATCGGCGGCAACCACCTGATCCACTGTGCACGCCGCAATATCGACGTGACTGCAATCATATGCAACAACTTCAACTACGGCATGACCGGCGGCCAATATTCTGCCACCACGCCCTACGGCGCGATCACCACGACCTCGCGCTACGGTTTGGTAGAGGAGAACTTTAACATGGCAGAGCTGGTAAAGGCTTGCGGCGCACCTTATGTTGCCCGCTGCAGTGCCACGGATGTGCTCAATCTCCGCAAATACATTATCGAGGCCACACAGAAAAAGGGGTTTGGATTCATCGAAGTTCTGTCAGCCTGTGTTACACACTACGGGAAGAACAACAAGATGGGCGACGCACCCAACATGATGCGCCAGATCGACAGCATGTGCGTTCCCGCTGCCAGAGCCAAAAACATGACGGAAGAAGAGCTGGCCGGCAAATATATCACCGGTAAGCTGGTCGACCGCAACGATCTGATTGATTTCGGCACAAGCTATCAAAGACTGCGCGAGGAGGTCACGGCAAAATGAGTAAAAATCAAATCGTTTTCAGTGGTGTCGGCGGACAGGGACTGGTCTCCTGCGGGAAAATTATGGGTGCGGCAGCGATCATTTCCGGAAAGAATATTGCAATGACGTCGGCCTACGGAAGCGAAGCGCGCGGCACCTTCACCAAATCGGATCTCCTTATCGATGAAAAGCCCATTGCCTTCCCGCAGGTGGAGGAGGAGCAGGTTGTCATGAGCCTTGCACAGGTTGCCTATGACCGCTATGCGGGCAAAATGAAGGAAGGCAGCTTTATGGTTTATGACTCGGACGAAGTGAAAACACTGCTGGAAAGCTGCAAAGCGAGCCAGTACGGATTCCCCTTCACAAAGATTGCCAGAGAACTTGGCTATGTCGGAGCGGCCAACTTGGTCGCCGCCGGCGTGATCGTGAAGCTCACCGGTGTCCTCACGAAGGAATGTATGGAACAGGCGATCACTGAGAAGTACGGAAGTAAGCCGAAGGCATTGGATATCAACATGGCCGCTTTCCGCACGGGCTACGACCTTGTATAACAAAGGATAAGACCATGGATACGATCGACTATGCGTGCCAAGCTCGCCGCCTGCGCGGGAGACCGTCTTTCCAAGGCACGGCAGGACGCAATTGTGGAAGCGATCCTGAAACTGGATAAACGGGAATCATTTGCCGGTTTTGTGGATCTGTTTGTCCCGGAAAACGAATAAAGGAGACAGAGTAATTATGGATAAAAGAATTGTAGTTTTTGTGGGCGCACATACCGAGCCCATGGAGCAGCTGATGGTCGAAGTCTGCGATCCTTCGCTTGACCTACGCTTCACCGAACCGATTTTCGCTAAAAAAGGAGAGATATCCGAGGCTGAGGTGCTGATCACTTCCGGATTCAAAGTGAATGCGGCGCTGATGGACACGGCACCAAATCTGAAGATGATTGAGAATGCAGCGTCCGGCTTCTCCAATATCGATATCGAAGCAGCCAAAGAGCGCGGCATCTTCGTCTGCAACTGCCCGAACCTGAACGCAACTACCACGGCCGAGATGACCATCGCACTGATGCTGGCTTGCTATCGCCGCATCCCAATGGTGGACAGGCGCGTGAAAGCCGGCGAGTGGCACAAATATACCTACCGTCATGACAGCTATGAGTTGTATGAAAAGACCATTGGCATCATTGGCGCCGGCTTGATCGGCAAGCTCGTGATGGAGCGCCTACAGGGCTGGGGTGTGCGGATAATCTATTCCGATCCCTTCCGCATGGCACTCGAGATGGAAGAGAAGTATCATGCCGAATATGTGGATCTGGATACCCTGTGTCGGGAAGCCGACGTCATCTCCATCAACTGCCCTCTTACGCCTTCTACCAGAGGCATGATCAACAAGGAAAAGCTCAGTCTCATGAAGAAGACGGCAATCATTGTCAATGAAGGTCGCGGAGCGATCATCAACCTGGATGATCTGGCCTGGGCGCTGGAGAACGAAGTAATCTGGGGCGCAGGCATCGACGTCTGGGAGCCGGAACCGGCAGATCCCAACAGCCCTCTCATGAAAATGGAAAAGGTTATCACTACTTCGCATCTGGGCGGATCGACCAGAGAAGCGTTGGTCCGCGTCTACACGGAAGCGCTGGATAATGCTGCCCGTCTCTTCAAAGAAGGACGGCCTTATAACGTGAGAAACGGACTCTGAGAACGCAAAAAGCCTGCCCACGATTGAGCGGGCAGGCGCATAATTAATCTGACAAGAAATATGCGACACGTCAGAGCGTATTGAATGACGCATAGAAAGGTTGATCACTGAATGTCAAGTGCCGTAACAAGCTTGTTGATTTTTGGAATCTGTCTTATTCTGTTCGTCTGGAACAGAATTCCTCAGGCCGTGACCGCATTATGTGGTATCACCATCATGGTCCTGCTTGGCGTATGCAGTTTCAGCTCGGGCTTCCGCTACTTCGGCTCGGAAACCGTGCTCCTGATCAGCGCCATGATGGTCGTAGGAAAGGCCTCGTTCCAGACAGGGCTTGCCCAGACCATTGGTCACAGAGTTCTGGCGATGGCCGGCAACAGTGAGCGGAAACTCGTTTTATTCGGTACCGCGATCACAGCGGTGATATCGGCGTTTCTCTCGAATATTGCAACCCTGAGCATCATGATCTATATGGTCACCGGCATCTGCATCACCAACAGGCAGATCAAATTCCGCAATCTGATCATGCCCATTTCGGTCGGCGCAGTGCTGGGCGGCGTTGCTACGCTGATCGGATCAACTCCGCAGTTGACCGCGCAGGGCCTTTTGGAGAGCTATCTGGGGGAAGGAAACGGATTCACATTTTTCACGTTCTCCGTGCCCGGCGTTCTTATCATACTTGCCACGGTACTTTATGCTGGATTCATCGGCTACCCTCTCGGGAAAAAGATCTGGGGCGCACGGCCGGATCATGACTTGATCCCGTCTGTGCATGAAGTTCGCGAAGAGCAGGAGCTCCATACGGAGAAGAAAGGAATCATGGCTGTCATTTTTGCCGTGACCGTCCTGCTGTTTATGCTGAACCAGTGGATAGTCAGATGGATCCCCGGCATGAATCTGGCTGCGGTCAGCCTTTTGTCCGCCTGTGCCTGTGTCCTGACCGGGTGTATCCGACCTAAAGATGCTGTCAGCAGTATCAATTGGAATCTGGTCATTTGGCTCAGTGCAAGTCTTGGCATGGCGGCAGCGGTGAATGCAAGCGGAGGCGGCGAGTTGATTGCACAGATGTTTATGTGTTTTGTCGATCCGCAGACTCCACCGGCTGCCCTGTTTGCACTGGTTGTCATCTTAACTGTCGTTCTGACCCATTTCCTTGCCAATTCCACGGCCATAACTATCGTGTTTCCCATCGCATTTTCCCTGGTGACGGAACTGGGGTACCAGTTCTTTCCCTTTGCAGTCGGTATCACGATGGCAAGCTCTGTCGCTATCGGCACGCCAATTGCCAACACAACCATTGCAATGTCGGTGGTGGCAAGGTACGAATTTCGAGATTACTGGCGTTACAGCCTTCCCCTGATCGCGATTGCAACGGTAATTATCCTGGTCGTTGTCCCGCTGCAGTTCCCGCTTGTCTGATATTTTCAAAGGAGGTCACTCATGAGACTGACATGGTATGGACATTCCTGTTTCCATTTGGAATGGGACGAAGGAACCCTCGTCTTTGATCCCTATACGCCCGGTAAGGTTCCGGGCCTTACTCTTCCGCTGCTCCACGCTGACCGAGTGATCTGCAGCCACAAACACGGCGACCATAATTATGTCGCCGGCGTTGTATGCAGCGGGCAGATGCCGGATATGGATATCCAACAGTTTCCAAGTTTTCACGATGCCGAGCAGGGAACACTCCGGGGCGATAATCTCATCACCGTGGTTCACGCTAAGGGGATCCGTCTTGCCCACTTAGGCGATCTTGGGCACCCATTGACAAAAGCACAGACCGAGGCTTTGGGGCAGGTTGACGTTCTACTTATCCCTGTAGGCGGCTTTTATACCATTGATGCTGCTCAGGCGAAAGCGCTTATCGATATGGTGAGCCCCAGCGTTGTTGTGCCTATGCATTATCGCCGGGGTGAACAGGGCTTGCAGCAGATTGAGGAGCTCGCGCCATTCCTGACCTTGTTCGAAAAAGAGAAGATCGTATATCTGAAGGAGTCTTCCACAGAGTTGAAGCTTCCGCAAGAACAGGAAATCCTTGTTTTTCCTTGGCCGGAATAAAACTATGTCTATGTAATTTCACGCGCCGATTGCTAATATTGAAAAAATTGATATAATAGAATCCAATCCGATCCCAGCAATATTTTGACAGGAGGCCGAGCGATATGAGCTTGAAAATAGAGCAAAAGCAGAGCCTCCTTGTTACGTCTCAACTGATTCAGTCTTTGGATATTCTGCAAATGACGAATCAGGAGCTTACAGTTTACCTTGCCCATATTGCGGAGGAAAACCCCGTCATTGATATCGACGCGCTCCATGGCGAGGATTCATCTATCCCGCTCAATAAGCTGATTTCTTCTGATTTTCGCCCTGATTACCTTGAAAACGATAGAAATACGGAGACAAATTCTGATTACACCGCTTATGCTGCATCCACTCCCGGGGAAACACTTGAGGAGCATCTTCTTTCACAGCTTGCAGCGATCAGACTTGAGGAGAAAGAGCGGCAAATCTGCCAATATCTGATTCGCTGCATGGATGAAAGCGGATATCTTGATGAAGATGCGGCTGGGCTTGCTCAATTATTTTCTGTAGAGGAGCAGCAGATCGATCGGTGCCTTTCCGTTTTGCGCTCTATGCACCCGCCGGGTGTGTGTGCCAAAGACCTTAAAAGCTGCCTTTTGAGTCAGTTGCCCGGAGAAGCATCCTCTGTTCCCGCCCGTATCATAAGATCACATCTGGATGCGCTTGCGTTGGGGCATTATCCGTCCATCGCGCGGGCATTGAGCATCAGCGAAGCGGAAGTGCGCAAAGCCTCAGAATTGATCGGAGGCCTGAATCCCATCCCAAGTGCTGGCTTTGCTGATAATATAACGCCGTATTTTATCCAGCCGGACGCCGAAATCATGGCCAGTCAGGATAAATGCACAGTGGTACTCTCTCATGCATTTTTCCCATCGGTTCAGATCAATCCTGATTATGAGGAGCTGTTCCATTGTACCGAAGATGCATCGCTTCGTGCCTATTTGCAGGAAAAGCTTGAAAGCGCAGGCAATTTGAGACGGGCGGTGGAGCAGAGAAAAGTAACCTTTGTCCGGTGTTTGCAGGCCATCGTGGACAGACAAAAGGATTATTTTCTCCATGGCGGAGACTTCGTCCCTATGACGTTGACGGACATTGCAGAGCAAGTCGGGGTTCAGCCCTCAACGGTCAGCCGAGCGATACGGGGGAAGTATCTCCAATGCCCGAAAGGGCTATGCCAAATCAAGGATTTATTTTCCAGCGGCGCGGAAGGCGCAGGCGGAAAGCCTGTTGCCTATGCCTCCGTGCGTGATCGGGTGCGGGCAATGATAGCGCAGGAGAATAAAGCAAGCCCCCTTTCAGATCAGGCGATCTGTGAGAAGCTCCGAGATCAGGGAATTGATGTGTCGCGGCGAGTGGTGGCAAAATACAGATCTGAACTGGGAATTCCCAGCACATTCATTCGTAAGCAGGCCAATTAGCGCCATCAGTAAAATGAGGAGAAAACCATGACCTGCAGAAAATTCAAAACAGATAAAGTGATGTCCCTGGAAAGAGATGGACCGCTCTGACCGGGGGCGTTTACCATATATGGGTGCTGACAGCGTGGCTTTTTTGAACAGCTCTTTGCTGGAACTATTCGGTCCGCTCAGTTTTCGCCTCTTTGATTCACATCTCCGAGTTCCTTCTTTGCGCCCCTTGAGTAAACGCTGAATAATTCGACAAAATGAAAAGTACATGAAACATGAAGTGAGAAATGGGGTAATTTTTCTACCAATCATATGCTAGAAATGGGATACTGGCCCGATTTGGGCAGACTTATCCCATTGCAAGCATATAAATGTTTGCACAAGCAAATAGTAGATTGGCATGACAATTGTTTTTGTGGAGTCCTTTGTATCGAA
>CAMGRL010000038.1 GCA_946061515.1 uncultured Clostridia bacterium
TCCCGGAAGCAGGGGGCGATCTGGAAATAGCGGTCAAAGCCGGCGGTCATCAGCAGCTGCTTGAACTGCTGGGGCGCCTGGGGCAGGGCATAGAACTTGCCCGGGTGCTTTCTGGCCGGGACCAGATAGTCTCTCGCGCCCTCGGGAGAGGAGGCGGTCAGGATGGGGGTGGTGATCTCCAAAAAGCCGTGGTCCGTCATGGCCTGGCGCAGGGCGGCGATCACGTTGCAGCGCAGGATGATATTCTGCTTAACGGCAGGATTTCTCAGGTCCAGGTAGCGGTATTTCAGGCGCTGGGTCTCGTCCGCCTCACGGCTGCGGTTGATTTCAAAGGGCAGCTCATTGTAGCGGCATTTGCCCAGAACCTCGATCTTCTCGGGCACGACCTCAATGTCGCCGGTGGGGAGCTTGGGGTTTTTGCTGGCGCGCTCGCGCACCACGCCCTCCACAGAGATGGTGGACTCCTTGTTGATGGACTTGACGATGCCCATCATCTCGGCATTTTCCACTACCACCTGGGTGGTGCCGTAGAAATCGCGGACGACCACGAAGGCGAAGTTATTGCCTACCTCGCGGACATTCTCCATCCAGCCGACAATCTTTACTTTTTCCCCCACATTCTCCATGCGGAGCTCATTGCAGGTATGGGTACGGGACTGAAACATATTTATCCTCTTTTCTCTTTCAAAAAATAGGGATCACTCTTTAATCACGGCGCTCTCGTTGCGCTTTTCCACGGCTTCGCGGATAAACTCCGCCGCCTGAGCCGGGCTGAGCTTGATCTGCTCGCCGCTGTGCATATCCTTCACGGAGAGGACGCCCTCGCTGATCTCGTCCTCGCCCACCAGGGCCACGAAAGGCACGCCCAGCTTGTCGGCATAGCTCATTTTGGCCTTGAATTTTTTCTTTTCGCCGTAGAGCTGGGTGCGGATGCCGCCGGCGCGCAGGGCCGTGGCAGCGGAGACGGCAAAGCCCAGATCCTCGGTCATGGGGATGACCAGCGCGTCGCAGGGAGCGGAGACAAAGTCGTCCGACAGCAGGTCCTGCTCGGAGAGCACATAAAACAGCCGGGTCAGGCCAATGGAAATGCCCACGCCGGGCAGCTGCTTGTCGGTGTAGTACTCCGCCAGGTTATCATAGCGGCCGCCGGAGCAGACAGAGCCGATCTCCGGGTGCTCGGTCATGATGGTCTCGTATACGGTGCCGGTGTAATAGTCCAGGCCCCGGGCGATGGTCAGGTCGATGGCAAAGTTCTCCTCGGGCACGCCGAATTCGCCCAGATAGCGGGTGACGGCGATCAGCTCGTCCAGGCCCTGGTCAAAGGTCTCGTCCATGCCCCGGTAATACTCCAGCCGGGCGATGACCTCGGCGTTAGACCCGCAGATGGCCATGAAGTCCAGCACGTTTTCCGCCTTGCAGGGCAGCATCTTCACCTCGTCGATCAGAAGCTGGCGCACCTTTTCGGCGCCGATCTTGTCCAGCTTGTCCACAGTGCGCATGATCTCTCCTGCCTTCTCGCTCATGCCGTTCATGGCATAGAAGCCGTTGAGGATCTTGCGGTTGTTCACCCGGATCTTGAACTTGGTGATGCCCAGCTTGGTGAAGGTGTTGTAGATGACGGCGGGGATCTCCGCCTCGTTGATGATATCCAGCTTCCCGTCGCCGATGATGTCGATATCCGCCTGGTAAAATTCCCGGAAGCGGCCTCTCTGGGCCCGCTCGCCCCGGTAGACCTTGCCGATCTGGTAGCGGCGGAAGGGGAAGCTCAGCTCGCTGTAATGGGCGGCCACATATTTTGCCAGGGGTACAGTCAGGTCAAAGCGCAGCGCCAGGTCGCTGTCGCCCTTGGTAAAGCGGTAGATCTGTTTTTCCGTCTCGCCGCCGCCCTTGGCCAGCAGCACCTCCGCCGATTCGATGACCGGCGTGTCCAGCGGCGTAAAGCCGTAGACCGAATAGCTGCGGCGCAGGACCTCCATCATGCGCTCCATTTTCATCTGCTGGCGCGGCAGAAGCTCCATAAAGCCCGACAGCGTGCGTGGTGATACCTTTGCCATAGATAGATTCCTCTCCATTATAATTGGCGCGGCATGAAAATGCCGCGCCGAGTTGTTAACTTTCCGGCATTTTATCTCTTCTGGGGGTTGACGATGTTGCGCCAATCCAAATCGCCCCGGCGCAGGCCCTGAACCAGGACCTCTGCCGTTGCCGCGTTGGTGGCAAAGGGGATCTGATACTGGTCGCACAGACGCTCGATCTTGTTGATGTCGTCAAAGCCTTTGGGGTTTGCAGGGTCACAGAAGAACAGCACCAGGTCGATCTCGTTGAAGGAGATGCGGGCGCCGATCTGCTGTGCGCCGCCCTGGTCCGCGTGGAGGTAGAGGGTGATGGGCAGGCCCGTTGCCTCTGACACAAGCTTTCCGGTAACATGGGTGGCGCAAAGGGAGTGCTCAGCCAGGATTCCGCAGTATGCGATGCAGAACTGCACCATCAGCTCTTTTTTTCTGTCGTGTGCCATCAATGCAATATTCATACTCTTCCCCGTTTCTTATATTGTGAAATAATTATAAACACTGGAAACCCAAACTGCAACAAAAAATTTGAATCCCTGCAATTTTTTTGCTGATTTTGATTCAAAACAGCACAAACTGGCGGCTTTGTTGGTTTTCTGCCTTACTTCAGCAGGGACATCTCGCCCTCAGAGGAGTCGCTGTAGCTCTTGATGTTGAAATACACATCCAGGATCTGGCGGGCCATGAACGCGCAGTTGGCACCGGCCTTGCCGCGCTCCACCACGATGGCCACAGCCACCTCGGGGTCGTCAAAGGGGGCGTAGCAGATGAAGATAGCGTCGTTGACGATGTTCTCGCCCTTCTGGGCTGTACCGGTCTTGGCGGCAGTGCGCTGAGACTCCACCATATCCACAAAATATTTTGCCACAGCCTCGTTTTGCCAGTTGTTCGCCACTTCGTACATGCCCTCATGGACTGCGTCCCAGTTATACTGGGCGGAGGTCACCGTACTCATCACTTCATTCTGGCGGGTATATACCTCTTCACTGTAATCATAATTTCGCACAGACTTGAGGATAGACGCGGAGTATCTGGTTCCGCTGTTGGCCACAGCGGCGCAGTATTCCGCCAGCTGCAGCGGAGAGAAAATGCTGTCCGACTGGCCGATGGCGGCCTGCAGTGTATCGCCGATACGCCACTCGGTGCCGGCGTAGTCCATATGGGTGTCCTCGCTGGACATGTTGCCCTTGGTCTCCACCAGCTCAATGCCTGTGGATTCGCCCAGGCCGAAGTCCCTTGCGTACTTCTCCAGATTGTCGATGCCCAGGAAGTTGCCTACGGAGTAGAAGAAGTAGTTGCAGGAGTTGAGCAGCGCGCCGGTCACATTCAGCTCGCCGTGGGTGTAGTGCTCACCGGGTATGGAACTCCAGATCCAGCATTCAGGCGCGTAGCCCTCGGAGGCGTAACGGGTGTAGACGCCCTCGCACTTGATCTCTTCTTCGGTATTGACGATACCCTCAGACAGCGCCGCGATGGCGGTGCAGGGCTTGAATACGGAGCCGGGGGCGTAGGCGCCCATGAGCGCACGGTTGAAAAGGGGGGCGTTTTCCGCCTCCAGGAGGTCGGAATAATTTTCAATGATGGTCGTAACGTCATAGGTGGGCCAGCTGGCTATGGCGAGAGGCTCGCCGGTCTTGACATTCACCACCACAGCGGCGCCGCCGGTGATCTCCCAGAAGCCGTCCTCAAAGGTCCACAGGCCCTTGGCCTCCTGCTCGCCCTTTTCGGTCATTCGCTCCTGGGTCAGAATGCGGATGCCGTTGTCCAGAATACGTTCCACCTGCTCCTGCAGGACGATGTCAATGGTCAGGTAAACATGGTTGCCGGGCACCGGCTCTTCGGTATACACCGTGCTGAGGATGGTGCCGGAGGCATTGCGCGTCTCTTCCACGGTACCGTCCTCACCGTGAAGGTAGTCCTCAAAGGCGTACTCCACGCCGTCCTTACCCACCATGGCGTCGTTGGCGTAGTCCCGCAGGGAGTATTTCTCATACTCCTCCTGGGTCATCAGGCCCACATAGCCCAGCAGATGGGCGGCATATTCCGTGCCGTATTCCCGGGCATAGGCTCTGGTGACTTCAATGCCGGCCAGTTTGTTTTCCATGATGGAGGTGATCAGCTCCATACTGGCGTCCTGGACGAACACATAGTCCGCGGTGTTGATGGAGTAGCGGACGTTGATGGAATAGCGCAGGCCCGCGATCTTGCGCATCTCCTCGGCGGAGTAGCTGTTGTCGATATCATAGCGGGTGCGCATGTAGCTCAACAGCTCCACGGCGCTTGGATATTCGGATATGCCGGCGGCTTTGAATTCCTTCACCCTGGTCTCGTCCTTGAAATAGGCCTCCAGCATGGTGCGCTGGATATCCGTCATGTTCGGGTCGTATTCAAAGGGCGGGTCCGTGGTGATGGGCAGATCGTCGGTATAGGTGTCGCCGAACTGCTCCACCATCTCGATCAGCTCAAGAATGGTGGAATTCGGGTCCTCAGAGGCAAAGAGCTTGGCCGTGTCGATGGTGAGGTTGTAGCACTCCTTGTTGCTCACCAGCACACGCCCGTAACGGTCAAGGATGTTTCCTCTTGAGGCGGTGACTCTGCGTTCCTCCGTTTTTATCTCGTTGCTCTGGTTATAATACTCCTCGCCCTCGATGATCTGGAGCTTATAGAGAAACACCAGATAAACCGAAAGCAGGAGCATCAGCAGGATAAAAATCGTTGCCACTCTGCCGGATTTGATAAGTTTATTCATTGGGGTTCCTTTCCTTTGCTCATTCTATCCACTTGGCAGGGGGATAGTACGCCAGTACAGCGGGGGGCAGCGACCACAGGGTCTGCAATATCACCGTGGACAGCAGAGAAAAGGACCAGCCCTCCAGGACCAGTACTCTCAGCATCTGGGCCACTCCGGTGAGCAGCAGCGCGGCGCCGGCCGCCACCATGAATGCGAAAAAGCGTCTGTTGATAAAAAATTGGGACACAAAACCTACCGCAAAGGCGATCACGGGGAACAGCAGGGTAAAGCCCACCGTGCTCTCCACATAGAACATGTCCGCGAAGATGCCCATGACCAGCCCGAAGATCGCGCCCCATGAGGCCCCCTCAAACATGCCCACCGCCACCACCGCCGCAGGCAGCATAAAAGGGCAGACGCCCAGCGGCCTGATCTGCGTCAGCGCCATGTTCTGAAACACCAGCACCAGAAACAGATACAGCGCGTACAGCAGAAATCTGCGGATATCGATTTTTGCCAATAAGTCTTTCAAAATTATTCCACCACTTCAAAGCTCTTGATAACAAAGACCTGTACCAGGGAGTCAAAATCACACTGGGGCTCCACCAGGCCGTATTCGATCTGCCCGCCGGCCTCGGTCTGCACAGCGGTGAGCTTGCCGATCACCAGGCCCGCCGGGAACGCGCCGCCGGAGCCGGAGGTCAGCACCTCGTCGCCGACGAAGATCTGGGCGCCGTCGGCCAGGAAGGTGAGCTTGGCCAGCTTGTCCTTCATCAGGGAAAATTCGCCCAGAACAATGCCGGAGGCACCGGTGTTGCCCGCGTAGGCGCCCAGGCTCATGTCCACGTCGATGACCGTGCTGACCGTGGCCCAGGTCTCCCCCAGTTCGGTGATCTGCCCTACCACCGCGTTATATTCCGTCACCACAGGGTCGCCCAGCTCGATGCCGCTGCTGGCCCCCTTACTGATGGTAAAGGAATGGGACCAGTTGGAGGAGGACCAGAGCACCACCTTGCAGGACTCAAATTCATAATCCGTGTGCTTCTCTCTCAGGTTCAGCAGCTCCCGCAGCCGCTGGTTTTCTTCCGAAGCCTCAATACCGTCGCGGGCGGACTGCTGGGCCTCGGCCAGCTGGGTACGCAGAGACTCGTTTTCCGCCATGAGGGAGTCATACTCGTATAGATAGCCGTAAATGGTGTCGAACCAGTTCACCGCGGAGCTGACCACCTTCTGCACAGGAGAGAGCAGCACGCCGGAGACATTGTGGAACAGGCTGATCTGACCGCCCCGGGCAGCGCTGCTGAGACTGATGATCAGCACCACCGCCGCCACAATGATCCCCATTCGTATTCCGTTTTTCTTCAGATAGTCTTTCAAAGAAGTCCAACTCCCTGTTTATTGAGCATTTCTCCCAGTCTGCACAGCGGCAGGCCCATCACATTGAAAAAGTCCCCGTATATGCTGCGGACAAAGAGTGAGCCCTTGCCCTGGGCGCCGTAGGCCCCGGCCTTGTCCATAGGCTCGCCGGTGTCCACATAGCGCTCGATCTCCTGGCGGTTCAGCTGGCGGAAGCTGACCCGGCTCATCTCGGACTGTATATCCAGATGTCCGTTGTGCATCACCGTCACGCCGGTGAACACCTGGTGGGTGTCGCCGGAGAGGGACTCCAGCATCTCAATGGCCTCCTGACGGGAGTGGGGCTTGCCGTAGACCTTGCCGTGGTGCCACACGATGGTATCGGCGGCGATCACCACATCGTCCCTGTCGCAGCGCTTGGCCACCTCCCTGGCCTTGGCGGCGGAGAGGGCCATAACCAACTCCTCCGGCCCGGCGCCCTCCGGCGCGACCTCCTCACCCGTGGCGGGGATGACCTTCAAATCCGTAACGCCCAGCATCTCCAGAAGCTCCTTGCGCCGGGGAGATGCGGATGCCAGAACAATGCTCATTTTCTTTTACCCCTTAATTCAAGTTCAGTCTACCCCTCTGTAATACAGCCCGCGGGTCAGTACATTGGGTTTATAGTCGGAAAGGCCCAGATAGCCCTTGGCCACCTCCACGCATTCTCTGGGACTCTCGGTGCTGAACAGCAGCCGCAGACCCCAAAGCCCCGCAGAGTACAGATCTTCTTTCTTGTCGGCCAGGTACAGCTTGTGGGCGTTGTAGATCACGTTGCGGCAGCCGAATTCCTTCACCACCGGGAACACGGAGCCCATCCGGTCGGCCATCTGGCCCGGCGTCTGGCAGTTGCAGCGGCCGGCGCTCTCTTTGATCACGCACTGGTCGGAGACCATCAGCGGCAGGCGGCCATATACGATGATCTCGGTGTCGATGGGTTTGGCCATGGCCTTGATCTGGGACAGGCGCAGCTCAAAGGAGGCTGTCGCGGACAAAAAGCCCGCCTGCTGCAGGACCTCCATGGAGTAGGAATTGAAAGCGTTCATCCCAAAATCGGCCCGGAGCTTCATCCCGGCCTGTCTTGCCAGCAGCGCATGGCCCAGATTGCCCACCAGCGCCTCGTTCACACCGAAATCGAACAGTTTTTCCAGTGCTTCATACACTGTTCTCATCTGGTCGTCGGTGATGATGCGGGGCAGAACGGCCACCACTCTGGCGCCGTTGTCGATAAAGGGCCGCATGATCGTGAAATTTTCCGCCATGAGCAAGGCGGGGGCATAGATGTAATCCGGCTTCAGCGCCGCCAGCTCCGGTGAGAGCTGCTCCGCCGTGCGGACCTGGAAAATTTTCACCGGGTCTGCAATGGCGGGAACGTTTGACGGCGGGGGCGGCAGGCGGAAGGACCGGCGCTCAGGCGGGGCGGCCCGCTTCTCCGACAGGTCGGAGATCAGCTTGCGCCTGAGCTCGTTGACCTCAGAGGCCGGGAGAAACAGCCCCGGCGCGGCCTTGGCCTTGTTCTCCACGCAGTAATAGGGGGTGCCGCCGGTTTTGTACATCTGTTCCACCAGATAGGACTCCGTCAGGCCCTGGCGCTTGGCCCGCTCGGGCACGGGGCCGAAGGCCAGAGATTTATTCCCGTCGTTGTCAAAGGCGATGGCCTTGATCCGCTCGCCCTTTTCACACACAGTGTAAAAGTGTACCGGGACCCGGCGAAGCTCGCCCTCGGCATAGCCCTTGCGGGCAGTGGAGAAGATCTTCTCCGCGTCCTTGTCCGGCTCGCCCCGGACGCCGAACATGTCATTTTTATCGCCGTTAAAGTAGCCCTGGGTGAAGCCCTGGCGGGAGAAGGTCTTTTCCAGCATCTCCATCTCTTCAGGGCTGGGCTTGCGCTTTTCCTTCAGGGCCCTGGCGTATATATCGGTGACGATGGCCGTATATTCGGGCCGCTTCATGCGCCCCTCGATCTTCAGGCAGGCCACCCCCGCCTCCTCCAGCTCCCGGAGCCGGTCCACCAGGCAGTTGTCCTTCAACGACAGGGGGTAGTCGTCCATCCGGCCGCCCAGGCTGTACTGCATACGGCAGGGCTGGGCGCACATGCCCCGGTTGCCGCTGCGCCGGCCGATCAGGCTGGACATATAGCATTGGCCGGAGTGGCAGAAGCAGAGGGCCCCGTGGACAAAGACCTCGGTCTCGATGGAGGCGTGCTTGGTGATGTATCTGATCTGCTCCAGGCTCAGCTCCCGGGCCAGGACGGCGCGGGTCAATCCCATCTCGGCGGCGGCCTCCACCCCCGCCAGATTATGCAGACTCATCTGGGTGCTGGCATGGAGGGGAATATCCGGCAGAGCCCGGCGTATGGCGCTGACAAGGCCCAGATCCTGAACGATCAGCCCGTCCGCCCCCGCGTCAGAGGCAAGCCGCGCGTTTTCCACGGCGGCCTCCATCTCCCGGTCGTTGACCAGGGTGTTCAGGGTGACGTATACCTTGCAGCCGCGGATACGGCAGTAGCGCACGGCCTTTTTAAATTCCTCGTCTGTGAAGTTTTTCGCGCCCCGGCGGGCGTTGAAATCGCCCATGCCCAGGTACACGGCGTCGGCGCCGTTCTGCACGGCAGCGATCACGGCCTCCGGAGAGCCCGCAGGAGAGAGCAGCTCTATCATTCCCGTACTCCTCATAGTTATCGCATTATATACCGTATTATTATAGCACACACAAGCCTATTGCGACAAGATAAAAATAATGTTATAATGTGTATCCCCTGAAAATTAAGTGTAAAGATTTTTTGAACGGGAAAAAACGTTTTTTCACGGTGCCGGATATGACTGAAAACCATTTGAACAACGCAATACCCGCCGCCGCGGCGGACAAGCTGATCGCCGCCCACGACGGCGATGTGGCCCTGCTTTACATATACTACACCCGTACCGGCTGCACCGACCCGGAGCAGGCGGCCCACGACCTTTGCCGCACCCTGCGGGAGATCAGCAGCGCGGAGGAAAAGCTGAGCCGCATGGGCCTCTGCCCCGGCAGCGTACCGGCGGTTTCCGCCCCGGCGGCCGCCGTTCCGGCCCCGGCGGAAAAGCTGCCGCCGGAGGATGCTATCCCGGAATACACGGCGGAGGATATCGTTCTGCGCTCCAGGACCGACGAGAAGTTCTCCGTCATTCTGGATGAGGCCAAGCGGGTCTTTGCCCGCAATCTGAACAGCAGCGACATGAAGATGCTCTTCGGGGTCTACGATTATCTGGCCCTGCCGGCCGAGGTGATCCTGGAGCTTTTGAACTACTGCGCCCAGACCGCCGCCGAAAAGGGCGAGGGCAAGCGCCCCTCCCCCCGCAGCGTGGAGAAAGAGGCCTACCGCTGGGCAAACCGGGAAATCCTCACCCTGGAACAGGCCGAGGATTACATCCGGGAGCAGAAAAACCTGCGGGAGTCGGTCAATCAGGTAAAAAACGCCCTGGGCATCCACGGCCGGGACCTGACCCCCACGGAGGCCAAATATATCTCCTCCTGGCTGAGCATGGGCTTTGAAGCGGAGGCCATCCTCATCGCCTATGACCGGACTGTCACCAGCACCGGCGCGCTGAAATGGCCCTACATGAACAAGATCATCTGCTCCTGGCACGAGAAAAAGCTCCACACGCCCCAGGAGATCGAGGCCGGAGACGGCAGAAAGCGGCCCACGCAGGGAAAAGGCAGCTCTGTTTCCGGCGTGGATATGGACGAGCTGAAAAATATCGTCAACAAAATTTAAGCGGGAGGGATTTTCATGGCTTACGACGGCAAGCTTCTGGCCAGGGCCAGAACACAACTTGATCTTATCCGCAGCGACAATCAGGCGGAGCATCAGCGCCGTCTCAGCCTGGTCTACGCCCGGGTGCCGGAGATCCAGCGCATGGACGAGACCATGCGCCGCCAGATGACGGAGCTTGTGCGGCTGACCATCTCCCACCCCGCAGACCTGAAAGAGCGGCTGGCCGCCCTGGAAAAGGACAACCTGGACATCCAGATGCGCCGGGCGGAGCTGCTGGTGGAAAACGGCTGGCCCGTGGAATACCTGGACGACATTTATTCCTGCCCCAAGTGCCGGGACAGCGGCGTATATGAGGGCGGGGTCTGTTCCTGCCTGGAAAAGCTGTATAACAAGGAGCTGACAAAGGAGCTGGGTACCCTGCTTCAGCACGGGGACGAGAGCTTCGAGCGCTTTGATCTGAACTATTACGACGCAGCGCCGGTCGGCGGCGTCTCCCCCCGGGAGACCATGACCATGGTGCTGGGGGCCTGCCGCAAATTCGCGGACAATTTCCCCGCCGTTTCCGCCAATCTGCTGTTTCAGGGCGGCACTGGTCTGGGCAAGACCTATCTCTCCGCCTGCATCGCCCGGGTGGTGGCCGCCAAGGGCTATTCCGTCTGCTATGACTCCGCCGCCGCCGCGCTGGAGGCCTTTGAGGTCCAGAAATTCTCCCGGGATCCGGAGGCCGGCGAAGCCGCCAACGCCAGGGTGCGGCGCATGCTGGACTGCGACCTGATGATCCTGGACGATCTGGGCACCGAGATGATCAGCTCTATCTCTACAAGCGCTCTGTACACGCTTTTGAATACCCGGCTGGTAAACGGGAAAAAAATAATTATCAGCACCAACTGCTCCGACGAGGAGCTTCAGAAGAAGTACACCCCGCAGATCTACTCCCGCATCAAGGGGGAGTTTCTGCGCCTGCCCTTTGTGGGGCGGGACATCCGGCTTATCAGGAAAGGAGTATGAGCCATGCAGCATGAGATCACCGAGTCTATCCCCCTGCTGGACGAGCAGGGCAACCTGAACGAGGCGGGCTACGCCAAAAAGCTTCTGCCCGTTTATCAGCGGGACCGCATCAGGGTCAACAAAACCCGCATCAAGGAATGGGACTACTATCTGATCAATAACGGCCGCTTCGCCCTGGCCCTCACCGTGGACGACAACGGCTATATGGGACTGGACTCCATCTCTCTTCTGAACTTTGAAGAGGGCTGGGAGATCACCAAAAGCCCCATGAGCTTTATGCCCCTGGGCAGGCTTCACATGCCGGAGACCTCCGCCGTGGGCGATGTAAAGCATTCCGGCGCCCACCACAGCATCAGCTTCAAAAATGACGGCAGCGGAAAGCGCATCCTCTCCGCCAGAATGAGCGATTTCGGCCCCGCCGGCCCTCTCTATGCCACCATTGAGCTGACGGATGAGCCGGAGGAGAGCATGGTCATCTGCACCCCCTTCGACCGGGCGGGCCATTTTTATTTCAACCAGAAGATCAACTGTATGCGCGCCAGCGGGCAGGTCTATTATGGCGGCCGCACCTATGTGTTCGACCCGTCGGAGAGCTTCGCCGTTCTGGACTGGGGCCGGGGCGTCTGGACCTATCACAACACCTGGTACTGGGGCTCCGCCTCCTACCATGTAAACGGCGTGCCCTTCGGCTGGAACATCGGCTACGGCTTCGGCGACACCTCCGCCGCCACCGAGAACATGCTCTTTTACGACGGCAAGGCCCACAAGCTCAGTCAGGTGAAGTTCAACATTCCCGGAGAGGAAAAGGATTTCCTGTCCCCCTGGACTTTCACTTCCGACGATGGGCGCTTTGAGATGGATTTCATCCCCGTGCTGGACCGGGCCTCCTGCACCGACGTCAAGCTCATCAAGTCCGACCAGCACCAGGTATTCGGCCGCTTCACCGGAAAAGCCGTCCTGGACGACGGCCGGGTGATCGAGGTAAAGGACTTCCCCGGCTTTGCCGAAAAAGTAGAAAACAAGTGGTAAGCGGGGGCGCTCTGCAAGTCAGGGAAAGATGATCTTTGATGAAAATGATCTGCGCTCTGGACTTTGCGGCCCGATTGGGTACGATGCTGGCCATGAATCTGTAAAAACGCCAAAAAGGTGTTGGAGATCTCTCTCCAACACCTTTTGTTTTTTTGCGGATCAGGTTTATCCTGTCATTCCTTCCCGGCGTGTTTTTTGATGGCCTGGAAGGTCTCGTCGCTGATGACATGCTCGATTTTGCAGGCGTCCTCCGCCGCCACCTCCGGGTCCACGCCGATGTGGACAAAAAACTCCGTCAGCAGCTGGTGGCGCTCATAGGTGCGCTCTGCCACCCGGCGCCCCTCATCCGTCAGCGTCAGATATCCGTTTTGGTCCATCTCCAGGTAACCGCCGCTTTTCAGCAGTCCCACGGCCCGGCTGACGCTGGGCTTGGAATAGCCCATATACTCCACCACGTCAATGGACCGCACCGGTTTTCTCTTCAAAGACAGGATCAGTATGGTTTCCAGATACATCTCTCCCGATTCCTGCAGCTGCATCAAGACCGCCTCCTTTATTTATTCAGCATACCATATTTCTGTTCCCTTTTCAAGTCAGCGCGTCCAACCGGCCGCCGGGAAAAGCAATCTTAAACAAAAAACAAACAAAAACCTGCAAATACCACTTGTAATCTCTCCCGTTTGCCTGTATAATGACAATGCTTAAAAAATTGGAACCAAATCTTAACACCATATCAGGAGGGATAATATGGCCAGATATAAACGCCAGTTCGGCGACAGAAAAGAAGGAAGGCTCCTCCGCTCTCTTCCCGCTTTCAACCGCTTCATGCCGTATATCATGCCGGTGCGCAACGACGCCTGCAACCAGTACGAGGAGAGCTTTGAGGTCACCGATGTGGACCGCCGCCTGCGCAAGCTCCGCGTGGAAGGCTACAAGGGTATCGGTATTCTCCATTTTCTCATTGCCGCTTACATAAGGGGCGTTGCTATGCTGCCGGGGATCAACCGTTTTGTGGTGGGCCGCCGGATCTATGCCAGAAACAACATTGAAGTCGTTATGACCGTAAAGCGCACCATCGCTCTCGGCGCGCCGGAGACCACCATCAAGGTCCAGTTCGAGCCGACGGACACTATTTTTGACGTCTATCGGAAAATGAACGAGAAGATCGACGAGATCAAGGCCAATGACGGCAACAACAATACCGAGGATGTGGCGGAAGCGCTGGCCAGGCTGCCCCGCTTCCTGCTCCGCTTTGCCATCCTGATCCTCCGCATTATGGACTATTTCGGCTGGCTGCCTGAAGCCCTCACCGACGCAAGCCCCTTCCACGGCTCCATGATCATCACGGACCTGGGTTCTCTCCGCATCGGGCCCATCTACCACCATATCTACAATTTCGGCACCCTGCCCGTCTTTATCGCTTTCGGTGCCAAGCGCCATGCCTATGAGCTGGACCGCCACGGCAACATGGTGGATCACAAATATGTGGACTGCAAGATGGTCATGGACGAGCGCACAGTAGACGGCCACTATTACGCCCAGTTCCTTCAGGCCTACCGCCTGATGTTCCAGCACCCGGAGATCCTTGAGGCTCCCCCCACAAGAGTCAACGAGGACGTGCGCTGAACAGAAAAAACGCCCGGACCTTTGGGCAACGTTCCTAAAACAGTTAATCAGACCTATGATTTGTTCATAGGTCTGATTTTTACGTTGTATGGAGGGTTGGCTCCCTCTGATGAGGGGGCCGTCAGCGAAGCTGACTGAGGGAGAGACATCTGGCAGTCGGATCAACATCTCCGCATAAACCGCGAGCCTGTCTTTTCTCTCCCTCCGTCAAAAATCAAAGATTTTTGCCACCTCCCTCGTCAGAGGGAGGCTGTTGACTGTCTTATGAATACTCGCCTTTTTTCCAGAAATTTTTCCCGTCTTATTTTGTGATGTTCTCGCCGATTTTGTACACGTCGCCCGCACCCACGGTCAAAATGATGTCTCCCGGCTGGGCTATGCGGCGAAGGGCCGTCTCCAGCTCAGCGAAGGTGGGGAAGAACAACGACCCGTCCACCTTTGCCGCCAGGGCCGCGGAGGAGATGCCGATAGTATTCTGCTCCCGGGCGGCGAAAATCTCCGCCAGCAGCAGCACATTGGGCCGTTTGAGCTGCTCCACAAAATCGTCAAACAGGGCGGCGGTGCGGCTGTAAGTATGGGGCTGGAACACCAGGATGCTGCGCTTGTAGTTCAGCTTTTCCACCGTGTCCAGCAGAGCCTTCAGCTCGCCGGGGTGGTGGGCATAGTCGTCATACACATCGGCCCCGTTGTATTTCCCCTTGAATTCAAAGCGGCGGCCCGCGCCGTTGAAGCCCGCCAGGCCGTATTTCACCGCGTTGGGCCGGACGCCCAGGCAGATGGCAGCGGCCGTGGCGGCAAGAGCGTTTTTCACGTTGTGGACGCCGGGGACATGGAGGGTCACATCCGTGAACTTTTTCCCCTTATACATCACATTGAAGTGGGAATTTGCCCCCAAATAGGTGATATTCTCCGCATATACATCCGCATTGCTGTTCAGGCCGAAGGTAATGATCTTCCTGCCGGTGCCGCTGACCGCGTCCATGGTGTTCTTGTCGTCCGCGTTCGCCACAATATAGCCGTCCTCCGGGGTGCGGCAGACAAACTCATGGAAGGAGTGCTTCACATCCTCCAGGTCCTTGAAAAAGTCCAGATGGTCCGCCTCGATATTGAGCACCACCGCCACGGTGGGATGGAAGGACAGGAAGGAATTATAATACTCGCAGGCTTCCATGACGATGGTGTTGCCCCGGCCCACCCGGTGCCCCGCGTTGAGGAGCGGCAGGGTGCCGCCGATCATCACGGTGGGGTCCTTGTCCGCCGCCATCAGGATATGGGTACACATGGAGGTGGTGGTGGTCTTTCCGTGGGTGCCGGAGATGCACAGGGCGTTGGCATAGTCCTTGGAGATGGCGCCCCAGGCCTGGGTCCGCTCAAACACAGGGATCCCCTTCTCCCGGGCGGCGACGATCTCCGGGTTGTCGTCATGGACGGCGGCGGTGCGGACCACGAACTCCACATCGTCCGTGATGTTCTCCGCGTGGTGGCCGTTGCAGACCGTGATCCCATGCTCCCGCAGATTGCGGACGTTGGGGGTCTCGTTCATGTCCGAGCCGGTAATGTTCAGGCCCATGCCGCAGAGCACCTCCGCCAGGGAGGACATGGACACGCCGCCTATACCTACCAGATGGCCCCTTCTTCCGGGGGAGAGAAAATTATCAAAATTTATCATAAAACAAGCTCCAAAATGAGTATTGATGTAGCGCCTTCAAAATGATAAAATACCATTGGTATTATAATACCCCGTCAGTTTCATTGCAACAGCTTTTTATTGACCAATAATTTCGGGAGTGGTTAAGCATGTCCAGGATCACACCGCCAAAATACGTCAAGCATATTATGATCACGCTCCAGGCCAGAGGGCACGCGGTCTGCCTGGTGGGCGGCTGCGTGCGGGACATGATCCTGGGCGTGCAGCCCCATGACTGGGACATCTGCACCAGCGCCCTGCCGGAGCAGGTGATGGAGATCTTCCCCAATTCCCGCCCCACCGGGCTGAAGCACGGCACCGTAACGGTGATTGAAAATTCAAAAAGCGTGGAAGTGACCACCTTCCGCAGTGAAAGCAGCTATACGGACCACCGCCACCCGGACTCGGTGAGCTTTGTGGGCGATCTCACCGCCGACCTGAGCCGCCGGGATTTCACCATGAACGCCATTGCCGTCCACACCGACGGCCTTGTGTCCGACCCCTTCGGCGGCATGGATGACATTAAAAACAAACTGATCCGCTGTGTGGGCGAGCCGGAAAAGCGCTTTGAGGAGGATGCCCTGCGCATGTTCCGGGCCATCCGCTTTTCCGCCAGGTTGGGCTTCGAAATAGAACCGGCGACCTGTGCCGCCATTAGCAAAAAAGCGCCTCTGGCCGCCGCTCTGGCCGCGGAGAGAGTCCGGGACGAGATAGAGAAGGTCCTTCTGACCAAACGGCCCGAGCTGGTTTTCGATCTGATCTCTGCCGGGCTTTTGGACCGGTATCTGCTCTGCCGCCTTCCCGATGATGTTCTGCTCCGGCGCATATCCGCCCTTCCCCGGAAGGCGCTGCCCCGCTGGGCCGCGTTCTGCCGCATCCTTCAGCAAAACGGCTGCATCAGCAGCACCACAGACTTTCTCCTGTCCCTCAGGCTGGACAGCCGCACCATCCGCTGCTGCGCGGACTGCGCCGTCCTTCTGGAGCAGGCCCCGCCGGACAGCAGCGTGGAATGGAAGCGGCTCCTCTCCCGCAAGGGTGTGGACACCGTGACCTGCGCCGCCCAGTGCAGCGACGCGCTCTACGGCAGCGAATGTCAGAAGGCACTGAAAGCCGTGCTGAAAAGCGGCGAGTGCTTTTCCATGAAGCACCTGGCCGTCACCGGCGACGATCTGCTGGCTCTGGGTATCCACGGGCGGCAGCTGGGGGAAATGCTCAAATTCCTGCTGGACTATGTGATGGAGTACCCGGAGAACAACAAGCGGGAGCTGCTTTTGTCCCTGGCCAAATATTCTGAGGAGAGCTGAACCATGGATAGCTGGGATAAATTAAAGGCCGAATGTGCCGGCTGCCGGGCCTGCGCCCTCTGCGAAACCCGGCACAATCTGGTTTTCGGTGTGGGCCGGGAGGATGCCGAGGTCATGTTCATCGGCGAAGGCCCCGGCGAACAGGAGGACCTGAAGGGCGAGCCCTTTGTGGGCCCTGCCGGAAAGCTCCTGGACACCATGCTGGAGATCATTGACCTGGACCGGAATAAAGTGTATATTGCCAACATGGTCAAATGCCGTCCGCCCCGGAACCGGGACCCGCAGGACAGAGAGCAGGACGCCTGCTCCGGCTGGCTCCGCCGGCAGATCGCTCTGGTGGACCCGAAGATCATCGTCTGTCTGGGCCGCATCGCCGCCATGGGGATCATTGACCCAGAATTTCGCATAACCAGAGAGCATGGACAATGGCATGAGCGGGACGGCCGCATGTACATGGCCACCTACCACCCCTCCGCCCTGCTGCGGGAT
Organism: uncultured Clostridia bacterium; assembly: GCA_946061515.1. Lineage (GTDB taxonomy): Bacteria > Bacillota > Clostridia > Oscillospirales > Oscillospiraceae > Limivicinus. Next base: position 17,093 of record CAMGRL010000038.1, read on the forward strand.
CCGGCAAAGCGCCCCGAGGCCTTTGAGGACCTGCGGGAGCTGCGGAGCAAAATACGGCAGATCTGCCGGAATACTTACTGAAAAGGCAATTTTTCTATGGTACAGTTCAAAACCGTCACCCTCCGGGACAAGGCCTGGGTGGACGAGATCGTCATGGCCGAAAACAGCCCCAGCGCGGACTACAACTTCGGCAACATCTATATCTGGGACAAGCACTACCGCCAGCTCATCTGCCCTCTGGGCGGCCGGATGCTCACCAAACTGCGCTACGAGGGCAAGCCCACCTTCGTTTTTCCCATCGGCACCGGCCCCCTGCGCCCGGCCATCCAGGCCCTGCGGGAATTTGCCGCTTTCAAGGGCTACCCGTTCTGTCTGCGGGGGCTGACAGAGAAGCACATTCAGCAGCTTGAGGAGGAATACCCGGGCTGCTTTGAATATACAGAGGATGTGGACTGCGCGGACTACATTTACCGGGCAGACAGGCTCTCCACCTATTCCGGCAAGGCCCTCCACGGCAAGAAAAACCACTGCAACCGCTTTGAGGTGGAGAATGACTGGGATTTTGTGCCCCTGACCCGGGAGTTGATCCCCGGCTGTCTGGACATGCTGGACCTGTGGTCCGAGGAAAACGCGGGGCGGCTGGACGAGAGCATCGCCTATGAGCACGACGCCATCATCCGCGCCTTTGCCGCCTTTGAGCAGCTTGGGCTTGAAGGGGGCGTCCTCCGCATCTCCGGCCGGATCGTGGGCTTTACCGTGGGCGAACTTGCCTGCCGGGACACCTTCAACGTCCATTTTGAAAAGGCGGAGGCGGACATCAACGGGGCCTATCCCATGGTCTGCCGGGAGCTGACCCGGATGCTGATGGCAAAATATCCTGATCTTGTGTATGTGAACCGGGAGGACGACATGGGCTTTGAGTCCCTGCGCCGCTCCAAGCTGTCCTATAAGCCGGAATACCTGCTGAGAAAATACACCGCGAGGTGGAAAGATGAGTGACTTTGACATCCGGGAATACCGGGCGGAGGATATCCCCACCCTGAGCCGCCTGTGGGAAAAGACCTTTGAGGACAGCCCGGCGCTGATCGCGGATTTCTTCCGTCTGCTGCCTGACATGGGCACCGGCCTTGCGGCGGTGCGAAACGGGGAAATCGTGGGCGCCGCCTATGTGATCATGGGCATGGAGCTTCTGAACGGGGAAGAAAAGCCCGTTCCCGGCACATATATTTACGCCGTGGCGGTGGAGGAGCGCTGCCGGGGCTTGGGGATCGGCTCTGCCCTGACCCGGGCCGCCCGGGACGAGGGCCTTCGCCGGGGCGCGGCCTTTGTGTGTACCCTGCCTGCAAGCGAAAGTCTGTATGGCTGGTACAGGGAGCTGCTGGGCGTGGAGCCTGCTCTGTTTCGCAGCACATTTCAGGCAGACTGCGCGGCGCGGGCGCCGGTGATGCCCCTCAGCGTCACGGAATATATGCTCTGGCGGGAGAATATTCTGCGGGGGCAGACTCACCTGCATCTGTCCTATCCCGCCCTCGAATTTCAGCACCGGCTCTGCAAAGCCTACGGCGGCGGCTTTTTCGCCGTGGGCAGCGGCATCTGCGCCGCCTATCTGGACGGGGAGACCGCCCTGATCCGGGAGCTTCTGCTGATGGACGAGCGCGAAAAAAGTTCCGCCGCGGCCTCGGTGGGCGCGGAAATGGGCGCAAAGGACTTCATTTTGTACAGTCCGGCCCCGGAAGGCGAACCCTACATCGCCGCCCTCCCCGGCGACATTCCGGCTGACTGCGTGTGGAACCTGTCCTTTGATTGACAAACGCAAAAAATTAATTTTGTATTTTACATTTCTGTAACACAATGGATGTTTTTTATGAAACAACTGCCGGGTATTATAATACTTGCAAGTAACAGTTTTTCATCTTTTTCATTTTGTCCTCAACCATATAAACAAAACGGAGCAGCTTAGCTGCTCCGTTTTGTTTTAAATCGCCGGCAAAGGCAAAAAGTTTCTTTATCGAAGAAAAGCATGTTTCTTGCCACCGGTGATTCTGCGTGGTATAATGTCATGCTATAATATTATAAATCCTATTTTTTCCGGAGTATACTGCCATGAATCTGAGAGCCATACTCGCCATTCTTCTCTGCAAGGCCCTGCGCCTTGTGTCCCGCCTGCTGCACCGGGGCGGCACCGCCATGCCCGGCCGCTGGGCACTGAAGCTCTGCCCCAATCTGCTGGCGCTGCTGGCCAAGGACGTAAAAAGCGTCGCCATCACCGGCACCAACGGCAAAACCACCAGCGCCCGCATGATCGAGCAGGCCTTTTCGGAATCGGGCCTGAACTACTTTGCCAACCGCTCCGGCGCAAACCTGATCAGCGGCATCACCACGGAATTCGTGATGAACGCCACCCTTACCGGCAAGCCCCTGAAAGAATACGCCGTGATCGAGTGCGACGAGGCCGCCGCCCGAAAGGTCTTTTCCCAGCTTAAGCCCCGGGTGGTGGTGGTCACCAACCTTTTCCGCGACCAGCTGGACCGCTACGGCGAAGTGACCCACACCCTGGAAAACATCCGGGTGGCCATGCAGGGCGCGCCGGAGGCGGTGCTGTGCCTGAACGCGGACTGCTCCCTGACCGCCTCTCTGGCGGACGACCTGCCCAACCGAGTGGTCTACTTCGGCATTGACCAGGGCGCGGCCCCCTCCCGGCCCAAGCCCGAGATCTCCGACGCCACCCACTGCATCCGCTGCAAGACCGAATATGAATACGACTATATCAGCTACGGCCACCTGGGCGGTTTCCGCTGCCCCAAGTGCGGCTACCGCCGCCACAAGGCGGACTTTGCCGTCACCGACATCACCGAACAGCGGGCCGACGGCAGTACGGTTGTCATGGACATTCAGGGCACAAAGCGCATCGTCAACGTGAATCTGCCCGCCATGTACAACATCTATAACGCTGTGGGCGCCGTCACCGCGGCGGTGGAAATGGGCCTTGACGCGGACACGGCGGTGAAGGCCCTGGCGGATTTCCAGTGCGGCTTTGGGCGCATGGAGCAGTTCAGGCTGGGCAAGGCCGGCACCAGAATGATGCTGGTGAAAAATCCCGCCGGCTGCAACCAGGTGATTGAATTTCTGGAAAACATCAAGGAGAAATTCATTCTGGTCATCTGCCTCAACGACCGGGGCGCGGACGGCACCGACGTGTCCTGGATCTGGGACGCGGATTTTGAGGGACTGACCTCCCTGGGCAGCTATCTGGACCGGGTGATCGTCTCCGGCGACCGGGCCGGCGACATGCGGGTGCGCATCAAATACGCCGGGATCCCCGACGAACACATCAGCATGCAGCGAAATTACGAGGAGCTGGTCAGATGGATCGAGCAGCAGGAACTGCCCGTATTCATCATGCCCACCTACACCGCCATGCTGGAGCTGCGGCAGGTTGTGATCAAGCACTGCGGCGGCGCGGATTTCTGGGAATAAGGAGGAGCGGAAATGGAACTGAAGATCTGCCACATGTACCCCGACGTGCTGAACCTTTACGGCGACAGGGGCAATGTGATGTGTATGACCCGGCGCCTGCAGTGGCGCGGAATTGAGACCAGCGTCACCAAGCTCCCTATCGGCGCCGGGAAGAGCCTTTCCGGCTTTGACCTGGTATTCATCGGCGGCGGGCAGGACTTTGAGCAGCAGGTGCTGCTGGAGGATCTGCACCGGGGCAAGGACCGGGAGATCATCTCCGCCATTGAGGACGGGGTCACTTTTCTCACCATCTGCGGCGGCTTTCAGATGCTGGGCAGCTACTATGAGACCTATGACGGCAAGCGCTGTGACTTCATCGGCGCGCTGGACCTGTGCACTATCGGCTCAAAGACCCGCATGATCGGCAATTATAAGTTCCAGTGCGGCCCGGACGCCGGCGGCAGCGTGGTGGTGGGCTTTGAAAACCACAGCGGCAAGACCCGGCTGGGCAGCGGCGTAAAGCCCCTGGGCACCGTGCTGGCCGGTTTCGGCAACAACGGCGAGGACAAGACCGAGGGCGTACACTATAAAAACGTGTTCGGCACCTA
>CAMGRL010000039.1 GCA_946061515.1 uncultured Clostridia bacterium
TCACTTCCACCGGGATCCAGCCCAGACCGTCCAGATAGACCTCCACCCAGGCGTGCTCATTGGCCTGGAGCACGTCCACATATTCCCCGGCCTGAGCCCGGAAAAGGAAGCCGTCGGTCACCCGGGCGGGAATGCCCAGCGCCCGGTAGATCACGGCCGCCGCCGTGGCATAGTGGACGCAGTAGCCGGTCTCTGCGTTTTGTAAAAAGTATACCGCATAGTCTTCAGTGGGGTAGGGCTGGGTGTCCAGGTCATAGGACGCGCAGCTTCTCACATAGCTTGCCACTTCCGCGATGATATCGGGAGAATCGGCGCGCAAACCGGCCTGCTGGATGAGCTGGAGAACGTTGGCCTTCGTACCCTCCGGCAAGGCGGTATACTCGGTGGTGGCATAGCTGCGGTAACTGAGCTCGTCCTGGACGTATTCCTCCGGCAGGGACAGGCTGTCCCAGCTGCCGTCAGAGCTGTAATAGCTGGCAGAATAGTTCCGGCCCTCTGCGGGGACATAAATGTCGCTGTCTGCGGACTGGACGGAATAATAGGGCACCGCCGCCACATCAACGCCGGAGGCAAAGCGGATATCCAGACTGTGCCGGGCGCTGCTCTCCTTGTCCGCAAGGGCCAGGGCGGTGAAATCCAGAGAGCTGATGCCGTTTTCCGGCTCTTCGCCTCTGCGCCAGCCGGTGCCGGTGTAATCGCCGTAGGAAAAGCAGCGGAGATACATATAGCCGTTGGTCTCTGCCCGCACCCGGAGGATCAGCTTCTCCCGGTCCTGGGCGGATGCGCTGCTGTTCAGGGACAGCGCGCCGTCGCCCATGCCCCAGCTGATGCCGGGTAAGCGGAGGGGAGAAGTATCGCTTTCAACAGGGTTTGTCCCACTCTGTTCCGTAGTCTCCGTGGGGAACAGATCCAGGCCGCCTTCCCTGCTGTTGATCCAAATACTGAAAGTGTTGCCCAGCTGGTCAAATTTTTCCACCATGTCGGTGGGCTCGGCGTCATAGTCGTATTCCGCGGGCTTCTGCCACAGCACAAGGGCGCAGAGCAGCGCCGCCACCGGCAGGGCCAGAATGGACAGGGTCCGGCCCTGATTGCTGTCCTCGCTGTAAAAATTTCCACTGGCGAGAAGCAGGACCCAAAACAGCATCAGGCAGACGATAACAAAAACTGAGGGCTTGCCGTTTATGGCGATGCAGCCGGCAAACACAGGCAGGGAACCCAACAGAGAAAAGACGATCCGCCCGCTTTTCGAGGTGAGGGACATGGAGATATAGGCCGACAGCAGAAAGACGGCCAGCAGCAGAATAAAATTATGGGAATCCACGGCCTCCGCATAGGGATAGCTGCTGCCCATAGCGTAGTAGTGTTCATAATATACGCCGGTGATCCGGTCGAAAAAGTCCGTCAATTCCAGACGCAGATCGGCTTGATAAAACCGATAGGCCAGATAGACCAGCAGTCCTGCAAGCAGAAAGCCCGGAAAAAATCCATGCCGGAAATTGGCGGCCAGCCACATCAGCAGACAGAGCGCCGCTGCCCAGAGCATGAAGCTTTTGTCGGTGAACAGAGCAAAGCTGTCAATAATCAAGGCGGACAGAGGCAGGATGCACAAAAAAAGCAGGATCAGATTGGTAAAACGGTTCAGAAAACGGTTGATCATATCCGTACCTCCCCGTCTGAAAAGGTGAATACGCAGCGGGCGTGGGAGCGGTCAAAGCGGCAGGGCGGAGAGAGGGGAGCGGAGAGTATGCTGCACAAGGCGGCGGCGCTCTCAGCCTCATTGCCAACGGGAAGCATTTTTTCGCTGACGATCACATGGGGGATCTCTTTATTGCAGAGCTGCAGGGAAAGCCAGTACAGACATTCCAGCCCCCGGTCCTTCTCCCCGGGCCGGGACAGCACCAGAAACACCTGATTGTTGGCCTGCTCCAGCGCCTCCCGGACAATGATCTCGTCGGTCTTGGAGCTGAGCTTCCAGTGAATGCTGTTTACCGTGTCGCCGGGGCGGTACTCCCGCAGTTCATGCTCTTCGGAATAGCCGCCGCCATACTTGGGCTTCAGCTGGACGGCAGTTTCCAGGCAGGCGTCGATATCCGGACATTTGTCCGGCTGAACGGGCAAAGGCAGGACAGTGCACACCGCCTTGGCCGTGCAGCGGCGGCGGATGGCGATCAGTCCCAGCAGGTCCCGGCACTCCAGCCTTGTGACCGTACAGTGCAGTATTCCGCAAAGCTCTGTGGGAAGCGGCACCTTTCCGGTACTGGAGAGAACGCCGGCATAGCTGTATTTTTGCTTTTTACTTTCGCCGTCATAGCGGTTTTCCACCTGAATAACGATGTTAACCCGGCTGACCGGCAGAAAGTACCCGGATTTGAAATGAATGCAAAGCGCCGCACTGCTGCCCCGGCTCACCCTGTCCGGCGCGGAGATCTCCGCGCTGAGCTTCAGCATGGAGGGCAGGGAGAAAAGGACCAGAACCGGAGGCAGCAGGCACAGCGCCCCCATCAGATAGGGGCCAAACCAACCGATGTAGGCCAGCTTGAACACATAGGCCGCCGCAATGGCGGCCAGATACAAAAAGAAATGAAAGGTAGGCATTTTACTTAATGGCAGGCGCTCTGACGGAACCCAGAACTTCCGACAAGACCTGTGCGCGGGCGGCACTGCCGCTGCTCTCCTGAGCCCAGATGAGGCGGTGCTCGATGCAGTCCCGGAAGATAAAGCGCACATCCTTGGGCAGCACATAGTCACGCCCCTGGATCCAGGCGGTGGCCTTGGACAGGGCTGTCAGCGCCAGAGAGGCCCGGGGGCTTGCGCCCTGGATGATGGCCGGGTGATTTCTGGTGGCAGAGCACAGATCGACGATATATTCAATGATCTCGTCCTTGACATAGACCTTTTCCACCTCCCGGCGAAGCTGCATCAGCTCCTCCCGGCTGACCATCTGCTCCACGTTCTCCATGGTGATACCCTTTTGCTTCCGGCGGATCATCTCCGTCTCGTCCTCATGGGAGGGGTAGCCGATGGACAGGCGCAGCATAAAGCGGTCCATCTGAGAGTCAGGCAGCATCTGGGTGCCTTTGGCCCCGGTGGGGTTCTGGGTGGCGATGACGATAAAGGGCTCGGGCACCCGATAGGTGCGGTTATCCACCGTGACCTCACCCTCCTCCATGGCCTGCAAGAGGGCAGACTGGGTGCGGCTGGTGGCCCGGTTCAGCTCGTCGGCCAGAAAAAGGTTGCAGAGGATGGCGCCCTTCTGGTAGTTCATGGAGCCGGTATTTTTATCGTAAATGGAATAGCCGGTAATGTCGGAGGGCAGCACGTCCGGAGTGAACTGGACCCGGTTATATTCCAGCCCCAGGGCCTTGGAGAAGGCCACGGCCATGGTGGTCTTGCCCACGCCGGGGATGTCCTCCATCAGAATATGTCCGCCGGCCAATATGGCCAGGAGGACTTTGATCATCACTTCGTCCTTGCCCACGATGACCTTTCCCACTTCCCGGAGGATCAGTCTTGCGTTGCCAATGGAATTGATGTTGTCCATAGAAGTTACCTCATAAATGTTACCAATTTGTAATATTATACCATGACTGTATAGGTGATGCAAGAGCCTTAAGAGGATTTAAGAAATGGAGAAAGCGTCGAAAGGAGATCACAGAAAGCGTCGAAAGGAGATCACAGAGCATCTTGTAGGGAAGGGGAAATTGTGGTATAATGAAATATCAAACCTTAACGGAGCAGCATATGGAACAATTCAAACTGGTATCGGATTATAAGCCCACCGGCGACCAGCCCCAGGCCATTGACAGTCTGGTCATGGGCATAGAAAACGGCCTGGATGAGCAGGTGCTTCTGGGCGTTACCGGTTCAGGCAAGACCTTCACCATGGCAAACGTCATTGCCCGGCTGAACCGGCCCACCCTTGTCCTTGCCCACAACAAGACCCTGGCCGCCCAGCTCTGCAGCGAGTTCAAGGAGTTTTTCCCGGAAAACGCCGTGGAGTATTTCGTCTCCTATTACGACTACTACCAGCCCGAGGCCTATATCCCCCACACGGACACCTTTATCGAAAAGGACTGCTCCATCAACGACGAGATCGAGCGGCTGCGCCACAGCGCCACCTCCAGCCTGTTTGAGCGGCGGGATGTGATCGTGGTGGCCTCCGTCTCCTGCATTTATGGCCTGGGCGACCCCATTGACTACGCCAATATGGTCATCTCTCTCCGGCCCGGGCAGACCCGGGACTTTGACGAGCTTCTGCGAAAGCTGGTGGAGATCCGCTACGAGCGAAACGACATCGCCTTCGAGCGCAACATGTTCCGCGTCCGGGGCGACACGGTGGAGATCTTCCCGGCCTACGCAAACGACAAGGCCATCCGGGTGGAGTTTTTCGGCGACGAGGTGGACCGGATCAGCGAGATCAATGTGGTCACCGGCGCGCCTGTCCGCTACTTAAACCACGCCGCCATCTATCCCGCCAGCCACTATGTGACCACCAAGGAGAAAATGGCCGCAGCCATCGGCAGAATCAGGGAAGAGTGCGATGAGCGGGTAAAATATTTTGAAGAAAACAACAAGCTCATCGAGGCCCAGCGGATCAGGCAGCGCACGGATTACGATATCGAGATGATGCAGGAGCTGGGCTACTGCACCGGAATCGAGAACTATTCCCGGGTCATCTCCGACCGGGCGCCGGGCAGCCCGCCCATGACTTTGCTGGACTATTTCCCCAAGGATTTCCTCCTCTTCGTGGACGAGAGCCATGTGACGCTGCCCCAGGTGCGGGCCATGTACCGGGGCGACAGGGCCAGAAAGGAATCCCTTGTGGAATACGGCTTCCGCCTGCCTTCAGCTTATGATAACCGCCCCTTGAAATTTGAGGAATTTTGCGACAGGATACACCAGCGGGTGTATGTGTCCGCCACCCCCGGCGACTATGAGCGGGAGCGGGCGGGGCAGATCGTGGAGCAGATCATCCGTCCCACCGGCCTGTTGGACCCGGAAATCTTTGTCCGGCCTGTTGAGGGGCAGATCGACGACCTGATTGGCGAGATCAACGGCAAGATCCAGCGGGGACAGAGGTGCCTGGTCACCACGCTTACCAAGAAGATGGCAGAGGATCTGTCCGAATATCTGACCAATTCCGGCATCCGCTGCCGCTATATGCACCACGATATCGGCACCATCGAGCGCATGGAGATCATCCGGGACCTGCGCCTGGGCGAATTTGACGTACTGGTGGGCATCAACCTTTTGCGCGAGGGTCTGGATATCCCGGAGGTGGGCCTGGTGGCCATCCTGGACGCGGATAAGGAGGGCTTTCTCAGAAGCGAGACCAGCCTGATCCAGACCGTGGGCCGCGCCGCCCGAAACGCGGAGAGCATTGTTATCATGTATGCCGATTCGGTGACACCCTCCATGCGTGCCTGTATCGACGAGACCCGGCGCCGCCGGGAAAAGCAGATGGCCTACAACAAGGAGCACGGCATCGTGCCCAAAACCATTGTCAAGAGCGTGCGCGAGCTGCTGGAGATCTCCGCCGACGTGTCCGATGTGCCCACAAAGGCAAACGGCGTCCGCATGACCGAGCGGGAGCGGAAGGAACTGATCGAGCAGCTTGAAACGAAGATGCGCAAGGCCGCGCAGATGCTTGAATATGAGATAGCCGCCCAGCTTCGGGATGAGATCATCCGGCTCAGAGGCGAGACGGGCAGCGGAGGTAAAAAATGAACCTGATGATCCTTGACGGAAACAGCATTGTAAACCGCGCCTTTTACGGCGTGCGTCCGCTGAACGCGCCGGACGGAACCCCCACAAACGCGGTCTACGGTTTCCTTGCCATACTCCAGCGCCTGCTGGACGAACAAAAGCCCGACGCCCTGTGCGTCAGCTTTGACCTGAAAGCGCCCACCTTCCGCCACAAGACCTATGAGGGCTATAAGGCCCAGCGCAAGGCCATGCCGGAGGAGCTTGCCCTGCAGATGCCTGTTTTAAAAGAGGTTCTGGACAAAATGGGCATCCGCCGCTATGAGCTGGAGGGCTATGAGGCGGACGATATTTTAGGTACAGCCTCCCGCATCTGCGAGAGAGCGGGCTGGAACTGCACCATCGTCACCGGCGATAAGGACAGCTTACAGCTCATCAGCGAAAAGACCACGGTCTGCAATGTCAAAACCCGCATGGGCCAGACCGAGACCATTTTGTACACTCCTGAGCGCTTCCGGGAGGAATACGGCTTCTCGCCGGAGAAGATGGTGGACCTGAAGGCCCTGATGGGCGACAGCTCCGACAATATCCCCGGCGTGCCCGGCGTGGGCGAAAAGACCGCCATGGACCTGGTGCAGCGCTACGGCGGAATTGAGGAGATCTATAAAGACCTTTCCGCCCTTGACATCAAGGAGGGCGTGAGAAAAAAGCTGGCCGCAGGGGAGGAGAGCGCCAGAAAATCCTATTGGCTGGCCACCATTCTCTGCGATGTGCCTCTGGACTTTAAGCCGGAGGACAACCTGTGGGACAGGGACTATCAGCCCGGCCTGTACGAGCTGTTCAAAAAGCTGGGCTTCCATAAATTCATTGAAAAATGGGGCGTCGCCCCCGCCGGGGAGGTCAAAGCCCCGGAGGAAAGCCCCAATCTGCCCAGGATCGATGGGAATGAAGAGAACCTGGGGGAAATGATCGCCGCAATCAGCGCCGCGCCCTTTGTGGCGGTGGTCTCTCTGGAGGGGCTTGACCGGCTGGAGCTCTGCGACGGAAAAACCGTCTATACCGCCGCCTGGAACCAGTGCGGAGACCAGTATAACGAGCTTTTAAAGCGCGTGTTCTCCCCGGAGACGAAAAAAGTCTCCCACAACGTAAAGAATCTGATGGGGCTTCTTTTGGCCGAGGGACTGGAGACGGAGGGTTTCGTGTTTGATACGGCCCTGGCCGCCTATCTGCTGGAGGCCACCGAGAGCGACTATTCTCTGCCCCGTATCTCCGTGCGCTACGCCGGAAGGGAGCTGGACGGCGCGGTGGCTGTTTATCAGCTGTACCGGCCCTTACAGGAGAAGCTGAAAGAGCTGGGCATGGAGGAGCTGTACACTTCCGTGGAGCTGCCCCTCTGTCCGGTGCTGGCGGAGATGGAGAAAACCGGCTTCTTTGTGGACCGGAAGGCCCTGTATGATTTCGGCGAGAGCCTGAACGCCGGCATCGCCGCCTTGCAGGAGAGCATCTGGAACGAGGCTGGCCATGAATTCAACATCAACTCCCCCAAGCAGCTGGGGCAGGTGCTCTTTGACGAGTTGATGCTGCCCTCCGGGAAAAAGACCAAGACCGGCTGGAGCACCAACGCGGACGTGCTGGAAAAGCTGCAGGGCAAGCACCCCATTGTGGACCAGGTGCTGGAATACCGTATGCTCACCAAGCTGAAATCCACCTATGCCGACGGGCTGTTGAAGGTCATCAGCCCCGACGGGCGCATCCACACCAATTTCCAGATGACCGTCACCGCCACCGGGCGGCTCTCCTCTACGGAGCCCAATCTCCAGAACATCCCGGTGCGTAAGCAGTTGGGCGCCCAGATCCGGAAAATGTTCGTTGCCGCGCCGGGAATGTGCCTGGTTGACGCGGACTACAGCCAGATCGAGCTGCGGCTTCTGGCCCACATCTCCGGAGACGAGACAATGCGGGACGCCTTTTTAAGCGGCGAGGACTTCCACGCCGTCACCGCCTCCAATGTGTTCAACGTACCCTTGGCGGAGGTGACGCCCACCCTGCGAAGCCGGGCCAAGGCCGTCAATTTCGGCATTGTCTACGGCATCTCCGCCTATTCCCTGGCCCAGGATATCGGCGTCTGGCCCAGCGAGGCCAAGGCCTATATGGACGCCTATCTGGAGAAATACCACGGCGTCCGGGATTATATGAAGTCCATTGTGGAGCAGGCCAGGGCGGACGGCTATGTGTCCACCCTCTACGGCCGGAGACGCAGTCTGCCGGAGCTGAAAAGCAGCAATTTCAACACCCGTTCCTTCGGCGAGCGCGTGGCGCTGAATATGCCCATCCAGGGCACGGCGGCGGACATCATCAAGCTGGCCATGGTGAACGTGTACCGGCGGCTGAAGGAGGAAAATCTCCGGGCCAGGCTGATCCTCCAGGTCCACGACGAGCTGATCGTGGAGTGCCCGGAGGACGAGGCGGAGCGGGTGCGGGAGATCCTGAAAACCGAGATGGAGCACACCGCCGATCTGGCTGTCCCCCTGACGGTGGACGCCCACATCGGCCACAGCTGGGCGGAGGCGCACTGATGGATTTCTGTGTTGCCGATGCCGCCATTGCGCATATTGAGGCCATCGAGGAGCTGGAAAAGCGGTGCTTTTCCGTCCCTTGGACAAGAGAGCAGCTCCTGAGCCAGCTGCCTGATGAGCGGCACGAATTTCTTGTCGCCCTGCATGAGGGGCAGCCTGTGGGCTATGTGGGGATGATGTGCGTGCTGGACGAGGGCTATATTGCCAACGTGGCCGTGTCGCCCGTCTGCCGTAGGCAGGGCATTGCTGACGCGCTGATCGCGGAGCTTTTGCGCCGCGCCATCAGCCGGGAACTGGCCTTTGTGACCCTGGAGGTCAGGGCGGGAAACGAGGCGGCAAAGGCACTGTACGCAAAGCACGGCTTTGCCCCCGTGGGGACAAGGAAAAAATATTACACATCTCCGACGGAAGATGCGATACTGATGACGAAATTTCTGAAATGAGGCGCAGAATTTGAAAATACTTGCATTTGAGTCCTCCTGCGACGAGACCGCCGTGGCGGTGGTGGAGGACGGACGGAAAATACTCACCGACCAGATCTTTTCCCAGGCGGACCTGCACGCGGTCTACGGCGGCGTGGTGCCGGAGATCGCCTCCCGCTGCCATGTGGAGTCCATCTCCATTCTGGCCCAGCGGGCCATTGAGCGGGCGGGGATCACCAAAGAGGACATTGACGCCGTGGCCGTCACCTATGCGCCGGGGCTCATCGGCGCGGTGCTGGTGGGCGTGAACTTCGCCAAGGCCTGCGCCCTGGCGCTGGGCGTGCCGTTGATCCCTGTACACCATATCCGGGGCCATATCGCCGCCAACTACCTGGCCTACCCGGAGCTGGAGCCGCCCTTCCTCTGCCTTGCCATATCCGGCGGCAACACCATCTTGGTGGATGTGCGAGGCTATACAGACATGAAGATCATCGGCGCCACCCGGGACGACGCGGCAGGGGAGTGCTTTGACAAGACGGCCAGAGTCCTGGACCTGCCCTATCCGGGCGGAAGACCCATAGATGAGCTGGCCCAGGGCGGGGACGACAGCAAATATACTTTTCCCATCGCCCATGTGGAGGGCAGCCCCTATGACATGAGCTTTTCCGGGTTGAAGACCGCGGTAATTAACCTCGTACACAACGCGGAGCAAAAAGGCGAAGAGATCGACCGGCCGGGTCTGGCGGCCTCCTTCACCAAAGCCGTCAGCGACAGCCTTGTGCCCAGAACCATGATGGCCGCCCGGGAGCTGGGCTATGACAAGATCGTGGTGGCCGGCGGTGTGGCCGCCAATTCCCGCATTCGCGCCGATTTCAAAGCCGCCGCGGAAAAGCGGGGATACAAGCTCTACATCCCGCCGCTGAAGCTCTGCGGAGATAATGGCGCCATGATCGGCGCCCAGGCCTACTATGAATATCTTGCCGGCGTAAGGGGCGGCAGCGATCTGAACGCCTACGCCACAATGGATCTTTAATTATTTTAGACTTGGACGGGAGTTTAAGCCTGATGGGAGTACACGAAGGACACAGAAGCAGAATGAAAGCCCGTTACCGGGATCACGGTCTGGACAACTTTAACGACGTAAACGTACTTGAACTGCTGCTTTTCTACGCGATCCCCCGTAAAGACACAAACGAGCTTGCCCATGCGCTGCTCGACCACTTCGGTTCGCTGGACAAGGTATTTGAGGCCTCCGTCCCGGAGCTTGAATCGGTGCCGGGGATAGGGGAGAGCGCTGCTCTGCTCATTTCCCTTGTCCCGCAGATCACACGCCGGTATATGATGGCAAAGGGCAGCTGTATCTCCACCATAGCAAGCTCCGTCGACGCAGGAAACTATCTGGTGCCCAGACTGATGTTTGAAAAGGATGAGAAGGCTCTGCTGCTGTGCCTGGACGCCAAAAAGAGTGTGATCTCCTGTGACAGTCTGGGCAGCGGCGCGGTCAATGCCGTGAATATCAGCGTGAGAAAAGTGGTGGAGATCGCCGTAAGAAACCGGGCAAGCTCGGTCATTCTGGCCCACAACCACCCGGGCGGCGTTGCCCTGCCTTCCAGGGAGGATGAACGCATTACCATTGAAATAGCCTCCGCGCTGAAGCTTGTGGGCATTCCGCTGGACGACCATATTATTGTGGCAGGGGATGATTATGTGTCTTTTGCCGATTCCGGAATGATTGCCTTGTAAAGCGGCGGAAACACATTTATGTTAACAAAAAAGTGTCGTTTTTTTGTAACTATTTCTGATTTGCGCCTTCGCCGTTTTTTGACTTTTTCTCTCAAAAACCTTGATATTACGGGAAAAACTAGGTGTTGAAAACTCTGTTGGAAATGTTGATAACTATTTGAAAAATAATTATAAAAAATGATTATGTAACTTTTTCATCTGAAAGAAAGAGAGTTGAAAAACCGGTGTTTTTCTGGTGAAATCCCGAAAAAACGGGGCGAAAATATTGCCGATACGGAGTGGAGCAAAACCCGGCGGAAGGGGAATAGTAACAGGTTTATACTAATGGTAATTTCCACTTTATCGGTTGACTTCCCTGATTTTATGTGATAAAATAGCCGTCGCAAATGCTGGTATAGCTCAGTCGGTAGAGCAGCTGATTCGTAATCAGCAGGTCGTGTGTTCGAGTCACATTACCAGCTCCACAGGATCCGCGATGATGCGGATAAAAAAGCATGATACGTTTGTGTCATGCTTTTCTTGTGATATTCAATGTTAACATGTTAACGAGAGAAAGAGAATCACGGAGGGATAAAAATGAGAGGTATCCACAGCGTAGTCGACGATATCCGCAAAAGCGTTTTTGAAGAAGTCGCCCGTCTGGCCTATGAAGGGGGAGACTACTCCCGCATTGATAAAATACCCTATAAGATCGTCCCCGGTGAGGTCGCCAAATACAGGAGCAATGTCTTTCTGGAGAGAGCCATCGTCACCGAGCGGCTTCGGCTGGCCTGTGGCCTGCCCCTGCGCCCTGCCGAGGAGTACGGACCGGCCAGCGATGGCATCGAGGAGGCCAACATCCCGGAGAAATACTATGAGCCGCCCCTCATCAACGTCATCAAGTTTGCCTGCAACGCCTGCCCGCCCAAGGAGATCCGTGTCTCCTCCAACTGCCAGGGCTGTCTTTCCCACCCCTGCCAGGCGGTCTGCCCCAAGGGCGCCATCGTTATCCGGGACGGCAAGAGCAGCATTGACCAGAGCAAGTGCATCAAGTGCGGCAAATGCCTGAACCAGTGCCCCTACGACGCCATCAGCCGCATCGAGCGCCCCTGCGCCAAGGCCTGCGGCATGGACGCCATCGGCTCTGACGAGATGGGCCGCGCCCAGATCGACTATAATAAATGCGTCTCCTGCGGCATGTGTCTGGTCAACTGCCCCTTTGGCGCCATCGCCGACAAGAGCCAGATCTTCCAGCTCATTCAGGCCATCAAGTCCGGCACAGAGGTCATCGCTATCATGGCTCCCGCCTTTGTCAACCAGTTTGGCAAGGAGGCCACCCCGGCAAAGCTCCGCAAGGCCATGCGCGTTCTGGGCTTTTCCGATACGGTGGAAGTGGCCATCGGCGCGGACCTGTGCACCATAGAAGAGGCCCATGACTTCCTGGACAAGGTGCCGGAGAAGCAGCCCTTTATGGCCACATCCTGCTGCCCCGCCTGGAGCGTGATGGCAAAGAAACTCTTCCCCGAGTTTTCTGACTACATATCCATGGCCCTCACGCCCATGGTCATCACCGCCCGCCTCATCAAGAAGGACCACCCGGAGGCAAAGATCGTCTTTGTTGGCCCCTGTGCCGCAAAGAAGCTGGAGGCCTCCCGCCGGTCCGTGCGCTCCGATGTGGACTTTGTGCTGACCTTTGAAGAGCTTCAGGGCATGTTTGCCGCAAAGGATATCGACTTTGCCGCGCTCCAGCCCGACGAATGCGACAAGGACTTTTCCGACGGCACCGGTGCAGGCCGGGGCTTTGCCGTAGGCGGCGGCGTCGCGGCGGCAGTGGTGGATTACATCAAGAAGATCGACCCGGAAAGGGAAGTCAATATCGAATACGGCGACGGCCTGCGGGAATGCCGCAAAATGCTGCTGATGGCCAAGGCCGGAAAGAGAAACGGTTATCTGCTGGAGGGCATGGGCTGCATCGGCGGCTGTGTGGCCGGTGCGGGCACCATCGCACCCGTGGCCTCTGCCGCGGCGGGCATCAGGGCCTATAAGGACGCGGCGGAGAAAAAGCACGCCGATGAGAGCAGCTTTGCCGGAAGGCTGGAGGAGGCGACCAAGGAATGAAAAGGGGAGACCGCACTGTTCAGTTTATTGCCCGCACGGCCATCGGCATCGCCCTCGTGATTCTGGCACAGCTTATTGGCACCCTTATGCCCGACGGAGCCTTCATCGCAGGCCCCTTCTCCGTGACCCAGCTGGTCACCGGCAGTCTGGTTAACTGCGTTTTGTTTGTCTTTACCGCCCAGGTGGGTATCCTGTCCGGGGTTATTATTGGTTTTCTGTCCTCTGTTCTGGCGTCCCTGATCGGCATCGGCCCCGCCGTTTTGGCTGTTGTGCCGGTGGTGGGCTGCGGCAACGCCATTCTGGCCCTGGTTTTCGGTCTGGTGTCCGGCAAACGGCAGGAGCTTCGCATCCCGGCAATGATTCTCGCTGCCGCGGTGAAGTGCGCCTTCCTCTGGGTGTGCGTGCCTACCGTGCTGAAGGCTCTGGGCTCCGTTGCCGAAAAGCAGGTGGCGGCCCTGTCCATTATGTTCTCCTGGCCCCAGGGCGTCACGGCCCTGATCGGCGGCGTTCTGGCCCTCATCATTATCCCCAGACTTGCCAAGGTGAAAAAAGAATCCTGATTTTAAAGGCCCGGTGTGAACCGGGCTTTTATCAATTATCCTTGAACTTCCGTTGATGAACAATTGAAAAAACGGGATTATATTGTATAATATGATAAAGAGTATACTACGGGAGGCGCTGTATGTTCAGAATATTGATTGCGGAGGATGACAAGGAGCTGCGTCAGCTTTTTCAGCATGTGCTGATGAAAAACGGCTATGCCGTCACCGGCGTGGCCGACGGGAAAGAGGCCCTGGACGCCATGGACAGGGGCTATTACGATCTGATCATTTCCGATATCATGATGCCCGTCATGGACGGCTACGAGCTGGTAAGCTCTCTGCGCCAGGCGGGGATCAATACGCCCGTGATGATGATCACGGCCAAGGACGCCTTTGACGATATGCGTCTGGGCTTTCTCTCCGGCACGGACGACTATATGGTCAAGCCTGTCAACGTAAATGAGATGGTGCTCCGGGTTGGCGCGCTGCTCCGCCGGGCCCAGATGATCAACGAGCGGCGGCAGACCATCGGCAACACCGTATTGGAGTGCGATTCCCTGACTGTCACCTGCAACGGGGAGAGCATGGTGCTGCCCCAGAAGGAGTTCATGCTTCTTTATAAGATGGCCTCTTTCCCCGGGCGCATTTTCACCCGCCAGCAGCTGATGGACGATATCTGGGGCTATGAGTCCGACAGCGACACCCACACGGTGGACGTACATATCGGCAGGCTTCGGGACCGGTTCAAGGACAATACGGATTTCAAGATCGTCACCATCCGGGGCGTGGGCTATAAGGTAGTAAAGCAATGAAGAAAAAGAGGTTTGGCAAGAATCTAAGACTGTATTTCACCTTAGTGGCTATGGTGGAGATCGGCATAAGCGTCGTTGTGGCGGTGGTCCTGGCGGTGATCCTGAACCTTGTGGCCAAGGGCAATATTCTGCTGCCGCTGACGGTGTGGCAGATTTTGCTGAGTCTGCTGATCGGCGCGTCCATATCCGCCTTACTGGGAAAGTGGTTTTTCGGCCCCATCACCCGGCTGGGTGACGCAATGAAAAAAGTGGCCGACGGGGATTTCAGCGTCCGTCTGACGGCGGATAACGGCATCAGGGAGATAGAGGATATCTATGCAAACTTCAACCTGATGGCCAAGGAGCTGGGAGCCACGGAGATCTTGCAGACCGACTTTGTCTCCAACGTTTCCCATGAGTTCAAAACGCCCATCAACGCCATTGAGGGCTATGCCACGCTGCTCCAGGGGGATGAAAGCCTTTCCCCGGAAATGGGACAGTACGTGGAGAAGATCCTGTTCAACACAAAGCGCCTTTCAGGCCTTGTGGGCAACATCCTGCTGCTGTCCAAGGTGGACAATCAGGTCATCCAGAGCCGGTGCTGCACCTTCCGTCTGGATGAGCAGATCCGGCAGTCCGTGGTGCTGCTGGAGCCAAAATGGGCGGAGAAGGATATTGAGTTCGACGTGGACCTGGAGCGGGTGGAATATACCGGCGACGAGAGTATGCTGATGCATGTGTGGAATAATATTATTGGCAACGCCATCAAATTCGACCCGGTGGGCGGCTACGTGGGCATAAAAATGAAGCAGCGGGACGGGGAGATCACCGTCACCGTGGAGGACAGCGGCCCCGGTGTGGACGAGGAGGCCAAAAAACATATTTTTGACCGCTTTTATCAGGCGGACAGCTCCCATAAGGAGGAGGGCAACGGCCTGGGCCTGGCTTTGGTGAAGCGCATCGTGGACGCCAATAAAGGCCGGGTTTCCGTGGAAAACCGCCTGGGCGGCGGTTGCCGCTTTACCGTGGTCCTCCCCGGCAAATGATAAAAGAACGTCTCACGGTTTGCGCCGTGAGACGTTCTATGGTTGTGGACGCGGTTTATGCAACACAAGCGTTGGCATTTATGCTCTCTATGACAGTCCTGATCCCAAGCCAAACGTTTATGTCGGTAAATACCTCAACAATACTGCCCTGATCGGTGAACGGGGACTCCTGCAGGACAGACAGGTCTTTCATCAGGCCATTATGTACGATATACTCCACGATTTGATTGACAAAGTATATCTGGCGGCTGTCCAGATATGTGTCGTTGAGATATTCGGAAAAGGCTTCCTTTGCCGCTTTCATGTCAAGCCCCACAATCTCGCGGACAAATTCGCCCAAAGGTTTGGAACCCACCTCAGCCTCATAATCCTCTTTTGTACCGACTTCGCTCCAGAGTATCCTCTCCAGCGAAACCACATCTTCAGCGGAAAGGGGAATGTTGCCTTTCAGCTTCGCAATGGCAGCCTCATCCTGATGCTGACGTATATAGAACTCTGCCTTGGCCTTATAATTTTTCAAATCGTCGTTTTCCAGGTCTGCCTCGTTCCATTCCACAGACAAAATTTCATCATCAAAGTTTGTGGAGTAGCTGATGTGGACGCGAGGGATATATTTCATCAGCTCCCGCAGACTTTTGCGGATATGCTCAAACTCATTGATACCCGCGCTGTCAAGATAATCTGTGTGAAGTATCTTGTCGATCAGCTCAGATTGGGCATTTATCTCCGGGATATTCGCGAAAGAAGCGATTGCGCCGACCTTTTTAAACAAGTCCTTTCGGGCGCGGTTGTACTTTTTCCCCACAAGGTATGCCAGCTCGATACCATACATCAGCGCGTCGAAGCGCACGGCCTGGGCGTCATCCTTATCGGGCTCGATCAGGGGAGCCAGTTCTTCGCCGATAAGCAGTGTGTCTTCATAGCTGAGCGCATTGTAGTTTTCCGGCGCTGAATATAGCTCCACACATTTCAAATGCTGACGGACGGCAAAATTTTCCCGGTTCAGCTCCCGCACCTTGCCCACCAGATCATCCACCAGCGATTTGCGAAAGGGGATAAGCTCCTCCGTCTGGTAAGCCAAGTCCTGGAGCTTATATGCAATCTGGGCTTTCAGCTTGAAAATGGCCCCCTGCAAAGGCAGCTGATTTGCTGTGGCTTTGCCCTTGCTCATGCGAAAGAACGCGAAGTTTCCGCAGAAGTCAAAAATATAAAACTTCTCTTTATCCGCGCCGTCCATCAAGCCGGGACACAGGCGCGTACCGCGGCCAATCATTTGCCAGAACTTTGCCTTGCTCATGACTTTTTTGAAAAATACCAGGTTCAGCACCTCCGGCACGTCAATACCGGTGTCCAGCATGTCAACAGAAATGGCGATCTGCGGCAGTTTTTTCGGGTCTGAGAACTCATCAATGGCGCTTTGGGCATAGGTCATGTAGTTGTCAATGACCTTGGCATAGCCGGGCAGATGAGGATATTCCCGATTGAATATCTCGAATATTTTTTCCGCGTGGGTATGGTTTTTGGCAAAGATGATGGTTTTCCCCAGTGTCTCCCCGTAATTGATACGTAGACCATTGGTCATTAGAATATTCAGTACTTCCTTGATGGTGTCCTCGTTAAAGACCCATTCATTCAGCGCCGAGGAACTGATGCGCTCCGGCAGCTCGCCGTTTTCATCCTCAAAGGTGTCCTCATAGGCGGCCTTGTCCTCGTCGGACAGCTCATCATAGGCAATACCTTCCTCCATGAACTTCAGCTTAGTCTCTACTGACAGGAAGTCCACCAGAAAGCCGTCCTTGACTGCCTGGGCCAGTTCGTAGCCGTAGGTGGGTACGCCGCTCTCCAGCTCAAAGACCTCGTAGGTGTTCTTGTCGATCTCGTCCTTGGGCGTGGCGGTCAGACCCACCAGCGGGGCGTCAAAATAGTTGAAAATGTCACGGTATTTGTTGTAGATGGAGCGGTGGGCCTCGTCACATATGACCAGATCAAAGTGGCCGCAGGTAAACAGCTTCCCTTTTTCGTCCTTGACCGCGTCGATGCAGTTCATCATGGTCTGATAGGTGGAGAACACGCAGTGGGCGGAGTAGTTGTCCTTTTCCTCGCACAGATTGGTAACGGAGAGGTCAGGCAGCAGATTCACAAAGCTGCGCTTGGCCTGCGTGACCAGACTATTGCGGTCAGCCAGAAACAGGATATTCTTCACCCAGCCGTGCTGGAGCAGCACATCACACAGGGCGATGACCGTTCTGGTCTTGCCGGAGCCGGTGGCCATTACCAGCAGAGCCTTACGGCGGTTTTTCCTGTCAAAGCTGTCGCAGACGGCCTTGATGGCGCTCTCCTGATACCAGCGTCCGGCGATTTTCTTATTTACCATTACATGGGCAAGACTGGTGCGCATGGCGCGCAGATTAAATAACTTTTCCAGATCGCGCTTGGAATATATGGCAGCGACACGGCGTTCCGGATATTTTCCGTCGTCGATACGGGTGTCAAAACCGTTGGAGAGAAAGATCACAGGGCGGCGGCCATATTTGTTTTCAAGCAAATCGGCGTAGAGCTTGGCCTGCTGGCGGCCCTTGCTCACATCCACACAGCTGCGTTTGGCCTCAATCACGGCCAGGGGCTTGTGGGTATCATCATAGAGCACATAGTCGGCATAGCCCACCTCGCTCTTGTTGGGCATACCGGGCAGCTCTACCTCGTTGAGCCAGTCCCGCCCCTCTGTCCAGCCGGCGTCCAGCAGCATGGCGTCGATGTAGATCTTGCGGGTCTTGTACTCGCTGAGGTCCAGCGGCTTGGGCACATAGGTCTGCTGCTGCTCGGCACGGCGGGCAGTCAGCTCTTCCCGCAGAGCGGCATTCTCCGCCATGAGCTGCTCCAGTTTGACCTCGGCTTCCGTTTCAACGGTTGGCGGAGCGGCAGACTCGTCCTTCAAAAGTGCAGGGTCAAAGGTCCGCTCGGTGTAGTCCGTGCCGTAGCAGTAGGCCACGAAGTCCAGAAAGATAAAGAGGTTTTCCAGACACAGCGCCGCCTGCTCCTCGCTGATTTTCTTCCCCGTGTGGGCGGCGTTGTTGCCCAGCGTGCGGATCAGCTTCATTCTGCGCCAGATGTCCTGACCAACGATGTCCCGGAAATCCTCGTTATCCATCAGAGAAACCAGCCGGTCGTCATAGGGCAGCACCAGAGAGCCGTCCACGGAATACATCCACTTGACCGCAAACTCCATCGCCCGCCGGCAGTTCAGCACGCAGGCAGCGGGGTCGATATGTAGAATTTTCTCCGCCACCATTGCTACCTCAGCAAAGACTTCCATCCCCGGAGCAGAGAGTAGGAATTTGAAGTTGGACAAAAATGTCACCTCCATCTTTGCACAAAATCACACAACAGAAATCTCTAATTCCGATGTCTTATCAACTATATCGGCCAAAGATTTCGCAAACTCTTGCAAATACCACTCTGGTGCACAACCGCATTCTATTCCCGAGGCCACAGACAGCAGTTCTACTCCTGCTGCTGTCAGTAAGAAAGCAGAGCAGTATACTTTTACCTCGCTTGATTGCTCGTTTTTTACATTGACAGCTTTTGTTGGGCCTTCAAAAAGAATGCTTTCTCCTGGATGCAAGATGTTACCCACACTAATCAGCGAATTGGATGAAATAAGCTGTGCTTCATCTAAACGAACAATATCCGAAAATGTTATACCACATTTTTCAAGAATGCGGTCTTTACTTCCCAAATCTCCTGGAACAAAGAAGTCGTAAAAAGTCGCCTCTTTATCACCAGGGCACTTAAGAACAAGTGGTACAATTTTTGAAAAGCATATTGCATCTTCCCGAGTCATTTTTCTAAGCACATCGAGTGTGCGAATCGAAAAACTATCAGGTTTTTCAATTTCACCAGCCAGCACCTTTCCCCAAAGGATCTGCATCTGCTCATTACTGACATTAGCAACAAAATCAAAGAACGAACTTATCCAATCTTCATCTACCGGAGTGCTACTAACCACAGTTGTTTTATCCAATTCAGTAGCAGCATTGGCAATGACAGCTTCGATATTTTGCTGTTTTTTCATTTGCTGGAAAAGAAAACGGTTTTGTGCTCGTTGCAACAATCCGTTGGCATCGGTTGCATCTATACCAATCTCCCCATTTTGATAACTTATGTGTTACACGCCGAACAGCTCCTCATATCGAATCAGGCTGTTCTTTTTCAGATGCTCCGTCACCACATCAATCTCCTCCTGTGTCATATCGTCTTTGAGACGGAAGTATTCCTTCTTTGCCATATCGGCACCGGACAGACTGTATGTCGCCATGATGAGCCAGTAACAGATCAGGCCGTTGCCCGGGAACAGCTCATGCGCCCTAACAGCGTACTGCATGACGCCCGCATAGTCTTTCTGCTTTGCCAGCTCGCGCATCAGGGCATCTGCGGCCTTGATGTAGCGAACCTCATACTGACTGACAATATCATTCAGCCACAGCTGGTCTCTGCCGCACATGAAAACCGGGCCTTTGTAAAGCTCTACCGCCTTGCGGAGCTCATCAATTCTTTCAGCGCTTCCAGAAGCTGCTTCAGGAGCAACTTATTTTTCAGCTTTTTATCCAGCCTCATAGCTCCAGCCCCTTGCCCTTGTGCCGAACCTTGTCCTTTTTCACTGCCTGCTCCAGCGGATTGATCGCGCGCAGCTTCTGAATGACAGACGGACGTTCCTTCTTTTTCGCAACGACCGCCGAGTATTCCCGGAACGCCGCGTTCAGCGCGTCGCCGTCCCGCGCCTTGAAAAAGACCAGATACTTGGGAATCTCTTCGGTGGTATCCTTCTTGACGGCATAGTCGATGCCGTATTTCCGGGCCACGCGGTCGAAGTCCTTGATGTTTTTATCGCTGATCTCAATGTTCTGAACGCCCTGATTCTGACCGACCAGCTCTGCCACCGACTGTTTGCCGCGCGGCGTAATTGCTGCGGCCTGGGCTTTCTTTGCCTGCGATTTGCTGTGGTGATTCAGAAACTGACGGATTGCCCACTTGAGTGTGCGTCCTGTCAGCTTTGCGCCGGATATGGTCAGCGTGACGGTTCTGTTTTCAACCTCCTCCTGCAAGGTGCATCATCTCCTTTCTCTGCATACTTTCCGGGCGGCGGTTACAGCTCCATGCCCGGCGCTTTCCTGTCCGGCTTCGGATTGGACGCCGTGGGCTCCGTGGGAATCGCCATGATGCTGCGCCCCATCTTCAGAAACGCCTCCGGCTTTTTGAATTTCTCCTCGTACTTTTTCTGAAGCTCCTTCGGAATGGAGGAGAAGTGATCGCCCTCCGCGCCGCAGATGAAAAAGGTTCCGGCGACAACATCGATGATTTTTCCGTCATCGTCCCGGATGGCGCGGTTCAGCGGCAGGCCGGAAATCTTGCCTTCCTCGTTGCAGACCAGCGTGACCGGATCGCGGAAGAAGGGAGCCTCCTGAATGTAGCCGCCCACGACCTTCTGCATATCCTCAAGGGAGGAGCCGATGGTGGTCATCCTGGCATACTGTCCGGGTTCCACGAGCAGTACCTCAATGGGCTTGTCCGCCTCGATTTCCTGCCCGTCATTGCAGCTGAACTCTGCGCCGACGAAGTGATCGGCGTCCAGCACCACATCACCCTTGTCCCACATTTCCTCAACCATTGCCTGCGCTTCCTCTCTGGTTGCTGCCTCAACCG
>CAMGRL010000040.1 GCA_946061515.1 uncultured Clostridia bacterium
CCGTAACGCCGAAGATGTATGCCCTTGCCACCATCACCTTCTTCGTTATACTGGCACTGCTGCTCATCTCCAACCTGTCCGACGGGGACACCTCCCGGCAGATGAAGCTGGCAAGGCAGAAGAAAAAAGCAAAATCTTAACCATCCGGAGGTACACAAAATGAAAAAAATGATTTCCATCCTGCTGGCCGTCGCCATGCTCTGCTGCCTGTCCGTCTCTCTGGCCGGCTGCGGCTCCTCTGATACACTGACCCTGAACGTGTATAACTGGGGCGAGTATATCTCTGACGGCTCTGAAGGCTCCTTTGACACCATCCACGCTTTCGAGAGCTGGTATGAAGAGACCTACGGCCAGAAGCTGAAGGTGAATTACGACACCTATGCCAGCAACGAGGACATGTACAACAAGATCTCCAGCGGCGCTGTCAGCTATGACGTCATCATCCCCTCCGACTATATGATCGCCCGCATGGCGAACGAGGGTATGCTCCTGCCTCTGGATTTTGAGAACATCCCCAACTACCAGTATATTGAGGACAGCTTCCGCGGCCTGTACTACGATCCCCAGGACCAGTACTCCGTGCCCTACACCTACGGCGTGGTGGGCGTGATCTACAACGCAAACGTGGTGGACGAGGCCGACCTCGGCGGCTGGGAGCTGATGTGGAACGACAAGTATTCCGGCAACATTCTCCAGTTCAACAACTCCCGCGACGCCTTCGCCACCGCCCAGTACAAGCTGGGTCTGGACGTGAACTCCACCGACAAGAGCACCTGGGACGCCGCCCTTGCCGAGCTGAAGACCCAGGCCCCTCTGGTGAAGAGCTATGTGATGGACGAGGTGTTCAACATGATGGAGTCTGGTGAGGCCGCCGTGGCCGCTTACTATGTGGGCGACTACTTCACCATGGCCGACAACCAGGCCGACAGCGTGGATCTGCAGTGCTACGTCCCCGAAGTGACCAACTACTTTGTGGACGCCATGTGCATCCCCTCCTGCTGCCAGAACAAGGAGCTGGCGGAGATCTTCATCAACTACATGCTCTCCGAGGAGCCGGCCATCGCCAACGCCGAATATATCTACTACGCCTCCCCCAACTCTCTGGTGTACAACAACGCCGACTATCAGGAGGAGCTGGGCGAGGAGGCCATGGCCATCCTCTACCCCGACATCGGCGATTTCAGCCAGTATTACAACAAATACGCCTTCCGCAATCTGGACAGCGAAACCATGGATTACCTGAACACCCTCTGGGAAACCCTGAAAATCAGCTGATTTTGATTCCCCGGCACACCGTGCCGGGGATTTTTCTATCCGTCCATCTCCGCTATAGTTGACAAAGCCTGCCAAAAAAGCTTAGAATACGGGCAACGATGTTTTTCGGGAGGATAAAAAGGTGGTCTTCTCCAGCCTGACTTTTCTGCTGCTGTTTCTGCCGCTGCTGTATCTGGCGCTGTTTCTGTTCAAAGACAAGCACTGGCGAAACGGCGTACTCATTGTCTTTTCCCTGTTCTTTTACGGCTGGGGCGAGCCGGTGTGGATCAGCGCCATGCTGTTTTCCACGGCGGTAAACTATATCTGCGCAAGGCTTCTCTGCTCCGCGAAGAGCAGCTTTCTGAAAAAGCTCTGTCTCACCCTTGGCGTGATCGCCTCCATCTGCTTTCTTTTCTACTTTAAATACTCCGCCTTTCTGTTCAATTCCCTGGCTGGGCTTCTGCATCTGAGTCTGCGTCTGCAGGCGCCCAAGCTGCCCATCGGCATCTCCTTTTACACCTTCCAGATCCTGACCTATACCGTGGACGTGTACCGGGGCAAGGCCCCCATGCTGAAAAATCCCATGAAGCTGCTGCTGTATATCAGCTGCTTCCCCCAGCTGATCGCCGGCCCTGTGGTCCAGTACGGCGACATTGCCGACCAGCTGGACAGCCGCCGGATCCTGCCCGATGATTTTGTGGCGGGTATGCGCCGCTTTGTGCTGGGT
The DNA here is from genome assembly GCA_946061515.1 of uncultured Clostridia bacterium. Lineage (GTDB taxonomy): Bacteria > Bacillota > Clostridia > Oscillospirales > Oscillospiraceae > Limivicinus. Next base: position 1,982 of record CAMGRL010000040.1, read on the forward strand.
CTTTCCAAAAAGGTGCTGCTCGCCAATATCTGCGGCGCGGCCCTGGAGGAACTGACGCTGGCCGGCTCCGGCGCTTCCATGTCCCTGGCCGGGGGCTGGATGGGCGCTTTTCTGTACACCCTTCAGCTCTACTTTGACTTTTCCGCCTATTCCGACATGGCCATCGGCCTGGGCAAAACCCTGGGCTTTACCTATAAGGAGAACTTCAATTATCCCTACATTTCCCGCTCCATCACCGAGTTCTGGCGGCGCTGGCACATCTCTCTGGGCAGCTTTTTCCGGGACTATGTGTATATCCCCCTGGGCGGGAACCGGAAAGGCGCGGCCCGCACCGTACTGAACATGCTGATCGTCTGGTCCCTCACCGGTCTGTGGCACGGCGCCAGCTGGAACTTTGTGGCCTGGGGTGCCTACTACGGGCTGCTGCTGATTCTGGAACGCTTCGTGCTTAAGAATTTGCTGGATAAGCTGCCGGGGCTTTTGCGCTGGGCGCTGACCTTTGTCATCGTCATGGTGGGCTGGGTGCTGTTTTACTACACCGACTTTGCCAACGTGGCCCAGCATGTCCTGGCTCTGATCGGCCTGGAATACAGCGGCGGAGCCTTCCATGCTGTCGCTCTGTCCGACGCGGCGGCCGCGGCGGTGCTGAGAAAATACACGGTCTATCCCCTGCTGGCCTTTGTACTGAGCCTGCCCCTTCTCTCCTGGCTGAAAGACAGGATGTCAGCCCATGAAAAGCTGAGTACTGCCCTGCAGAATCTGGGTACAGTGTCCCTGCTGGCGGTGTCCCTGCTGTTTCTTGTGGGGCAGAGCTACAACCCCTTTATTTATTTCCGGTTTTAGGAGGCGAGAGAATGAAACACCGCACTTCATTGATTATCATCTACCTCTGCCTCCTGAGCCTGTTCACCCTGGGTATGGCGGAGCTGCTGCTGACGGATAAGGAGGAACGGGCCTCGACGACAGAGAACCGTATGCTCCAGGGTTTTCCCCAGCTCAGCGCCCAGAGCGTACTCAGCGGCAGCTTTATGGAAGACTTTGAGGCCTTTTTGTCCGACGGCTTTTTTGCCCGGGATAAAATCGCGGACGTCACCGACGGGATCATGGGCCTTTTCCATCTGGAGGATGAGGACGCCATGCCTCAGACCATTAAAGAGGAAAGTCTTTTCCAGCTCAGTGAGGAGGATACGGAATACCCTCTTCCCGAGGCAACCCCCTCCCTCGTTCCCTCAGACAGCCCTGAAAACCAGGAGGCTGGCCCCGCCGCCATCTGGCTGGTCAATGCCGCCGGTGAACGGGTGGATTATCAGAATTATTCCGCCGATTCCATCGCCCATCTGGCCGATGTGCTGGATGAGTACCGGGCCTGTCTGCCGGAAGACGGCACCGTAAACTTTGTCTGCGCCCCCACTTCCGAGCTGGCCTACAGCATCGTATACGGCAATTACACCGACTGGGGCAGCGATGTGGAGGATGTCCTGCAGCCTCTTGTGGCTGATGGGGTATTGATCTACGACGCCTCGGATATTCTCCGACCCCACTTGAAGGAAGAGACCCTCTACCCCATCACCGACCACCACTGGCACCCTGTGGGCGCAAATTATGTGCTCTCGGCCATGCTGGAGCGGCAGGGCGTGGTGACGGCGGACTACTATGAATATGACTACTATCTGGCCTCCCGGCCCACGGGAGAAGCCTATGACCGCCGCGCATTGGAGAACATGGCGGTGGACGTAAACGACGTGCCGGTGATGAAGCCCATCGCCCCGGTGGAGAGCTACGTTCTCACCAACCTGACGGAGCAGCAGGACTGCGTATTTATCGACCGGAGCGATGTGGGCTACCGGCAGTACCTGGGCGGCACCTACACCCCCTGGCGGCTGTTTATCACCGGATACCACACCGGGCGAAACGCCCTGGTCATCGGGGACAGCTTCTCCAACGCCTTTATCCCCTATCTGACGCCCTATTATGACCAGATCATCTCCACCGACTTCCGGCGGGGAAAATACGTCTCCTCTCTGGCCGGGGCCAGTGCGTCGGACTACATCGCCGAATACGGTGTGGACGACATCTATATGATCTACTGCACCTACACGCCCATTGACAGCTCCACCATGCAGCAGTACATGGAGAGCTATCTGCACATGGAATACTGAGGAGGGCGGAACCATGACTGAGAAAAAAGAGCGCTCCCTCCGCCGGACTGTGATCTTGACTCTGCTTGCGGCCACCATAGTCTTTGCCCTGCTGCTCTGCGCCGGGGTGTATGCGGGCAGGCGTCTGCCGGAATGGCGGGTGGAGCGGATCGAAGCCGCCCTGGCCCAGGGTAAGGCCGACAAGGCCCGCCGCATTGCCCTTCGGCTTTCCGATACTGAGCTGTCCCTGTACTATGTGGAGCAGTGCGACTATCTCTCCGCGAATCAGCTGATGGAGGAGGGGCAGTTTGAGCAGGCCGCCGCCCTTTTCTATTCCCTGGGCAATACCCTGGACGCGCCGGAGCTTGCCCGAAGCTGTATCTATCTTCAGGCGGAGGCGCTGGCCGCTGAGGGCAGTCTTGAACAGGCCTCCGCGCTGTTCGGGGAGATCGCCGGGTTCCGGGACGCCTCAGAGCGCCGGGACCAGTGCCGCTTTGACCTGGCCGTCCAACTGATGGAGCAGGGCCAGGGGGTGGACGCGGTGATGCTGCTCTCCTCTCTGGGTAATTACCCGGGCGCGAAAGCGCTGATGGAGCAGTACGCTATGCAAATCAGCGGTCTGACAGACCCGGAGGACGCCGTCAACGCGGTGAAGGGCATGTCGCCCCAGGAGGCGGAGCACAGAGCCGCGCTGGCGCAGGCGCGGGAGGCTCTGCCCAGGGACATTTTAGCGCTGGGCTTTTTCCATACCCTGGGTCTGAGGTCAGACGGCACGGTGCTCTCCTGCGGCGACAACAGCTATGGACAGTGTGAGGTCTCCGGCTGGCAGGGCGTAAAGGCCGTGGCGGCAGGGGCTTACCACAGCGTGGCCCTGATGGCGGACGGCACAGTGAAAGCCGTGGGCCGGAGCAGCGAGGGTCAGTGCGATGTGGCAGACTGGACCGGCATTGTGCAGATCGCCGGGTTGGACTACGCCACCCTGGGCCTGAAAGCCGACGGGACCCTGGTATACACCGGATTTCTGGGCGACATGGATCTGTCGGCATGGACAGGGCTGGAGAGCATCTGCGCCGGGTCCTATTCCTTTGCCGCCGTAAAGACGGACGGCAGCGCCCTCATCTCCCATGAAACTGCACGTTCAGACGATTTCAAGGAGTTTGTGGCTCTGGATGTGAACACCGCCTACGCCGTGGGCGTAAAAAATGACGGCTCTGTGGTCTCCCCCGCTTTCCCGCTGGAGGACTGGCAGGACATTCTGACGGTCTCCGCCGGGAGCACAGCCGTGCTGGGGCTGGACGCCAACGGCCATGTCCACAGCTATTTCTTCCGCAGTCAGGACGCGGTGGATTTCTCCTCGGTCACAGACGCCGTAGCAATCGCCGCTGGGGGCACACACTGGGCCTTTGTCCTCGCCGACGGCAGCGTAAAGGTCTTTGGCGAGACGGATCAGGGCCAGGGCGACACCGGCCAATGGAAACTGTTTTCATGAACATACCGCTTCGAATGAGAAAGCATTCGGAGCGGTAATTTATTCTCTATCAGATGAATTTTTTCCCGCTGTTCATAGAATAATGATAGAAAGCTGCCAATAATTGTGATAAGATGGGAAAAAAGATCAATCCTTATGGAGGTAAAACAAATGAAGCCTGAAATTCTTCTCTCCGAAGCGGAGAACATCAGCGAAACCATAGTAAATCAACGGCGCGCCCTTCACCGGATGCCCGGGACGGAATTTGACCTTGGAGAAACCCTGGCCTATGTAAAAAAAGAGCTGGAGGCCATGGGCTATGCGCCGGAAAGCTGCGGCCGGGCCGGACTTGTGGCCCTGGCCGGCGGGAAGAAGCCGGGCAAGGTGTTCCTGCTCCGGGCGGACATGGACGGCCTGCCCATCCGGGAGGAGGCGGACGTAGACTTTGCCAGCAAAAACGGCCGGATGCACGCCTGCGGCCACGATATGCACACCGCCATGCTCCTGGGCGCGGCCAGACTGCTGAAGCAGCACGAGGACGAGATCGAGGGTACCGTCAAGCTGATGTTCCAGCCGGCAGAGGAGGTCTTTGAAGGCTCCAAAGACATGATCCGGTCCGGCCTTCTGGAAAACCCCAAAGTGGACGCCGCGCTGATGATCCATGTGATGGCCAATATGCCCTTCCCCGCCGGGACCGTGGTGGTCTCCGCCCCCGGCGTCAGCGCCCCGGCGGCAGACTACTTTCATATCAAGGTCCAGGGCAAGGGCTGTCACGGCTCCATGCCCAACACCGGCGTGGACCCCCTCACCGCCGCGGCCCATATCCTGATCAGCCTTCAGGAGATCCACGCCAGAGAGCTGGCCATGGGCGAAAAGGCCGTGCTCACCTTCGGCACCATGAACGCCGGCACCGCCTCCAACGTCATCCCCGACACGGTGACCATGGGCGGCACCCTGCGCACCTTCGACGAGGAGAGCCGCAGCTATATCAAAACCCGCATGAGCGAGATCGCCCGGGGCGTGGCCCATGCCTTCCGGGCGGAGGCGGAGGTTATTTTCGGCAGCGGCTGCCCCACCCTGGTAAACGACAGGGACATGTCCCTCAGCTGCGAAAGGTATGTGAAGGAGCTGCTGGGCCCCGGGAAGGCATTTTCCGTCACGGAGCTGAACGCCATGGGCGGCGGAAGCTCCTCCAAAACCGCCGGTTCCGAGGATTTTGCCTATGTGAGCCAGCAGGTTCCCTCCGTCATGCTGGCTCTGGCCAGCGGCCAGCCCGACAAGGGCTACTGCTACCCCCAGCACCATCCTATGGTGAAATTTGACGAAAGCGCCCTGCCCGGCGGCAGCGCGGTCTACGCTTACACCGCCCTGCGCTGGCTGGAGGAGCATAAAAGCTGATACGGTTCCTCAGCTAAACCATCGGTTTTTCCCGGAAAATATACGTTTTTTCCGGGAAACTTTTTTCCCCTCCATTTTCGTCATTTTTACGGCAAAGAAATAAGGTATAATATTGACCTCCGGAGCATTTAATGCTATAATGTTAAAAAAATCACAGGAAAGCGGGTTTTGACCCGGCTTTTTGTGACGGCTCTGCCCCTCGGGACGGAGCAGGCACGGTCATATTCCGGTCAGGCGTTTCGTGAAGGGGGAGCGTTTTTCCGGTCTGAGCGTGTTGTCCCCGCGAAAAAATGTCCGGCGCCTCAGGACAGCACCGGGCAAAACCAAATTTATGATCAGAGGAGTAAATCATGAAAAAAATTGTTGCTTTTCTTCTTCTCGCATGCATGATGCTCAGCCTTGCCGCCTGCGGTTCTTCCGGCAGCGAGTATAAACTGGGCATGGGCGTTGACCTCAGCACCGATTCCTCCAAGGAAAACAATGCCCAGGTAGACGCCACCGTGGCCGCAGTCGTCACCGACAAGGACGGCAAGATTGTCGCCTGCCGTCTGGACGTTGCCCAGAGCAAGATGGACGTCACCGGCGGCGCCGTTGACGCTGCCAAGACCTTCCAGACCAAGATGGAGCTGGGCGATGACTACGGCATGGTAGCCTACGGCAACGCCATCGCTGAGTGGTACGACCAGGCAAAGGCCTTTGAGAGCTATGTTGTGGGCAAGACCGCCGCTGAGGTGGAAGGCATCGAGACCGTCCTCAACGAAACCGGCCACAATGTTGCCACCGACGAGGCTCTGCTGGCCGGCTGCACCATGGACATCACCGCCTTCAAGGCCGCTGTTGTCAAGGCCTGCAACGACGAGAAGGGCGCCACCTTCACCGGCAAGGACTTCACGCTGGGCATTGCTGCCATCACCGACGCTGACGAGTCCACCGCCGCTACCGACAGCGATGACGCTGTGGTCAAAATGTACACCGAGTACGCCGCTGCTGTTGTCGGCAAGGACGGCAAGATCCTGGCCGCTCTGACCGACGCCACCCAGCCCAAGATCACCGCTGACAAGAACGGCCAGATCACCGGCGCTGACTTCAAGGGCACCAAGAGAGAGCTGGGCGCTGACTACGGCATGGTCGCTTACGGCAACGCAATCGCCGAGTGGGATGCTCAGGCCAAGGCCTTTGCCGACTACACCGTTGGCAAGACCGCCGCTGAGGTTGCCGGCATTGAGACTGTTGAGAGCAATGGTCACAACGTCACCACTGACGAGACCCTGTACGCCTCCTGCACCATGGACATCAGCGGCATGATCGCCGTTATCGCCCTGGCTGCAAACTACGCAAGATAAAATCTGACCACTGGAGATGAAGGTATTGAAGCGAATAAAAAGCGTTTTCGCCCTGTGCCTTGCGTTGGTGCTGGCTCTCCCCCTCGCCGGCTGCTTCGGCAAGCCGGATAAGATAGAGCCGAAAGGCAAATCCTATTTCACATACTTCGATACCGTCTCCTACGTGTTCGACTATTCCGGAGATTCGGCAGAACGGTTTGACGACCGTTCTGCCGAAGTTTCAGGTATACTCGAGGAGTATCACCAGCTTCTGGACATATACCATGAGTATTCCGGCATCAACAATCTGTGTACCATCAACAGACTGGCAGGCGGGGAGCCTGTCTCCGTGGATGAAAAGCTCATCCGCTTTCTCAGCTATGCCAAGGAGCTGTATACGCTGACCGGCGGCGAGATGAACGTGATGATGGGCGCTGTTCTCACCCTCTGGCACGACTGCCGCACGGCCGCAAGCGAAGACCCTTCCGCCGCCTGTGTGCCGTCGGAGCAGGAGCTGGCAGAAGCAGCCAGACACACAGACATCTCCCTTCTGGAGATCGACAGCGAAAACCTGACCGTCAGGATCACCGATCCGCTGTCTTCCATTGATGTGGGCGCCCTGGGCAAGGGCTACGCCACCGAGAGGGCGGCGGATTACCTCTTTTCCCAGGAGGCTTACGGCTATGTGCTGAACGTGGGCGGAAATATCCGCATTATCGGCACCAAGCCCGACGGCTCCGGCTGGATCACGGGCATAAAGGACCCCAACGATCCCGACGGGAATTTTGCCCTGAGCCTGCTTTTGTCCGACACGGCCTGTGTCACCTCCGGTATCTATGAGCGCTACTTCACCGTTGACGGCGTGCGCTATCACCACATCATCGACAAGGACACGCTGTTCCCGGCGGACTATTTTTCCTCCCTCACCGTGATCACGGCGGACAGCGGCCTGGCCGACTGTCTGTCCACGGCCCTCTTCTGCATGTCTCAGGAGGACGGGCAGAAGCTCATCGACAAAATCGGCGGTGTGGAGGTGCTCTGGATCTACCCCGACGGGTCCATGGCCTTCACCGAAGGTCTGTCAGGTCTTATCACAGATTGATTATTTCATTATCCGTATCAACAATATGGAGGTCATTATCTGATGAATTTCAGAAAGAAAATTTCCGCATTGAAAGTCCCCCATCACAAAAACACGGCGGGGATGCACTCTGTACGCATTTCGCCGCCAAAGGAAGTTCTGCTCCCCATGTCCATGCACTCCGGCGGTCCGGCTGTCCCCGTTGTGGAGGTCGGCGACCATGTGCGCATCGGTCAGCTTATCGCCCGGGAGGACGGGAAAATCTCCTCCCCGGTCCATGCAACTATTTCAGGTACAGTCAAGGCTATTGAGTCGTTCACCCCCAACGGCGGCAGGCCCGGTCTTGCCATCCGCATCGAGAGCGACGGCAAGATGGAGAAGGACCCCAACATCGTCCCTCCTCAGGTCCATGATCTGGACAGCTTCCTTGCCGCAGTTCAGGAAAGCGGCATTGTTGGTCTGGGCGGAGCAGCATTTCCTTTGTGGGCGAAGCTGGACGCGGTACGCCGCAACCCCATAAAGACCGTGCTGGTCAACGGCGCAGAGTGCGAGCCCTACATCACCAGCGACAACCGCACCATGGTGGAAAACAGCGACTATATCGTCAAGGGCGTGGGCCTGCTGAGAGAGTACCTGAAGGCCGAGGAGTTCATTATCGGCATTGAGGAGAACAAGCCCGACGCCATTGAGGAGATGCGCCGCGTGTTCGCAGGCGACAGCACCGTGAACGTCATGCCCCTGAAGAGCATTTATCCCCAGGGCGCAAAGCAGGTGCTGCTCTACAACGCCACCGGCAAGGTGGTGGCCGAGGGACAGCGTCTTGCGGAGCTGAACGTGATTATTATCAACATCACTTCCCTGGCCAAGATGGCCCAGTATATCGAAGACGGTATGCCTCTGGTGGAAAAGTGCATCACGGTGGACGGCTCCGCCATCAAGGAGCCCAAGAACCTGATCGTCCCCGTCGGCACCCCCATCCGCTATCTGGTGGAGCAGGCCGGTGGGCTGAAAAGCGAGCCGGGCAAGGTCATCTACGGCGGCCCCATGATGGGCAAAACCGCCCGCTCCATGGACGAGCCGGTCATCAAGGCCACCAACGCCATCATCGTCATGGATCAGAAAGACGCCCAGAAGGCGGAGCCCAGCCCCTGCATCCACTGCGGCCGCTGCGTGGCCACCTGCCCGCTGAGCCTGAATCCCACCGCCTTTGCCAAGGCCATGGAGCTGGAGGATGAGGACAAGCGCGCCGCCATTCTGAACAAGGAAAAGGTTCAGCTGTGCATGGAGTGCGGCTGCTGCTCCTACGTCTGCCCCGCTCACCGTCCCCTTGCAGAAAACAACAGCGCGGCCCGGAGCTTCATCCGGAAATACAACAAGGCCGCCGCAGAAAAGGCCGCAGAAAAGAAGGAAGGGGAAAAGTAAAATGGAAAAGCTTATCACTTCAGCCTCTCCGCATATCCACAGCGGCGCTTCCACCCGCAGGATCATGCTGGATGTGATCATTGCCCTCCTTCCGGCTGCCATCGCTTCGGCGGTCATCTTCGGAATGCGGGCCAATGTGATCCTGCTCACCTGCATTGTCAGCGCTGTTCTGGCGGAGTTCCTGTTTAACCTGATCACCCGCCGTCAGCAGACCGTGGGCGATCTCAGCGCAGTGGTCACCGGCTTGCTGCTGGGCCTGAACCTGAGCACCAATGTGCCCATCTGGCAGTGCGTGATCGGCTCTGTGTTCGCCGTTGTGGTGGTCAAGGGCCTCTTCGGCGGCCTGGGCCGCAACTTCGCCAACCCCGCCATCACCGCCCGCGTGTTTATGCTCATCGCCTTCTCCTCCGTGGCCGGCGGCGCCATGCCCGCGGTGGTTGAGCTGGAGGCCTCCGCTACTCCTCTGGAGCAGCTGGCCAACGGCGCTTCCCAGCTCCCCTCTCTGCTGGACATGTTCATCGGTACCTACGGCGGCGCCATCGGCGAGACCTGCACTTTGGCTCTGCTGATCGGCTTTATCTACCTGCTGGTCCGTAAGGTCATCCGCTGGCATATCCCCGTGGTCTTTATCGGTACAGTGTTTGTCTGCACCCTGATCGCTTCCGGCGACTTTGTGTACGCCCTGTATCAGATTCTGGGCGGCGGTCTGTTCCTGGGCGCCATCTTTATGGCCACGGACTATGTGACCTGCCCCATCACCACCAAGGGCCGGGTGGTATTCGCCCTGGGCTGCGGCCTGATCACCTTTATCATCCGCTATTTCTGCGCCTATCCCGAGGGCGTGTCCTTCTCCATCCTGATTATGAACCTTCTGGTCCCCTACATAGAGAGATTCACCGGAAATAAACCGTTGGGAGGGTCGAAAAATGCCTAATAAAAAAACCGGCTTTGCCGCTTCGGCTCTGGTGCTGGTGCTTATTTTCGCCGTATTCGCCCTGGTGCTTTTCGGCATAAACATCTTCGCCGCCCCTCTGATCGAGGCCAACGGCTCCGCCCAGCAGTTTGCCCCGCTGTACAGCGTCATGCCCGAGGCCAAGGGCTTTGAGCTGATCTACGACGCAAACGACAGCGCCGCCTCCGCTCTGGTCGATGTACCGGAGACCGTACAGGCCATTTACAGCGAGACCTCCGGCCTGGGCTACGCCATCCGCCTGTCCACCACCCAGGGCTACACCAAGGAGCCTATCGAGTTTACCATCGCCATCGACGCCGAGGGAAAGATCTCCGGAACGGAGCTGACCGCCTATCCCGACACCAAGGACTTCGGCGCGGACTACCCCGGCAGCTTCATCGGCCAGGATTCCGCCCTTGGCGACGTGGGCCTGGTTGCCGGTGTGACCTATTCCTCCTCCGCCTTCAAAAACGCTGTCAGCGACGGCTTTGCCGCCCTGATTGCCAATGATCTTGTGGGCGCAGGCGTGAAGAGCGACGCCCAGATCCTCACCGAGCTGTCCGTGCAGGTCTTTACCGGCCTTGCCAACCGGGACGGCGTGGCTCAGGTGGAAGAGCCTGAGATCGCCGAGGGTCAGTTCACCTTTATCCAGAAGATCATGAAGGCCCTGAATGGCTCCGGCTTTGCCTTTGTCGCGAAAGACGGCGAGAGCAGCTACCTGCTGATCTGCAATGTCTCCGGCACTGTCCGCGTCTACGACATTGAGGGCAAGGACATCACCGACACGGCCAATGCCGCCATGGTGGAGGAGGCTTCCTCCTACGCCGCGGCCAACACCGTATCCACCGCCGACGCAGAGCTGAAGAAGCTCCAGACCATGGTGTCTGAGGGTGCTGAGCTTACCGCCCTTCCCTTGGACGATGTGTTCAACTCCGTCACCGGCGCATACCGCGTTACCGACGGCGAGACCACCCTTTACGGCTTCTGCGCCCGGCCCTATGCCTACAGCAATGAGCCCATCGCCGTGTACTATGTGCTGGATGAAAACGGCGCTATCGTCTCCATGGCCTGCGACGAGATCATCCTCTTCGGCGAATACTTCACCAGCTATGAGCTGGATGAGGCCCAGTACAAGGAAGGCCTTACCGGACTGACTGCCGGCAGCTTTACCGGCGAGCAGACCCTGATCTCCGGCGCTACCGCCAGCACCAACGCCATGACGGTGGCCATTGAGGACGTGTTTGCCGCCTTTCAGGCCATTTCTGCAACAGATGGAGGGAATAACTGATGAACGAAAATAAGAAATGCCCTCTTGCTTTCAGCGCGATCGCGAAAAATCCTGTTCTGGTGCTGTTTCTGGGCGCCTGCCCCGCCATGGCCCAGACCGGCAGCGTGATCTCCGCCCTGGGAATGGGCGTTGCGGTGCTGCTGGTGATGCTGCTGTCCGCTATGCTCATCTCCGCTCTGCGCCGCCTGATCCCTGAGCGGGCAAAGCTCCCTGCCTATGTGCTGATCGTGGCGGGCTTTGTGTCCATCGTCCAGCTTTTGATGAACGCTTTCCTGCCCAGTGTGTACCAGATGCTGGGCGTGTACCTGGCCGTTGTGGCCGTTGACCTGGCCGTCTTTGCCAACGGGGAAGCCTCCGCGTCCCGCGGCTTCGGCGTCTCCGTTCTGGACAGCCTCCTGACCGGTCTGGGCTTTACCCTGGCCCTGTTCTGCATGGCCGCCGTACGGGAGATCTTCGGAAATGGCAGCTTTGCGGGCCTGGCCATCCCCTTCCTGGAGAGCCACAACATTCCCCTGCTCCTCAAAGCGCCCGGCGGATTTCTGGTCTTTGCCATTCTGCTTGCCGTGATCCAGGCCCTGCGCCGCGATGACTGCGGCTGCGAAGCCGGAGGACTTGCCTGCGCGGCTGCCGGAATCGCTGCCGTGCCTGAAAATAACGAACAGGAGGGTGAATAAGCATGACTGTCAAATCTCTGCTTTTGATCCTGCTTGGCGGCGTTCTGGCCAATAACTACGCGCTGCAGAAGTTCCTGGGCGTCACGCCCTTCCTGGGTTACGCCAAGGACGAGAGCCGCATTGCCGGCATGGGCCTTGCGGTGACTGTGGTGATGTTCCTCACCGCCGCCGTCACCTGGCCGGTTCAGAACTTCCTTCTGGCCAGGCTGGGTCTCAGCTATCTTCAGACGCTGGTGTTCATCGCCCTGATCCTCATTGTGGTCTACCTGGTGGACCTGGTGGTGAAAAAGCTGATGCACAAGTGCCTGGGCGTTTACTTCCCCCTGATTGCCCTGAACAGCGCTGTGCTGGGCCTTGCGGTGAACAATGTGACTGCGGGCTACAACTTCGTGGAGTCCCTTATCGCCGCTCTGGGCGCGGGTCTGGGCTTTATGCTGGCCATGTTCCTGTTTGCCGGTGTGCAGAGCCGGATCAATGAGAAGTACGTTCCCAAAGCCTTCCGCGGTCTGCCTGTCAGCCTGCTGGCCGCCTGCATCATCTCCCTGGCCCTGTTTGCTTTCTGATGAAGAAAGTTCCCGCAAACAAAAAGCGCCTTGCCGACCTCGGCATTATCTTTGGCTTGCTCATTCTCGCCGGAGTACTGTTTTTCCTGTACTTCAACAAAGGCGAGGAGGGCGCCGGGGTGATCGTTCGCGTGGACGGCGTGGAAACGGCCAGGTATTCCCTGTCCGACAGCGGCAAATATGAACTGAACGGCGGCACCAACATCCTTGTGATCGAGGATGGGGTGGCCTACATGCTGGAGGCCGACTGCCCTGACCATATCTGCGTCAGTCAGGGAAAGGTGCGCTACGCCGGCCAGTGCATCACCTGCCTGCCGAACAAGCTCACTGTCACCGTCTACGGAACGGACGAAGGCGTAGAGCTTGTAAGTTAAAATGCTTACGGCCTTGTCCATTTTTGGACAAGGCCGGTTTTTTATCGCCCGAATTTGGACAAGGAAGTTTGTTTGTAAGTTGACAAGGGCGGAAGAAAACCATAAAATAATATTATCACAAAACGGAAAAATTCAAACAGGAGGATACACACATGCTGTCTGCCATCGTCTATAACTCTCTCACCGGCTCCTGCAAAAAATACGCGGAGCTGCTGTCCGCCGCGCTGCACATTCCCGCTTTTCCCATGGGCAAAGAACACGTCAAGGAAGGCGGAAAAATCATCTTTATCGGCTGGGCCTTTGCCGGGACCATCAAGGGCTACAAGAAGGCCGCCGAAAAATATGATGTGGCCGCCGCTGTCCTTGTGGGCATGGGCGCGGTCAGCGAAGGGAGCGCGGGTTTTGCCCGGGAAAAGAACGGCATACCTGCGTCCACGCAGGTGTTCTGCCTCCAGGGCGCTTTTGACCTGAACAAACTGCCCCTGCCCTATAAGCTCATTATGAAGATCAAGTGCAAGGACATTGTCTCCCGCCTGGAGGCAAAAGGCTCCCTCAATGAGCAGGAGAAGGCCCTTTACACCATGGCCTCCACCGGCTCCGGCCAGCCTGCCAACTGGAATGTGGACGAGATCGTCCTCTGGGGCCAGGGCGCATAAACAGTTTTCAATGGAAAAGCTCCTCCGTATGCCATACGGAGGAGCTTTTCCATTGAAAACTGTTTACCTATTCACTATTCACTATTCACTTTTACCTATTACTTCCCTCTCGTCGTCTTTTCCCCCGGCTTAAAACAAGGCTGTACATTCGGGTCAATAAATATTATGTAAATCATATTATGTCATCTATATTATGTTGATTATATTATGTATATTAATTTATGTATACTATATTATGTTAATTTTTTTAAGCAAACAGCAAGGCGGGTTTCCCCGCCTTGCTGTTTCATTATCACACCACTTTTGTGATTTTCTGCATGATTTCCGGTGCTATTTTCGCCACTTTGCGGTCATATGTCATTAGACCGTTTACTTCATCCTCCACATCGCTGACCTGGGTGTACACTGCGGCGGCCAGCCCCTGGGCCACGGCGGGCCTGATCTGCTGCTGGTACAGCTCCTCAATGGCGATCTCCAGCTGGGCCGGCATCTCGAATTTCTTGTAGCCGAAGTCCTTTTTACTGAAGCAGTGGCCGATCACCTTGTGGGCGTAGCCGCCGAACTCACTGAGCAGGACGGCCCTGTCGTACTTGTCGGGCTTAAAGGAATATTTCTTGAAATAGACATGGTCGCTTCTCACCTGGCCGAAATGCTGGTCGTGCCAGCCGGAGGCGTGGTCGATGGTGCGGGTACGGTCCATGGAGCGGACAAAATCGTGCATCTTCTCCGCGTCGAACTGGCCCCAGCCTTCGTTGAAGATGACCCACATGGCAATGCAGGGGCAGTTATACAGGTGTTTCACCATCTCTGCCAGCTCCGCCTTGAACTCCGCCCGTCCGGCGGTGTCGCCCCGTCCGAACAGGCCGTATGCGCTGTCTTTCATGTGGGAGCCGGTCAGCAGGGGCGCGGACACCACAACGGGATTGTAGCTTCCGCCGCCGCAGGGCATGTCCTGCCACACCAGCATACCCAGTCTGTCACAGTGGTAGTACCAGCGCAGAGGCTCAACCTTGATGTGCTTTCTCAGCATATTGTAGCCCATGGCCTTGGCCACATGGATATCGTAGGCCAGCGCCTCGTCAGTGGGGGCGGTGTACAGCCCGTCGGGCCAGTAGCCCTGGTCCAGAAGGCCGTTGTGGAAAAGGGGCTTATTGTTGAGAAACAGCCGCTTTACGCCCTTTTCATCCTCCTCCACGGAGAATTTTCGCATGGCAAAATAGCTCTGGACCAGATCCTCCCCGCAGCTGACCGTAAAGCCGTAGAGCTTGGGGTGGTCGGGGGACCAGGCCTCAAAATCCGGCACGGGGATCTCCGCCGGCAGTTCATAGGAAAAGCCGCCGAACTGGGCAAAGGCGGGAGCTTCTCCCACAGTTTCCGCTGCGATTTCCACAGTCCCCTTGTCGAAATCCGGGGTGATACGGAGAGATTTGACGTAATCCTCGGGCACGGCCTCCATCCATACGGTCTGCCAGATGCCGCTCTGGGGCGTGTACCAGATGCCGCCCCGCTTGGTTTTCTGCTTGCCCCGGGTATGTACGCCCTTGTCCGTATCGTCGGTGACCCGGACGGTGATGGTCATCATGTTATCCTCGATGGCCTCGGTAACGTCCGCCTCAAAGGGCAGATAACCGCCCACATGGCTTGCCACCATGGTGTTGTTCACCCATACGGTGGCCTCCTGGTCCACAGCGCCGAAGTGCAGCAGCACCCGCCTGCCCGCGTATTCTTCCGGCAGCTCCACCTGGCGGCGGTACCAGAGGTACTCCCCGCTTTTCAGGCTGCGCTGTACGCCGGACAGTTCCGTCTCCGGGGAAAAGGGGACAATGATCTGCCCGTCAAACTCTGTGGGATGGCGGCTTGAGCTGTTGATGGCATAATCCCAGGGGCCATTCAGGCTCCGCCAGCCCCGACGGGCCAGCTGAGGCCGGGGATATTCCGGCAGAGGGTTGTTGATGTCTACGCTGTCAGTCCAGTTGGTTTTCATTTGCTCCTCCTGAGAAAAGGGTATATTCTTAAGACTTCTTTATTTGAAACATGGATGCCTGTGTGATAGAATCGGCACGAAAGGGATGAAAAAAATGAAAAAAGCTGTATCCTTACTTTTGCTTTTGGCTCTGGCCCTGTCGCTCTGCGCCTGCGGAGAGGTCTCCCCCGCTCCCGCGGAGAGCTCTGCCCCGTTGGAAAGCGCCGATGCGCCTGAGACTGCTGCCCCGGCGGAATCGGAAGCGCCGCTGATCCCGGAGGACATTGTGGTCACGGCTTTTGAAAAAAGCGGCGATTATACCGACAGTCTGGGCAATGAATACCATTACTCCTATCGCATACCGGCCATCAACACTGAGACTGAGGAGGCCCGGCGCATAAACGAGGCCATCCATGCGCAGCTTATGTCCGTGGTGGATGAAGAGCTGAAAAGCATGGACGACGGCGTCAGCCTGGTCAGCGTGAATGTGGATTACCGCTATTACGTCAACGACGGTATTGTCTCCATTCTCTGCACCGCAGACAGCCCCAACGACTTTTTCAATTACCGCGTATACAATTACGACACGGGAGAGGACCGGGAGTTCACCCGTTCCGACTTTCTCGCCCGGGAGGGGCTCACGGAAGAGGAGCTGACTTCGCTGGCCATGGCTGCCTGTGAGCAGAAGTTCACCGAAGCCTTCGGCGGCTTCCCCCACGACAGTTTTTATGAGGAACAATACGCCAGAACCCTCGACCCGACCACCTATGGAGACGGTCTGATGCTCTATTACGGCGAAGGCGGCGCGCTGTCCATGGTGGCGCCCATATACTCCCTGGCCGGTGCGGCCTTCTATTATCAGGAAATGGCCGTCAGATAAGCAAAAGTATACTGGTCATAATGATGGGCAGGTCAATGACCTGCCCATTTTATTCATTCAGAAAGGCAGGTTCATTCCGCCCTGGATCTTGCTCATGGATTTTGCCGTGCTGTCGTCGCAGAGCTTCATTGCGCCGTTAACCGCGGCAATCACCAGGTCCTGGAGCATTTCCACATCGTCAGGATCCACCACTTCGGGCTTGATCTCAATGCTCTCCAGCTCCTTGGTACCCAGGACAACAGCCTTCACCGCGCCGCCGCCGGCCGTGAACTCGAATTTGGAGGTCTCGATCTCCTGCTGCATCTTCAGCAGCTCCTGCTGCATCTTCTGGGCCTGTCTGACCATGTTCATCTGGTTGCCGCCGCCGGGAAATCCCCCGCGAAATCCGCCTTTTGCCATTGTTTTTTCCTCCAGTTCTGTCTTTATATAAATTTTACCTCAGGGTAGGCGCGAAGTTCGTCGATATCGCGCTGTGGCCGCTCATTGGGTTTCAGTTCCGAGAGCATTACCCGTATTTCCCGTCCGGCCAGCTCCCCTGCCGCCTGGGCAAAGAGCTGTAATACTTCCGGCTTGTTGACCCGGCCGTATACAAAAACGGGGTTGGCCTCAAGTTTGAGCAGATCGCCCTCTATCCTGCCGCGCAGCTTGCTGTCGTCGCCAAGAAGGATTTTCAGGTCCATGGGCACCCGGTGCGCCGCCCGTTCGCAGATCTCCGACCAGGCAGGCACTTTCTCTGCCGGGGCTGCTGCCGGGGTGACAGGCTCTTCGGGCTTTGTCTCCGCCGCTCTGCCCTGATTTTTCGCCGGAACGCTCGCCCGGGGTTCGTCGATAAACACCTCCGGGCCCGGTTCCTCATATTCCGGCTCCTCATAGTGCCGGGGCGGCTCGGGCAGCTCGTCGTAATAATCTTCTTCATATTCCCGCGGGTCAGCTCTCCGGGGGGCAGGGTCCCACTCCTCCCGGCGGACCGGCACGCCCTCCTCCATCTGCTTTTCCAGACGGGAGACGCGGGCGCGAAGCTCCGCGACACTCTCCCCCAGGGTACTGTCGCACAGGGAGACCAGGCACAGTTCCGCCGCGGTCTTGGGATTTTTGGCGTCCTTCACCGTGGACAGGGTCCTCTGCAGGGTGTTCATGGCGCAGAGCAGCTCCTCCGTGGTCATGCGCCCCGCAAAATCCCGCAGGGTCCCGGCGTCAAAAGCGCCGGAGATCAGCTCCAGCGCGCCTTTGGGGGCCACATGCATCATCAGCACGTCCCGCATAAGATTGCTCAGCTCTGTCAGCAGGGATACCGGATCCTTTCCGTCCATCCACATGCCGGTAAATTCTTTCAGTGCCGCCTCCGTCTCATGGCGCAGGATATGGTCCAGCAGCTCCGCCACCCGGCGGTTGCCCGCCAGACCCATGGCGGAATATACGGCCTCCAGGTCGATCTTTTCGCTGGCAGAGCACTGATCCAGCAGGCTCAGCGCGTCGCGCACGCCGCCCTCGGCCAGCCGCGCGATCAGCTCCGCCGCGTCATGCTGGAGGGTGAAGCCCTCCTGCCCCGCGATATATTCCAGATAATCGGTGATCACCGCCGTGTCGATCCGCTTGAAGCTGTGCCGCTGGCAGCGGGACAGGATCGTGGCGGGCACCTTTTGCAGCTCGGTAGTGGCCAGGATGAACATCAGGTGCTCAGGCGGCTCCTCCAGAATTTTCAGCAGCGCGTTGAAGGCCGGGTTGGAGAGCATGTGTACCTCGTCGATGATGTACACTCTTTTTTTCACCGTGGCGGGCGAAAAAATCGCTTCCTCCCGCAGGGCGCGCACATTGTCCACGCCGTTATTGGAGGCGGCGTCCAGCTCCACCACGTCCATTACGGAGCCTTCAGTGATCCCCCGGCAGGCCGGGCAGACGCCGCAGGGGTTTCCGTCCACCGGGTGCTCGCAGTTCACGGCCTTGGCCAGGATGCGGGCGCAGGTGGTCTTTCCGGTGCCCCGGGTGCCGATGAAAAGATAGGCGTGGGACAGCCGTCCGGTACGGACCTGGTTTTTCAGGGTCTCGGTAATGTGCTTTTGCCCCACCACCTGGTCGAAGGTCTGAGGTCTCCATTTCCGATACAGGGCCTGATACAAAGAACGCGCCTCCCCGCAATAGACTTTATGACTCTTGACAAGACTGCACACCCATCTCCGAATAGGCGATATGCCCGTTACGCCGGCAGCCGGCTCAGACCCGGCGACCTCGCGGCACACGAAAAGCACCGCTTAATGCTGCTCGGTTCCCCGCCTGACATG
>CAMGRL010000041.1 GCA_946061515.1 uncultured Clostridia bacterium
CCGGCGCGAAGGTCCGCGGCATCGAGCTGAGCCTGCTCCAGCGCTGCGGCGCACATCTGGCTTCCGCCACCGACGTAAACGAGGCCTTTACCGCTGGCAAGACCGCCGTTGAAGCGGCGGTACAGGGCGTCACCGGCAAGATGGTGGCCTTCAAGCGCGTGTATGTGGACGGCCAGTACACCTGCGAGATGGAGCTTCTGCCCCTGTCCTCCGTGGCAAACTACGAGAAGAAGGTCCCCCTGGAGTGGATCAACGAGGAGCAAAACGGCCTGAAGCACGAGTTTATCGACTATGTGCTGCCCCTCATTCAGGGCGAGCCCAAGCTGCCTCTGGTAAATTCCCTCCCCCGCTACGCACGGCTGAAAAAGGTCCTGGCGAAATAAGAAAATCGATCAAAAAATACGGAACACATTTTTGATGTGTTCCGTATTTTTTATGGCCATTATTTCGGCTACGTCATACTAGACTCCCATGAAAAGTAGACAAAGACTACTTTTCATAGCGCGTCAGCGCGGCGTCTTTCCAATAAAAAAGTGTCTACTTTTTATTGGAAAATAGTATTAAATGTTCCTTATCTGATTTTGCAGCAATGTGCCGACGGTGTCGGCCAGCAGGTCAAGGGACTGTATTCTGGCAAAGTCCCGGCCGTAGACCAGCTTTGCGGAAGGGATGTCCTCGTCCACGCCGGTAAAAACACAGATGACCGATATGCCCTCCGCCCGGGCCTTGCGGACCTCGTAAGCGGTGTCCGTTACCCCGGCGTTTGCCTCGTAGGGGATCAGCTCCCCCTCCCCTTTTCCGTGGATCTTGCAAACGTCGTTGGGCTTGACGTCGGACAAAACAATAAGGATGCGGTGCTCATACCGCTCCTGGGAGATCAGATAACGGGCGGCGCGGATGGCCAGGCCGTCCCGGTTGCAGCCGTTGGACACATATTCAAATATTTTGCTGTTGCCCTTGGGCTCATTGTAGTCCCGGAAAACGCGCAGAATGGTGTAGCCCGTCATGGAGCAAAAGGACATGACCCGGCAGGGTATGCCGCAGCGGGTAAGGCTCTCCGCGATCATATAGCCCTGCGTGGACACGATCTCCTGCCTTCTCTTTTGGGATGTGGAGGCGTCCAAAAGGATGTCCACGCTCAGATCGCCCATATTGTCCTGCTCGTTTTTGATAAACACCTTGTCATCGTTCAGCAGCAGGGCGCGCCACACCGCGCTGCCGTTGAGCCGCCCGGCGTTGGCCTTGACCGGAGCCGGCTGCAGGTGAAGCAGGACGGAGTTTTGAATCTTCGCAGTGAGCTTTGCGATGGAGGTGCGGTTCTGCGCCAGATTCTTCTGATAGAAATCCCGGTTTTTCTGGATCTGCACCGCTTCCCGGGTCTTCTGTAGGGCCTCAAAACCGTTTTGGATTTTGCCCTTTACCGGCTCCCCTTTGGTAAAATGCAGATGACAGTCGGCATGATTGCCGCTGCACAGGCTGCGTTCGATCTCCGCGTTTTTGCTTGGAGAATAGATGGGCTTGCCGTATTTTGTCTCCATAAATTCCCGCAGCTCCGCGGCGGTCATTTTGGTATGCAGCACATTGGGGTCAGCCCGGCCGGAGACGTCGGCGCCGCCATATACATTGTCCGGGTGATCGGCAAAGCCGATACCGAATTTACGAAAACGGCCCTTGCTGTCTTTCCTCTTCTTTAGCCCCGGGAGCGCACGCGTTTTTTTCTCCTTTTTCCGCTCCTCGGTTCTGATTTGGAACCAGCGCTGAAAAAGGTCCTGCGCCCGCGCAAGGATCTCCTCCGTGGTGATCTCCGGCGGAAATTCCAGCTCGTCCAGGAGCTTCACGCTGTATTTATCCATACGCACTTCCCGGCCCAGAACGCGGCAGTAATGGGCATAGGCCAGCGCGTCGTACAGCTGAAGGTCATCCGGCGTCTTATATTCGGCGATAAATTGCCGGGCATAGCACTCCCGCAGATAACTGAGAGCGGGGCGGTCTTTGACCTCCCGGCCGTAAACGCAGTTTTCCAGCCCCAGCCAGAGCAGGCCCTCATAGGTGTCCGCGTCCTCGTATTGCTGGAAGGACAAAAAGACCTTTTCGATCTTCGGATAGTCATAATGACGGCGGACCGCGCCGATGATGGTATTCCAGTAAAGCTCCGCCTGGCCCTCTTTATCGTAGGCCTTAAAATCGGGGCTGAAATCATAATTTTGCGCGGCGTTCCAGATGATGTTTACGGCGCGTTTTTTCTGAAGCTCAGATACCTGGTTCATTGTGCAAACAAATCTGCGGCAGAAAGGTCGGCGCGGATTCGGGCGTGGATGATATCGGAGACCAGCTGCCGCTCAAAATCGTCAAAAGACTTATTGATAATGCCCATCTCCAGCGCCTGCCCGGTGCTCAGGCCGTTTTTCACCAGGGACAGGGAGGCGATCAGGCCGCGCAGGTCCAGGGGCTTTGTGGAGATCTCCGCGCTGTCGCATTTGCTGCGGATCTCCTGAAACAGGTCGGAAAACTGATCCGCGTATTTCTCCGAAAGGCTGGGAAACTGGGCCATGAGCAGCTTTTTCAGATTGTCCCGGGAAATGATGGGCATATTAATGACCATGAAGCGGGAAGCCAGAGCCTCGTTTACCTCCCGGGTACCGGCATAGCCATAGTTCATGGTGGCGATGAAGCGGGTGCAGGGGGCAAGATTGATGCGCTCATAGCCGGGGACGTCAATGATCCGCCGGAAGTCCAGCGTGGCATGGAGCACCGCAAGGGACTCGTTTTTTGCCATGTTGATCTCGTCCAGGATCCCAAAGCCGCCGAACTCGGCGCACTGATAGATGGGGCCGTGGCGCAGAGAGACCTGCCCGTCCATGAAGGTGTCCGTGCCGATGAGAGAGGCGGCGTCCGTATTCAGGTAAAAGGAGATGTCCCATTCCGGCCGACCGAAAACCGCGGCCAGATTCTCCGCCAAAACATTCTTTCCGGTGGCCTTGGGGCCCACCAGCAGCAGATTTTCCCCGGAAAGCAAGGCCGTCAGTGCCTTTTCCCACACATCTTTCCCGTAATAATGGTATTTGGGTGAGGGGACGCGCCCGGCCATCTCATCGTTGACAGGATATGTATTACGAAAATCTTCGATTTTTTGGATTATTTGGGCGTTTATTCCCTCTTGTCTCAGAAAATCCAGCATTTCAATTTTGTGCTCCTTTTCTTAGTCTCTCGGTACATATTCGGAAACTGACCGGTTGGTCAGCGAGCCGAAGTCAATGTCTTTCTCCATCATGCCGCCGGGCCCTGTATATTCAAAGTGCCACCACTCGGTCTCAATGGTGCCGAAGCCCACCGAGGTCATCACTTTCGTCATATAGTCCACATTTTTCTGGGCTTCCACGCTCCAGGATTTGTAGCTGCTTCTGGCCGCGTCCAGGGAGAAGGTGTGCATAGGTGTAGGCATTTCCAGTTCCTCCCCTGTGGCCAGATTCACAAGGGAGATGTCCACTGCTCTTCCCCGCTGATGCCAGGAGTTGCCCTCGTAGGGATTGGCGATAAAGCGGGAGTCCTGAACGATGTCATAGAGCTTATACTGGGCCGATTTGGGGCGGTACGCGTCGTAAATTTTGATGGTGTAGCCGTCCTTGCGAAAGATGTTGTAGGCCTGCATCAGTTTGTCGGCGGTGGTCTCTTCCAAAAGGGGGATAGGCGGGTACATGGCTTCGCCGCTAATATTGTTTGGCGAGGCAAAAAGCAGGTCAAATTCCGCTCCGGGCATAAAAACGCGCAGGTCTACCGCGCCGTCCAGATCCACATAGGTCGCCTCACTGGAGAGGTAATTTACCGAGCAGTAGGCGATCCCGCTGTTGGGAAGCCGGCAGAGATAAAAATCCCCGTCCCGTCCAAGGACAGTTACCTGGGAGCCCATAACGATCTGATAGAGAATAGTGCAGGTGGTGCTGGGCTCTGCCCGGCAGTTCAGCATGGTCGCGGTGCAGTAATATACCGGTTCTCCCTCAATGGGGACATAAGTGTCTGTTCCGGTCCTTTCCGCCAGAAAGCATGCAGACCGCTGCGCTTCCAGCTCCGGATCCTCTGCCTGCAGATACCAGGAAGCACACCAGACCTGCTGTCCATCGGAAAGCTCCACCAGCATGAACTCGCCCTCATCCTCAATGCAGACCACCTTGTCACCCATACTTAAACTGCCAAGCACATTGGCCTGCTCTGTTTTGGGTTCGGAGCGGTAAGGTGTACCGGCGATCTTGACAATATAAGTGTCGTGGATTTCCTCCGGTTCGGGAGAAGGCGCAGGAGAAGGCTCGGCCGGTGCTTCCGTTTCCGTCGGCAGAGCCACAACAGAAGGCTGCCCTGTGCTGTCCCCACTGTTTCCCGTGGGCAGCGGCAGGAGCCGGTCAAAGAGCGCAGACAGACTTCCACAGGCGCAGAGCAGCACTGCGGAGGCAAGGCAGAGCAGAATCACAACGATCTTTTTGGTGTTCAGCGTATGTAATGCCATCTTGCCGCTTCCTCGTAAGTCATCATAAACATGTCGATGGTTTGGTATTGGTCTTCCCAAAATGACATCTCCATCTCCGGGTCGAAGACATAGGTCTGGCCGTCTATATCCATCTCTACCCAGCCGTGCTCACTGTCGGCAATACCGATCGTACCGCTGTATACGCAGGCGTCAAAGCCCAGCGCTCTGGCCAACTGGCACAGCACCGCCGCGTAGCCGTAACAGTTTCCATAGCCGGTGCTGAGCATTCCGTAGGCCTCGTCATTGAGCCAGGAGGTGTCACCAAAATCGTAGAGACTGCCCTTCAGATAAGTGAAATTCTCCACGGTATAATCATAGATGGCCCGGAGCATTTCCGTCTGATCCATAGAATCCGTGATAAGGCCGGACAGAGATTCCTGAACCAGCTCGTCCAGCTCCGGCATGCCGCTGGTATAGCGCCCGTTTTCATCAAAGGCAAAGCCATTTACCGTGCAGTTTTTCAGGGCATAGCCTTCTTTGGAGATACAGTACAGCTCCGTTCCGGCCAGATAGAATCCCTTGGGCCTTTTTGCGGCGGAAAAATCAGAAGTCCAGTGCTCCGCGCCGTCTTCAAGGGAATAGCTGTGGTCGATCACCGCCTCAGCCACATCGGAATAGTAGCTGTCCTCCGGCGTTACATCAAGGGCAAAACCCCTTACGTCGGGCCTGTCGCCCTCCGTAGACCGGCCTAAAAAGCGGTTCAGCAAAACAGCGATCTCATACCGTCTCAGCTCCGCGTCCGGCTGAAGCGCTGTCCCGCTTCCGCTGTCGATCCAGCCGTAAGCGGCGGCTGTGCAGAAGATGGCATAGTCCGGGTCGGTCTTATCCACGTCCGCAAATTCACATTCCTCCGGCAGAGCGGGATAAAAGGCGCAGAGCATCCCCAAAAGCTCCCTGCGGGTGATGGGCTCGTCCGGGTGAAAGCGGCTGCCGCTGACCACATTCAGCTCTTTCAGCGCGGCGACGGCCTTATAACAGGCGGCGTCTGCCGGTACGTCGATAAAATTGCCGCTGCCCTTCACCTTGACGCTGAGAAGCGAATAGAGCATCTGGGCGGCCTCGCCCCTGGTCATGGTGTCATTGGGCCGGAAAAGGCCATATTCATCCACGAACATGTAGGGCGCGTGCGCCTCACTGTTGAGGGCGACGGAATAGACCGCGGAATAATAGGTATCCTCGTAAACGTTTATGCTTTGCCGTGACTCCGGCTCTCCCCGTTCATTTTTCCATCCCACAAAGGTGTAGCCCTCTATGGGGGTGGGAGGATCAAGGGAAACTTCACTCCCCTTCAGAACTCTTCGGACCTGAACGGGATCAGAGGGCGTATAGAAATAAACGCAGGCCGTTCCGAAAAAGAATACAGCCGCGGCAATAGCAGCCATCGCCAGAATCAGGATGGCTGCTATCAAAATTACGATTTTTTTACTGATTGTATGGTTTGCGGCGTTCATAACACGTTCTGAATGATTTCAGAGTCTCCTTCTTTATAGGTGTAGACCGTGAATCCGTCGTAATGCAGCTCGCCGTCCTCGCCGGGACCAAGGCAGCTTCCGGCATAGTCGGCGCTCTCCGGCTCACCGATGGCTTCGATAAGCTTGGAGACCTCCTCGCCGATCATACTCTCTGCAAGGGCCTTGTCCTCGTTGACTTCCGGCTCGGCTTCTTCCGCCGGGCTGTTCGGGGCCTGGTCCTCGGTCTCCACGCCGCTTTCCGCGCCGGGCAGGACTGATTCCATGTCCGCGGGCTTTTCCTCACTGGCGCCGCAGGCGCACAGGCTGAAAAGCATGACAGCCACAAGAAGCATCAGAATAAGATTTTTGCATTTTTTCATGTCAGTACCCTCTTCTTTAATTCATTTCTGTATCATATATGGTGAAAACATTGTCTGAGCAGCAGACCAGGGACAGAGACGCCAAATCCTCTGCCGCGATCCAGGCGGAGAAAGACAGATGCTCTTCATCGCTGCCCCGCAGAACGCAGGCTTCAAAAATTTGCTCTCCCACGGCCAGATAAATGCCGGAACCGGCGTCCATGCGGCTGCGGGGAATTTCCCCGGTGATATGGGTAAGCCCGCCCTCAGCCTTGGGCGCGGTGACGGAAAGGATAAAGCACTCCTCCCCTTTCGCGCCGATGCTGAGCTGCCGTGATGGCGCGGCAAAAACCGGTGAGGCTGTGATCAGCTGCTCCAGATTTCTCTCCACCAGCTCGATGATCACCGTGTCCGCGCCCAGGGTTTCGATCTGGTTCAAATCATAGGCGGAGGCCCGGGAAAACGTGGCCGCGCCGAACTTTTCCGCCAGATAGGGGTAAAGAGAGATCCCGAAGGAGTCCCGCCAGCAGAGAAGCGTGCCTTCCCTGCCCTCCGCGGTGGTATTGATGGTAATGGCGTTGCCGCCGTTGGGGTCATTTTCACAAATATATCTGAAACCGGAGGAGAGCTGCGGGTCCGGCTCGGTCATGGTCCCTGCGGGATAGAGCATCTCGTACAGGTCCCCACGATGGCTGACAATGTTCGTGAAGCTGCCGGAAAAATAGCTGCTCTCCATCCCCAGGCCGGACAGGATATGGTCGGCCGCCAGGGCCGCGCCCTGCGCATTCCAGTGGGAATCGGTGGAAAAATACAGCACTTCCTCATTCCGGAAGACTCCAAACAAATCGACGTAATTCACGCCGTATTGTTCCAGAATCGCCGGCAGCCTTTCGGCGTTGGAGCCCTCATGGCCCTTGGGATAATACGTCGGCATATGCTCCGGGTACAGGCTGTTTTTATTGGGCGCAATGGTGAAAACGAAAGCAGCACCCTGATTTTCCGCGTATTCCTGCATCAGAGCAAGATTTCTCGCGGCGTATTCCAGCTCCTCATCGCTCATGCCCTTGCCAAGATAATCGTCAAGGGTCTCCCGGTAATAGAGCCAGCCGTCGCTGCCCAAAATCACCTGCTCCTCCACAGAGCCGGAAAAGACCTTTGCGTTGATTGCGGACCAGGCCGTGACCATCTCCTGCCGGAAGGCAAAGCGGTCCGCAATATAATCGGAAAAATCGGAGAGCAGCGCCGTGTTAAAGGAGCCGTCCCGGTTTTGGACGCTGGGCCGGGAGCTGAGAATTTCGTTGGCGGCGGCTTCACTCTCGCCGAAAATCAGTATCCCCAGGCTGGGGATCAGGCACAAGACCAGAAACAGGAGGATAAACAGAATGTCGATCAGTCTTTTTTTCATCTCTCTCCCCCTCTCAGAACTGGAAATAGATAAAGGGGTTAAAGCCGCCCCGGGACAGGCTGAAAACGGAGAGCACAAGAAGCCCCAGGTGCAGCAGATTGTTGGCGGAGAGCATCACTGCGGGATTGCGCGCCTGAAGCTTATCCCCCACACTGCGCATACGGGCGCTCACGCCCCCGGCGCAGAGGACGGAGACCAGCAGCACCGTGACAGCCGCGGGGTTCAGAAGCTCATGGAGAAGGAGCGTGCCCTCAGCGGTAATGCCGCCGGTAAACATGGAGCCGATAAACAAGGCCGCGTCGCTGAGGCTGTCCGCCCGGAAAACCACAAACAGCAGCATTACGGCAAGCAGGGTGTAAATCCGCCCCAGAAGCCGCCCGGCCCTTGTACGCTGGAGCTTTTCCGCCGGGATGATCCCCGCGCCCTCCAGGCTGGACAGCAGACCGTGGCAAAGGCCCCAGACCACAAAGGTCCAGTTGGCGCCGTGCCAGATACCGGTGCAAAAAAACACGATCATGCGGTTCAAAACCGTGCGGAAGCGGCCCTTCCGGTTCCCGCCCAGCGGGATGTACAGATACTCCCGAAACCAGGAGGACAGAGAGACATGCCATCTGCGCCAGAAATCGCGGATAGACGTGGCGGCATAGGGGTGCTTGAAGTTTTCCAGAATGGTGAAGCCGAACATGTGCCCCATACCGATAGCCATGTCGCTGTAGCCGCTGAAATCATAGTAAATTTGCAGCGTATAGCAGATGCCGCCCAGCCACAGCAGCCGCCAGTCGGCGCTGCCGGAAAAGCTGTGGAGATAATCGTTGAACACGGCGTCCGCGATGTAGCCCACCGCATTGGAGATCAGGATCTTCTTGGAAAGGCCCGTGATGAAGCGGCGTACGCCCGCCGCGGTCTCCTCCGCTGTGCAGCTGCGGCTGTCGATCTGTTCGGAGATGTCGTGGTATTTGACGATGGGCCCCGCGATAAGCTGAGGGAAAAAGGAGATGTACAGCAGCAGCTTTAAAAAATTCTTCGTTCCGGATTTGGGGTCCCGGTATACGTCGATGGTATAGGAAAGACCCTGGAAGGTGAAGAAGGAAACGCCGATGGGCAGGACGATCCCCGTTGGCGCAAGCGCCGTGTGAAAAGCCAGATTCAGGTTTTGAAGGATAAAATCCGTATACTTGAACACGCAGAGGATGCCCAGATTGAGGATCACAGCCAGAGCGAGAACAATTTTCCGGTGCGCTTTCGCCGAAGTCAGGATCAGCCCCGAAAAGTAGTTAATGAGCACCGACAGGAGAAAAAGCGGAACATATTGAAGCTGACCGAAAGCATAGAACACGATGCTTGCCAGGGCAAGCAATATGTTTTTCGCCCTTAGCCCGGGAATGAGCCTGTATAACAGAAATACGCAGGGTAAGAAAACAAAAAGAAAAATCGCAGAACTGAAGACCAAGTTCATCCATCCCTGTAATGAATTATCATGCTATTTTACCACTGCACCGCAGGTTTTGTCACTATATTTTTGCATTTCTTGAAAAGAGGAAAAGAATCAAGTATAATGTAAAAAACAGGGGTGAAGTCTATGTCTGTGCATGCGCTGAAAAATGAATTTATCTCGGTCAGTAAAGAGGGCATCATCTCTTACGGCGGGAACCAGACCTGGTCCGAAAACGCCGTTATCCGCAGATGCGGCTGCGGGGTCATCGGCAGTCTTGACCTGCTTTTGTATCTGAGCCGATACCATTGCGGCGGCCAGGCTCCGGAGACCCGGCCCATACCGCTGAAAGAATATGACCGGATGTGCATGGAGCTGAGCCGCCGCCGGTATCTCCCCCTGCTCCCGCCTTTCGGCACCAACGGTGCGGCTCTGGCCCTGGGCGTAAACCGGGTCTTTGCCCGGTACAATATGCCTTTCCGGGCCTCCTGGCAGCTGTCCGGCAGCAAAATGATGGGCAAGGTGGAGAACATGCTGGATGCGGACATTCCTGTGATCCTGTCCATTGGCGGGAATTTCCCCCTTTTCTGGCAGGAAAACAGAGTGACCCTATACAGCAAAGACAGTCTGAGCAGAATGCACCGGGCTTCCTCTACCAAGGCCCATTATGTGACGGTCACCGGCAGCGAGCTGAACGATCTTCGCATATCCTCCTGGGGCCGGGAGTATTACATCAACAAGGGCGAGTATTTCAGCTATATCCATCAGCACAGCAACAGCATAATCAGCAATATTCTGATGATCGAGCGGCGGTGAAAAAGTGGAAGAGAGAAAATTTCTGAACAAGTCAGAGCAGAGAAAATTTGTGCTGGACCGGAGACGGGCCATGACCGGCGCGGAGCTTTCAGAGAAGAGCGGGCTGATCTGCGCAAGGATGCTGGAACTTCCTCAGCTGCAAAAGGCCG
The DNA here is from genome assembly GCA_946061515.1 of uncultured Clostridia bacterium. GTDB lineage: Bacteria > Bacillota > Clostridia > Oscillospirales > Oscillospiraceae > Limivicinus. The sequence continues at coordinate 10,132 of CAMGRL010000041.1, forward strand.
GGCTGATCTTATCCTATATGCCTACCTATGACGAAGCGGATGTAAGCGGGCTGAATCAAAGGCTGCGGGCTATGGGTAAGCGGCTGTGCTACCCGGTCACCGCCGGAGGCGGGATCATGTCCGCCTATGCGCCGGACAGCCCGGATGATTTTGCGGAAAAGCGCTACGGGATTCCGGAGCCTGTGGTTGAAAGGTCCCGGCAGATAGACCCGGCCCATATCGACGCCATCATCCTCCCCTGCGTGGCCTTTGACGCAAAGCTTCGCCGTCTCGGGCACGGAGCGGGTTATTACGACCGCTTCCTCCCCCTCTGCGAAAAAGCGGAGAAGATCGCAGCGGCTTTTGAACTGCAGCGATTGGATGAGGTCATCTGCGACAGCCACGATATTGCCATGGATCTGGTGGTAACGGAAGAAAAAATATATAAAAAATGAAAAAAATATCCCCCGGGGGGGCTTAAAATACCGGTTCTGTCCTGTTAAAATAGTGTCATCAAAAACAGGAGAGGTGCAGAACTATGCATATGGCAGACGCTTTATTGGCCCCGGCGGTAGCCGCTACCATGTACGCCGCTTCCGCAGTAACGGTCGGCGCTTCCGTGAAAACCCTGAAGAAGGATGAAGATCCCGCCAAGCTGCCCACCATGGCGGTGACCTCTGCGCTGGTCTTTGCCGGCCAGATGATCAACTACACCATTCCCGGCACCGGCTCTTCTGGTCATCTCTGCGGCGGTATGCTGCTGTCCGCTCTGCTGGGACCCCAGGCCGGTTTTTTATCCATGGTGGTGATCCTCACCATACAATGCCTGTTCTTTGCCGACGGCGGCCTGCTGGCCCTGGGGGCAAACTGCTGGAACATGGCCTTTTACGGCTGCTTTGTGGGCTACTATTTGCTGTGGCGGCCCATTATGCACAGCAAAGCCTTTAATGGCATGGGGGCAAAAGGGGCCGGACGGCTCAAAATTATCCTGGCCTCTATCCTGGGCTGCGTGATCACCTTGCAGCTGGGCGCCTTCTCCGTTGTACTGGAAACCACCGTTTCCGGCGTCACCGAACTGCCCTTCGGCGCTTTTGTGGGCATTATGCAGCCCATACACCTGGCCATCGGTCTGGTGGAAGGCTTGATCACCAGCGCCGTTCTGCTCTTTGTCTATGAAAGCCGCCCGGAGCTTTTGATGGATGTGGACAATACCACGGCTGTACAGGGAAAGCGCTCGGTAAAAACCACGCTGGTTATTCTTGCTGTCCTGGTCCTGGTTGTGGGCGGCGGACTGAGCCTTGCGGCCAGCGGCAACCCTGACGGTCTGGAGTGGTCCATGTTCGGCAACGCGGAAAGCGGTTACAGTGAAAACATGGGGCTGGACGAGGAAAACTACGGCATTGCCAGCACCGCTGCCGATACGGCAGCCGCCATTCAGGAGAAAACCGCCTTCCTGCCCGACTATGCCTTTGCCAACAGCGACAGCGCCGCAGGGACCTCGGTCTCCGGCATTGCGGGCTCCGCCATTGTGGCAGCCGTGGCCTTGCTGGTCTGTTTGGGCGGCGGCTTCTTCCGGAAGAAAAAAGCTGCTGCAAAAGCCTGATGACTTCATGCGTATATTATGATATAATACAGAGGCATCCCTTGGATGCCTCTGTAAGCTTGTTTTTTAGGAAGAACGATTCATGGACAAATTATCCAGAGCCCGGTCTGAGCTGCGGGAGATGGACGCGCTGGCCGCGGAAGACTCCCCCATTCACCGCATTCACCCGCTTTGCAAGCTGCTGGTGACGATTTTGTATATCGTGGCGGTGGTCTCCTTTCCTAAATATGATTTTTCCGGCTTGATCGTGATGCTGCTCTACCCGGTGCTGCTGTTTCAGATCACCGGCATACCGGTGCGGCTGTGTTTTCACAAGCTGCGCTTTGTGCTGCCGCTGGTCTGCGCGGTGGGGATCGTCAATCCCTTTCTGGACCGCACGCCCCTGCTCGCCCTGGGCGGTCTCACCATAAGCGGCGGCGTGGTGTCCATGCTGGTGCTGATGATGAAGGGGGTATTTTCCCTTATGGCCTCCTTCCTGCTCATCGCCACCACGTCCATTGACTCACTGTGTGCGGCTCTGCGAAAAATACATGTCCCCGCTGTGATCACCACGCTTTTGCTGCTCACCTACCGCTATATCGGCGTGATGCTGGAAGAGGTCTCCGTGATGAGCCAGGGCTACAGTCTGCGGGCCCCTGGCCAAAAGGGCATACAGTTCTCCGCCTGGGGCTCTTTTCTCGGTCAGCTTCTGCTTCGCAGTATGGACCGGGCCGGAGAGCTGTATAACAGTATGCTGCTGCGGGGCTTTAAGGGCAATTTCTTTTACGCGGAGGTCCCGCCCTGCCGGGTTTCAGGCCTGATATATACTGTGCTTTGCGCGGCCTTCTTTCTCTGCGCAAGAATCGTTAACATCAGCGCCCTTTTGGGCAGCCTGTTTGTGAGGTGAAGCAAAATGGTCAAATTTCAAAATGTCAGTTTCTCCTATGACGGCGAGCACCCGGTGCTGGAAGATCTGAGCTTCACCATCAACAAGGGCGAGGCTGTGGGTCTGATCGGCGCAAACGGCGCGGGCAAGTCCACCATCATGAATCTGCTGCTGGGCCTGCTGAAAGGCTCCGGGGAGATTTTCGTGGACGATCTGCCGGTGAACAAACAAAATTTGCCCCAAATCAGGCAAAAAATCGGCTTTGTGCTGCAAAACTCGGATAATCAGATGTTCATGCCCACGGTGTATGAGGACATGATCTTCGGGCCGCTGAACTATGGCCTGAGCCGGGAAGAAGCGGAGCAGCGGGTGGATAAGGTGCTGGATACCCTGGGCCTGCAGGCGCTGAAGCACCGCCATAATCACAAGATATCTGGCGGAGAAAAGCGCATGGCGGCCATCGCCACCATCCTGGCCATGGAGCCGGAGATGATCGTTATGGACGAGCCGTCCACCGCCCTTGACCCGGTGAACCGCCGCCGGGTGATCAACACCATAAACTCCCTGCCCCAGACCAAGCTTATCGCCTCTCACGATCTGGACATGATCCTGGACACCTGCCAGCGGGTGCTGCTGATTTCCCGGGGAAAGATCGTGGCTGACGGCGACGCGGAGGCGGTGCTTCTGGATAAGGCGCTGCTGGAAGCAAACCAGATGGAGCTGCCCTTCTGCATACAGGGCTGGCAAAGAAAACAGGGATAAACCAAAACCGCTCTGCCATGTAACGCAGAGCGGTTTTGCTTATCTGTTATCAGCCGGTCGGAGGTCAGGTGCCGGAATACTGTGTTCGCCCAAATACTTCTCCATCCACACCATGTCGTACCAGCGGTCAAATTTATATCCGCATTGGTGAAACTCCCCCACCAGCGTGTATCCGCACTTCTGGTGGAAGGCCACGCTGTCATTGGTGAGATATTCATCTTCCTTTTGGGTGTAGGCAATGCAGGCGTACAGATTCAGGATGTTCTGCGCCTTCAGCCGCTTTTCCAGCTCCCGGTAAAGCTGCCCGCCGATGCCGCAGCGTTTTCTGTCTTTGGCGACATAGATCGAGGTCTCCACAGCCCAGTCATAGGCGGCCCGGCCCTTAAATACGCCAGCATAGGCATAGCCCACCGGCTCACCGTCGATCTCGGCCACCAGATAGGGGTATTTTTCAAGGGTATGGGCTATCCTCTCTTTAAATTCCGTAACAGACGGCACATCATATTCAAAGGTGATAGCTGTGCCGGTAACATAGGGCGTATAGATTTTCAGCAGCGCTTCCGCGTCGCTCTCTCTTGCCGTGCGGATCAACAGTTCATTCATGGTCATGGCCTCGCTCAAAAAAATTTGATTTGGGAACCTCTGATTTAATCCCAGCACCCATCTTCACGGCATAAATTCCCGCTGGACGTCGTCAGAAAAGTTTGAAATACACAAAGTATTCCTGCACTTTTCTTCCTCGCCAGCAAAAATTTCTGCCGCAAATCTGGGGCACTTTGATTTAATCAGAGCTTCCCTAGAGTTTAATCCCTTGCCCCCTTGCTGTCAAGAAAAAGTCCGGTCTCACAGAAGGAACATCCACTACATAATATGGTCTGAGGAAGACCTCAATCCGACACAGGAGGAATGATCTTGGACAACAGTAAGAATGATTACCGGCTGGGGACTTTGCCGGGCGTTATGGCGCCCCTGGCCATGGCCTATACGCCCATGCAGAAGTCCGTGGACCCGGCCTACGAAAGCAACGAGGCGCTGTCCCGGGGCACGTTATTCCCCGGACTTGACCTGCCCTTTATGGGAATCGTCAATAAAAACCTGGAAGTAACGCCCTTGACAGAGCTTATGGCCATTGATTTCGTAGCCCATGAGCTTGGGCTGTATCTGGATACCCACAAGAACGACAAACAGGCCTTTGAGATGTATCAGACCTTTCTTGCTCTCGCTAAAGAGGCCCACGACAGATATATCAGGAAATTCGGCCCTGTGCGCAAGCGGGATATGCTGGGAATGGAGAGCTATGCATGGCTTGACAACCCCTGGCCCTGGGATTACCAGCCGAAAATGGAGGTATAAGCGATGTTTGTGTATGAAAAGAAGCTGCAATATCCGGTAAAGATCAAAAATACAAACCCGGCCCTGGCGAAATTCATCATCACCCAGTACGGCGGTCCATACTCCTAAAACCTATAACAAACAATGCCCCCACAATAGTGAGGGCATTGTTTGTTTTATTCATCTTTATTTCTAAATGATTCTTCGATATTGCTGTTTGCCTTATTTTTAAGCATTGTGATCCCCTTGGCCAGCCAGTCCGGTATAGGTGCGCCCAGCTTACCCGCATTTTCGATTATAGACCCCAGCTCCGTGAATATGTACCACAGAGTGACAACAAGCGTAATATAATACTGATACTCAAAATTTCCAAGCAGCGGCGCGGCAGCACTGTTAATAATGACCTTTATTGCTATGTCACACAAAGCTGCAACCAGCAGGGCAACGATCTCGCCCAATTTATGCCACAGCCCTTCCCTTGCAACGGCGCTGGACCATTCACCGTGCGCCCTGGCAGCCCAGGTGCCGGTCACATAATCCAGGGCAATGCATACGATAAAGGCGATAATCGCCCATCCGAGCCACCCCCACAGGGATGTGAGAAACACAAATATTGCTGTAATAAGAGCTTTTATCTCCGTTGCTTTATTAGGTGCGTTCATTTTTGTATCCTCCTGTTTTTGTTGTTTAGTTTATCCCCATCAGAGCGCCCATGGTCTTTTCTCCGGCCTCGCCGTCAGCTTTAAGCCCAGTATCGCTCTGAAAAGAGATCACTTGTGTTTTTGTGGCAGCGCCGAACTCCCCGTCCGCGCCGTCTTTGTTGAATCCGTAATTTCCGCACTGATAACCCCGGGCCTTCAGTATCAGCTGGAGCGCCCGCACGTCCTCGCCCACGCAGCCCTCTTTCAAAATCCGAAAGCTGAGTGTAAAGGCTCCCCTTGTCAGGGGAGCTGTCTGCGAAGCAGACTGAGGGGTAGTAGGCTCCCCTGCAAGGGGAGCTGTCGGCGCAGCCGACTGAGGGGTCTCACCTGCGTAGTCTATCCACTCCGGCATCCCCCAGTAAGCCCAGCCCCGGCCCTTGAGCTTGGTTTTGACCACTCCATATGCATGTCCCATGGCCTCCACCACCTCGCCGTTTCCTATGTACACACCCACATGGCCCATATTGGCCATGAACACGCACACGCCGGGAGTTTCCGGGATACTGCCGATGTCACCCTTGTGGCTGCACTTCCTGTACAAGCCCTCTACGGCTACATCCTGGTCTGCCTTGTATTTCGGTAATCCATCGGGTGTATCGCACCAGAGATATCCCTTGATAAGGCCGCAGCAATCGTGGACCTTCTGCCCGTATTGGGAAACAAAGTCCGCCGCTGTGTAATAGCCCGGATACTGGGCTTTTTTCTGGGCGTATAGTGCTCCGTCTGCCCTCTGCCCAAAAGTGCCCCACCAATATGGCCGCCCCAGCTGGGCGATGGCGTATTCCGAAAGTCCTTTCCCTGTTTTCATGCTTTATCCTCCAATCTGAAAACCTGCCCCTGGCCGGAAGTGCTGTATTTCCTGTACTGTTCTTCAAATGTGGCCAT
>CAMGRL010000042.1 GCA_946061515.1 uncultured Clostridia bacterium
CCGTACGCACGGTGGTGTGAGAGGTCGGGGCTATTCAGCCCCTCCTACTCGATTACCGGCCAGCGCAGGGCAAAGGCCACAAGATAAAACAGGGAAAAAAGCGAGAGCAGAACCGTCAGCACATTGTCCGCCCAGGCCCGTTTGCTGAGAGAGGATAAAGCCATAGGCAGGGGGATCAGCGCCGCCAGGTATCTGGGGGCGCTCAAAAGCCATGTGGCCCCGATGGCGATGACGAAATAGGCGATGAACCAGGCCGTATAGGAGGGGCGCAGCCGCTTTGCCCCAACGAGCATGGCGGAAAGGCTCCCGAAAATGCAGAGCAAATTGGGCAGCCACAGGCCCAGCAGCATGGGCAGGTCGGTCCTGGCACAGCCTACGGCCTGCTGAAGCTGATAGGAGGCGGTGTTGAAGAAAAAGCCCATCTGCTGGCCCCAGTGCTCCCGCTGGTATTCCATGAACTTGAAGGGGTCGCCGGAGACAACATAATTCACCGCGCAGTAGACACCAAAGCCCAGCGGGATCAAAAGCAGTGCCGCAAAGCGCCGCAGAGAGTGCCGTTTTCCCTCTTTGCCCAGAGAGGACACCAGCTCGAAAAACAGCGGAACGAACAGCATCAGCCCCAGGGAGCGGGTGAAGGCGGCCAACGCCCCGAAAAGACAGCCGGCAAGCCAGCACCCTTTTCTGGCGCAATACACACAGAGGGCACAGAGCAGGAGAAAAAGGCTCTCGCTCATGGGGGCGGCGAAGAAAAAGGCCCCGGGCATCAGACACAGATATTTCACTGTCCGCAGAGCGCCGTCATCGTCCATATCCAGCCGGGAAAGCCTATAAATGACCCAGCCCGCCCCGGCAAAGGACAGGGCGGAGACCAGAAGGCCCGCATAGAGATAATCCCCCACAAAGACCTGCATCAGCCGGACCGCCAGCGGATAACCCGGCAGAAACACCAGCTGCACCAGCCGGTCTATGCTGCCCACGGAGAGATAGCCGTCCCGGGCGATGTCCAGATAGTGGGCGCTGTCGGCGCAGGTCCAGAAAGAGAGATAATTCTTGAAGCTCCCGCCGTAACCGGCCGAGGCGCGGAGAATATAAACCAGCAGGATGATGACAAGCGCATAGGTCAATAAGCTCAGGAAGATCTTCAGACCAATATGGGGCGGCTCGCCGCCGGGGCTGTCCGGGGACAAAGCGTCTTTGCGCCAGAAGTCCATCCACCCGGGGACAAAGCGCAGGCACACCCCGGCAAACAGGGCGGCGCAGACAAAGGCCGAGATGCGCCCGTATACCGGCGCGCTGGTGCTGACGCACCAGTAAAGATACAGGCCGCCCAGCGTAAGCAGCCCGGCGGCGGAGATCAGAAATTCAGGGGTTTTACAGAACACTTTTTTCATGGTGAACGGAGAATTGCCTTTCCTGGAATGTGCTGAGTTTACCACAACAGGGGAGACAGCGCAATTAAGCTTTTCTTAAAAATTGGTTTGACAGGCCCCGGCGGCGGCAATATAATAGGAGAAAGAAAAGCTGGAGGTAAACGATCATGGCGAAAAAACTTGGCTTCGGACTGATGCGCCTGCCCAGATTGGACCCAAACGACGAAGCGAGCATTGATATGGAGCAGCTCAAACAGATGGTGGATATGTTTATCGACCGGGGCTTCACCTATTTTGACACGGCCTGGATGTACTGCGACTATCAGAGCGAGAGCGCAGTAAAGCCCGCCCTTACGGACCGCTATCCCAGAGACAGTTACACCCTCACCACCAAGCTCCACGCGGACTATATCCATTCTTTTGAGGACAGGGACAAAATATTCAAGGCCCAGCTGGAAAAAACCGGCGTTGACTATTTTGATTACTATCTGATCCACGACGTGGGGCCCCTGCACAACCAGGTGTATGAGCAGTACGACTGCTACAACTGGCTGCGGGAGAAGAAGGAGCAGGGCCTGGTCAGGCACATGGGCTTTTCCTTCCACGACACCGCCGAATTTCTGGACAAGGTGCTGACTGCGCACCCGGAGATGGAGTTTGTGCAGCTCCAGCTGAACTATCTGGACTGGGACAGCGAGGGCGTCCAGTCCCGCAAGTGCTATGAGACGGCGAAGAAGCACGGCAAAAAGGTCATCGTCATGGAGCCGGTGAAGGGCGGCACCCTGGCCAAGATCCCGGAAGAGGCGGAGAAGCTGTTCAAGGCTTACGCGCCGGACCGGTCCATCCCCTCCTGGGCCATCCGCTTTGCGGCCAGCCTGGACAATGTGTTCATGGTGCTCAGCGGCATGAGCAGCATGGAGCAGATGGACGACAACACTTCCACCATGCAGGACTTCAAGCCCTTAAATGAGGAGGAACAGGCCATCATCCGCCAGACGGTGGACATCATCAACCGCAGTATCGCCATCCCCTGCACCGGCTGCTCCTATTGTACTGACGGCTGCCCCATGAATATCGCCATCCCCAAATACTTCTCCCTCTACAACCTGGATATGCAGGAGAGCAGGGAGAAGGAATGGACCTCTCAGGGCGGCTATTACGACAATTACGAGGGCAAGTTCGGCCTGGCCGGGGACTGCATCAAGTGCGGCCAGTGCGAGCATATCTGCCCCCAGCACCTGCCCATCCGGAAATACCTGGAGGATGTGGCGGCCCACTTCGGAAAATAAGCCGCGAAAAGAAACCCCATCGGTGAGCATGCGCTCGCCGATGGGGCTGTTTTATTTGTTGCGGGATCAGACCGCGCCGGGTTTGCCCAGCATACGGAACATGTTTTTCTTGTAAGCCTCCACGCCGGGCTGGTCAAAGGGGTTGACGCCGGACATGTAGCCGGAGATAGCGCAGGCCACCTCGAAGAAGCAGACCAGAGCGGCAAAGCCCTCCTCGTTGCGCTGGGGCACCTCGATGACGATGTTGGGCACACCGCCGGAGATGTGGGCGTCCTTCACCGCGTCGGCGGCGATGCGGTTGACCTCCGCCAGGTCCAGACCGGCGATGTAGTTCAGCCCGTCGGAATTGGCCTCCTCGAAGGGGACGGGGAAGCGGTTTCTGGCCTGAGTGAAGCGGACCACGGACTCCATCAGAATACGGGGACCGGCCTGAATGAACTGGCCCATGGAGTGCAGGTCGGCGGTAAATTCCACGGAGGCGGGGTAGATGCCGATGCCGTCCTTGCCCTCGCTCTCGCCGTAGAGCTGCTTCCACCACTCAGCCATGAAACGGAAGCTGGGCTCGTAGCAGGCCAGGATCTCAATCAGCTTGCCGTTGTTGTACAGATGCTGTCTTGCGGCGGCATACTGCCAGGCGGGGTTTTCGGGGGAGCGCAGATCCAGGGCCTTCAGCTCTTCAACGGCGGCGTTGATCACGCGCACCACGTCGATGCCGGCCACGGCCATGGGCAGCAGACCCACGGCGGACAGCACGCTGAAGCGGCCGCCCACGTCGTCAGGCACCACAAAGCAGGGCCAGCCCTTGGCGTCGGCCAGGGATTTGAGAACGCCTCTGTGGGCGTCGGTGGTGGCGAAGATGTGCTCGTCGGCCTGATCGCCGTACTTCTTCTCCAGCAGCTCACGGAAGATGCGGAAGGAGACTGCAGGTTCCAGGGTGGTGCCGGACTTGGAGATGACGTTCACGTCAAAGTCCTGATCGCCCAGCTGCTCCAGAATGTCGCTGAGATAATCGGGAGACAGGCCGTTGCCGGCGAAAAATACTCTGGGGTCGTCTTTGCCGGGCAGGGGCTTGAGCAGCTCGATGGCGCCTCTTGCGCCCAGATAGGAGCCGCCGATGCCGATGACCACCAGCGCCTTGGAGCGGCTGCGGATCTTCTCTGCGGCCTTCACGATGGCGTCAAGCTCGCCCTCTTTGATGCGGAGGGGCAGCTCCACCCAGCCGGTGAAATCGGCTCCCAGGCCGGACTTTTCGGCAAGAGTCTTGTGCGCTTTTTCCGCAAGCGCGTAATCGGGGCCGGACGCCGTGAAAAAGCCGGCGGCGCCGGACAAATCAACTTTAACCATAATGCCTCCTGTAAAAAACATATTTACAGGAATGATTATACCGCTTTTTGTAGGGATTTCAAGTATTAAAGTCCGATCAGGCTGCCCGCCAGCTGGGAAAGTATGCCGAAAAAGCCGATCCTGGGCACGTCGCCGGCGGCACAGAGGGGGATCTGGGCCACAGTTTCCCCGTTCAGGGTCACGGTGAGGGTGCCCAGACGGTCCCCGGCCTGCACCGGGGCGTGCACCTTCTCCAACAGCTTAACATCGTACTCCGTCTCCCCACCGCCCTTGGGCACCAGGGCGTATTCCTCGCCTGCGTAGTCCACATCCACATACGCCTCCCGGCCCAGCTCCACCGGCACCCGGGGCAGCGCCTCCCCGGAGCGCAGAGAGCAGAGGGTGTAATTGGCAAAGGCGTAGTTTAACAGGGCCTTGGCGTCGTTGTTTCGGTCGTTGATGCTCCCGGCGTGCATGATGACGGCGATATACTCCACCCCGTCCCGCTCCGCCGTGGCGGACAGGCAGTACATGGCGGTGCTGGTGTAGCCGGTTTTCAGCCCGGTACAGCCCGGGTACCAGTAGACCAGCTTGTTAGTGTTGCTCAGCTCAAATTCGCCGTTTCGGATGCTGTCCATCCAGATGGTGGTGTATTCCTTGATGATGTCGTGCTTGACCAGTTCCCGGGACATTACCGCCACGTCATAGGCGGTGGTGTAGTGATCTCCGTCGTCAAACAGGCCGGTACAGTTGGTAAAGTGGGTGTTTTCCAGACCCAGCTCTTCGGCCCGTTTGTTCATCCGCTCCACAAATACCTGCTCCGTGCCGGACAGATGCTCCGCCATGGCCACGGCGCAGTCGTTGGCGGATACCACAGCGATACATTTGAGCATGTCGCTGACGCTCATCTGCTCCCCCTCCTCCAGATACACGCAGCTTCCGCCGAAGGAGGCGGCCCTGGCGCTGGCGGTGACGGTGTCCTCCAGATGGATCTTCCCTGCCTCCAGATCCTCCACGATCAGCAGCATGGTCATCACCTTGGTGACGCTGGCCGGGAAGCCCCTGCTGTGGGCGTCCTTTTCATACAGTACCTCGCCGGTTTCCTTTTCCATCAGTATGGCCGAGGGTGCGGTGATGTCAATATCCCCGTCCCGCAGCGGCGCAGAGGCCATTGCCCCGGTGGGCAGCAGACAGGCCACGGCCATGATCAACGATAATATACGGTTCATGCTTGCCTCCCCCAAATCTTCTTACAGGAACTTATGAGGGCAAAACAGACCTTATGCCATGGTTTACACAATTATGCATATTTCGACAGAGGAAAAATGAATGACCGTCGGGAATCATTTTTCAGATAGTAGGGAAAACCAAGACTTTTTAACATTTTCAACAGGGTTTTCAACACCCTGGAAAGTGAATAAGTGTGGGAAAAACTTTAAAATAGTTTACATAATATAAAAATAATCTCAATCAAATCTTAACATTTTCGGTGTTGACGCATGGGGATAAGGAATAGTAAAATAAGTAAGAAGAGAAAGGGGTGCGGTGATGAGACGACCGTTTAAATGGGATAAGCAGTATTTATATTGGGGCATAACGGCCTTCTGTGTGATTGCCGCCTCCATATTTTTCTATATGGCCCTGCGCTATCTGCCGGACATCGGCAAATGGATCGGCGGGGTGATAGGGATCCTCAGCCCCTTTATCTGGGGTCTGGTGATCTCTTATCTGCTCATGCCGGTGATGCGGACCATGGAAAAAAACATCTTCCTGCCCCTTTCCCAGCGGATATTCAAAAAGAGCAAAAAGCACACGGGGAAAAGACTGGCCAGGGGCCTGTCGGTGTTTATGGCCATTATCATTTTCCTGGCGGTCATCGCGGCTTTGGTCTATCTGATTCTGCCCCAGTTGTACAGCAGCATTGACACCATCGTGAAAAACAGCCCCACCTATCTGGGCAACCTGGCCAAATGGGTGGAGAAGCTGCTGGCGGATTACCCGGAGATCGAGAGCTACGCCCTGGACATGATCAATAACGCCAACACCAATTTGATGAAGTGGCTGCAGGATACGGTGCTGCCGGAGCTGGGCAGCCTCCTCTCCAACCTGACCGCCGGCGTGTATTACGCGCTGAAAGGCATATACAACCTGATTATCGGCATCATCGTCTCCATCTATATTCTGGGCAATTTCGAGGGCTTCAGCGCCAGCACCCGGAGAACGCTGTACAGCATCTTTTCCATCAGCACCGCGGAGAAAATCAGAGAGAGCATCGCCTTCATCGACAAGACCTTTATGGGCTTTATCAACGGCAAGCTGCTGGATTCGGCCATTATCGGGCTGATCTGCTATATCGTCTGTGCCATACTGAACATGCCCTATGCGCTGCTGGTCAGCGTGATCGTGGGCGTCACCAACATTATCCCCTTCTTCGGCCCCTTCATCGGCGCTGTGCCCAGCGCCATCATTATCCTGATGGTCAATCCCATGAAGTGCCTGGTCTTCATCATCTTCATCATCGTTTTGCAGCAGGTGGACGGCAACATCATCGGCCCCAAAATTCTGGGCAGCTCCATCGGCATCAACGGCTTTTGGGTCATGTTCGCCATCATCCTGGGCGCGGGGCTCTTCGGCTTCTGGGGGATGCTGCTGGGCGTGCCGGTGTTTGTGGTGATTTATACCGCCATCAACAATCTGATCGTCCGCAAGCTGAAAAACGACGATTTGCCCTGCGAAGTGGAGGAATATCATGACCTGGACCACATCGACCCCATAAGCCGCCAGGCCGTGAAAAAGCTGAAGGACGAGGAAGCGGAAGAGGCAAAATAAACGCGAACAGGAAAACGCAAACGAAACGGCGGCTGTCTTTTGACAGCCGCCGTATCTCAGTATCATTTCACCTGTGGGCCAGGGTATCGTGGGCTTCCTTCAAAGCGGCGCACAGCGCGTCAATGTCCTCCGCTGTGGTGAAGCGGGAGAGACCGATCCGTATGGCCCCGTCGATCACCCGGGAGGACAGGCCCATGGCCTCCAGCACATGGCTCCTGCCGCCCTTCTTGCAGGCGGAGCTGCGGGAGACGTAGACCTCTTTGGCCTCCAGGTAGTTCATCAGCACCTCGCTGCGCCAGCCGGGCAGGGATATGCTGAGAATGTGGGGAGCGCCGCCGCCGATGAGCACCAGCTCCGGGATCTCCAGGGAAAGCTGCTCCACCGCCCGCGCCCGCAGGGCTTCCATCCGGGCGATATTCTCCGCCATGTCGGCACGGGCGACCTCACAGGCCGCGCCGAAGGCGGCGATCTGGGGCATGGCCTCAGTGCCGGCCCGGCGGCCGTTTTCCTGGCTGCCGCCTACGATAAAGGGCTTCAGCTTCACGCCGTTTTTGACGTACAGCGCGCCCACGCCCTTGGGGGCGTGGATCTTGTGGCCGCTGATGCTGACCATGTCCGCGCCCAGGCTTTTGGCGGAAAAGGGGACTTTCATAAAGCCCTGCACCGCGTCTGTATGTACCAGCGCGGCGGGACAGGCTTTTTTTACGGCCCTGGCAATGGAAGAAATATCGGTCACTGCGCCGGTTTCGTTGTTGACCAGCATCAAAGAAACGAGTATAGTATCATCACGGAGTGCGGAGACCACGGAGTCCAGGCTGACGCCGCCTTTTTTGTCGGGGGCCAGGCGGGTCACTTCAAAGCCCCGGCTCTCCAGCTCGTCCAGGGAGCGGCGCACCGCGTCGTGCTCCACGGCGGAGCTGATGATGTGCTTTCCCCGGCGTTTCATGACTTCCGCGCCGTGTATGATTGCCCAGTTATCGCTCTCGGAGCCGCAGGAGGTAAAGATCAGCTCGCCCGGCGTGCAGCCCAGCGCGGCGGAGACCTGCTTCCGGGCCTTTTCCAGCAGACGGTTTGCCTCCCGGCCCTTGGTGTGGGTGGAGCTGGGGTTGCCGTAATTTTCCGTCATGGCGGCAAGGGCCGCCTGCGCCGCTTCATCGCAGACCTTTGTGGTGGCGGCATTGTCAAGATAGTGTTCCATTGTTTTCAACTTCCGTTTCTATTATTCAGGAGATGACCATGAAGTATATTATATCCACTCTTGGCTGCAAGGTCAACCAGTATGAGACCCAGGCCATGGAAACCCTTTTGCAAAGCCACGGCCACGAACCGGCGAACGCGGGGGAGCTGGCCGACGCGGTGATCGTGAACACCTGCGCCGTCACCGCCGAAAGCGGGCGCAAGTCCCGCCAGACCATCCGCCGCCTGCGGGAGGAAAACCCGGGGGCGGTGATCGCCGTCTGCGGCTGCTATTCCCAGCTGGACCCGGACGAGGCGGAGGAGCTGGGGGCAAAGGTGATCTTCGGCGCGGCGGACCGGACCAAGCTGGTGGAGGCCGTGGAAAAGGCCGTCAGCGAGGGCGAAAGCTGCCGGGAGATCGACGCGCCCTTTGAGCGGCGCATGTTTGAAAAGCTGCCGGCCGGGGCCGTCAGCGGCCGTACCCGGGCTATGCTGAAGATCCAGGACGGCTGCGTGAACTTCTGCAGCTACTGCATCATCCCCTATACCCGGGGGAGGCTTCGCAGCCTGCCCATCGCCGACGCCGTGGAGGAGACCGCCCGGCTGGACGCCGAGGGCTATAAGGAGCTGGTGCTCACCGGCATCGAAGTGGCCTCCTACGGCCGGGATCTGCCGGAAAAGCCGGGCCTTGCGGATGTGATCTGCGCCGTGACACAGGCCGCGCCGGATATGCGCATCCGCCTGGGCTCCCTGGAGCCCACGGTGATCACGGAGGATTTCTGCCGCCGTCTGGCGGAGACCGGGAAGCTCTGCCGCCATTTCCACCTGTCCCTCCAGTCCGGCTGCGACAGGACCTTGAAAAACATGAACCGCAAGTACGATACGGCCCGCTTCTATCAGGCGGTGGAGCTGCTGCGGGCGTATTTCCCCGGCTGCGCCCTGACTGCCGATCTGATCACCGGCTTTCCCGGGGAGACGGAGGAGGACCACCGGGCTACCCTTGAATTCATCGAAAAGTGCGGTTTTGCGGATATGCACATCTTCCCCTATTCCCGCCGCCCGGGCACACCGGCGGACAAAATGCCGGAGCAGTGGGACAACGCCACCAAGTCCCGCCGGGCCCATGAGGCGCAAGCTGTTGCGGAGCGAATGCACCTGCGTTTTCTGGAAGAGAGCGTGGGCCAGACTTTGCCCGTACTGTTCGAGACGGAGGAGAACGGATTCTGCACCGGCCACAGCGACACCTATGTGCTGGTGAAGGCGGAGGGCAGGAAACTGCGGGGAACTGTGAAAAATGTCAGGATAAGCGCCGTTGAGGGCGACAGACTTGTAGGTCTTGTGATTTGACGAAAAAACCACAAAGGTGGTATAATTTTAGCGCGGTAAATCGCCGCAAGTATTTATTGAGGAGATGATCCTGTGTCAAGGGAAAAGGTATTCAATTTCTCCGCCGGCCCCTCCGTCATGCCGCTGAGCGTGCTGGAAAAGGCCCGCGACGAGCTGCTGGACTACCGCTCATGCGGCATGTCCGTCATGGAGATGAGCCACCGAAGTTCCCTGTTTCAGGAGATCTTCGACAGCACCAAAGAAAAATTGAAAGCGGCCTTAAGCGTGCCGGACAGCCATGAGATATTGTTTTTGCAGGGCGGAGCCACCCTGCAGTTTGCCGCCATCCCCATGAACCTGATGGAGGGCGGCACGGCGGACTACGCCGTCACCGGCAATTTTTCCAGCAAGGCCGCCAAAGAGGCGGAGAAGTACGGCCGGGTGAATATCGCCTGCGACAGCAGCGATACGGGCCACGACCGCATCCCAACCCAGAGCGAGCTGAAGCTCAGCGATGAGGCAAAATATTTCTACTACTGCGCCAACAACACGGTCTACGGCACCGAGTGGCAGTATGTACCAGAGACAAAAGCGCCCTTGGTCTGCGACATGTCCTCCGACATTCTGTCCCGGCCAGTGGATGTGGCCAAATTCGGCCTGATCTACGCTGGAGCCCAGAAGAACATGGCCCCGGCCGGACTGACGGTAGTCATTCTGGACAAAAGTCTTGCCGGGCGGGAAATGCCCATCACCCCCTCGGTGATGAGCTACAAAACCCTCATCAAGGCCGATTCCATGCTGAACACGCCGCCCTGCTGGTGTATCTACATGCTGGGGCTTACGCTGGACTGGCTGGAGAGCCAGGGGGGCGTGGTTGGCATGGAGCAGATCAAGCGGGAGCGGGCCGGGAGAGTGTACGCTTATCTGGACGAGAGCCGCCTGTTCAAGGCCCATGCCAGAGCCGATTCCCGCAGCGATATGAATGTGACCTTCCGCACCGGCGATCCGGAGCTGGACGCGGAATTTGTCAAGGGAGCCGCCGCCAGAGGGCTTTTGAACCTGAAGGGCCACAAGGTGGCCGGCGGCATGAGAGCCTCCCTGTATAACGCCATGCCCATGGAGGGCGTGACGGCGCTGATCGAATATATGAAGGAGTTTGAGACGAAGCACCATGTTTAAGATAAAGACCATGAACAACATTTCCCCCTCGGGCATTGACGTGCTGACCAAAAAGGGCTGCACCGTGGGGCCTGAGACCGAGCGGCCGGAGGCCATGCTCATCCGCAGCGCGGAGCTGCACGGCCTTGAATTCAACCCGGAGCTTCTGGCCATCGCCAGAGCGGGCGCGGGCTATAACAACATCCCTATTGAACAGTGCGCGGAGAAGGGCATTGTGGTATTCAACAGCCCCGGCGCCAACGCGGAGGCGGTGAAGGAACTGGAGCTGTGTTCCCTGGTCATGGCCTCCCGGGATGTGCTGGGCAGCATCGGCTGGGTGAGAAGTATTGCCGGCAAGGGAGGGGAGATCCCCGAACTGGTGGAAAAGGGCAAAAACAACTTTGCCGGGCCGGAGCTTCTGGGCAAGACCCTGGGCGTCATCGGTCTGGGCGCTGTGGGGGCGCTGGTGGCCAATATCGCCCTGGAGCTGGGCATGGTGGTCTACGGCTACGACCCCTTTATGTCCGTGGACGCCGCCTGGAAGCTGTCCAGAGAGGTCATCCACGCCGAATCCGTGGACGAGATCTATGAGCAGGCGGACTATATCAGCATCAATGTCCCCCACACAGAAAAGACCCATCATATGTTCAACGCCCAGGCCTTTGCCAAAATGAAAAAGGGCGTGCGCATTGTCAACGAGTCCCGGGCCGAGGTGGTAGACGATGAGGATATGAACCAGGCGCTGCTCTTCGGCCAGGTGGCCCGCTACGTCACCGACTTTCCCAATGAGACCATCCTGAAAGCGCCCAACGTCATCGCCATGCCCCATCTGGGGGCCTGCACCCCGGAGAGCGAGGACCGCTGCGCCGTCATGGCAGCAAATCAGCTCTATGACTATCTGGCCAACGGCAACATCAAAAACTCCGTGAACCTGCCCTCCGTGTCTTTAAGCCGCATGGGCGTCTGCCGCCTCTGCGTGCTGCACCGCAATGTGCCCCGAATGATCACCCGGATATTGGACTTTATCAGCGAGAGAAACATCAACGTGGAGCATATGATCAACAAACCCCGGGGAGAATATGCCTATACCATTGTGGACCTGGGCGAGAAAATCGGTGGGGACGTGGCCGACAGCATCCGCGCCATGAGCGATGTGCTGCGGGTGCGCGTGATTTAAGGGAATGGACGGAAAGAAAGACATTTTCGACAGGCTGATGGGGCTGAAGCTGTTCAGACCCCTTTGGCCTATCTATGTAAAGTATAAGGAGCCGCTGCTGTACCTGTTCTTCGGCGGGCTGACCACCCTGATCAGCATTTTTGTGTTCTGGCTGTTCAACGGCCCCTTTGGGCTCAACGAGCTGGTGGCGAACCTGATCTCCTGGGTGCTGGCGGTGCTGTTTGCTTTTCTGACCAACAAGACCTGGGTGTTTAAGTCCACGGGACAGGAAAAAGGTTTTCTTCAGCTGATGCTGTCCTTCTACGCAGGCAGGCTTCTGACCCTGGGCGTTGAGGAGCTGCTGCTTTTTGTGTTCATCACCTGGCTGGGCTTTAACAGCATGGCGGTGAAGATCGTGGCCCAGATCGTGGTCATTATTTTAAACTATGTGATCAGCAAGCTGCTGGTCTTCCGGAATAAAGGAGAGAAGGCATGAAAAACATCGGTATGGTCGTGGCGGTGGAGATGGACGCGGTGCTGTCCCGCTACGGCGCGCCCAGTGAAAAGCGCCGGGAGGCCGGCTTTGACATCTATACCTACACCGGGGCGGATTACACCATTTACGCGGTGAACTCCGGCGCGGGGGAGATCGCCGCCGCCGCGGCCACCCAGCTGCTCATCAGCGTCTTTCACGCGGATCTGATTTTGAATTTCGGCGTGGTGGGCGGCCTGACCGAAGAGATGGCAAAGGCCCGCACCTGCGTGGTGGAGAGTGTGGTCCACTACGATTTTGACACCTCCGAGGCCGGCTGGGCGGAGACGGCCCGGTATCTGGACTATCCCACGGTGTACATCCCCGCCACGGCGGCGCTGGCGGACCAGGCGGTGGCTATTGAGCCCCGACTGAAAAAAGTCATCTGCGCTTCGGCGGACAAGTTTGTGGGAAGCCCCGACAGAAAGCGGGAGCTGCACGCCCTGTACGGCGCGGAGATCTGCGAGATGGAGGCGGCGGGCGTGGTGCTCACCTGCAACCGCAGCGGCGTGCCCTGCCTGCTTATTAAAACCGTGTCTGACGGTATCGAGGGCGGCGCGGAGGAATTTAACGCCGAGCTCCAGCGCAGCTCCGAGCTGTGCCTTGCCGTGGCGGATAAAATCATCAGAGCGCTTTAACAGAGATAAAGATAAAAACGAAAAAACCGCGGGCAAGGCGCGGTGCCCATAAGACAGTTAAAACGGCGTGACGAAAGCGGTCACGCCGTTTTTCATATGCAGGATAGTCGCAATGCGACGCAAGGAGACATCCTTGTTTGGAATAGAGAAACACGGAATGTACATACGGAGAACATACCCGTATAGAAGTGCGCCCTTATCTGTTCGACAAATCCAGCTAATGTTTGTCGATCTGTTTGGTTCCATATCATCACATAACAGGATAATATACAAGAACAGCCACAGCAGCGCAAAACTACTGTGGCTGTCAACTCTCTTGCTATCCTGGTGAGCAACGAAGCCCCCACCCCACGCGGCGGCGAAGGATGACAGCTTTTTTCTTTCTGTGCGGGTTCCTGTGCGAAAATCCGCGGCCCTTTTTTATGCCCCGTAGAAGGACAGGTCCTTGATGGCGTTTTGCATGATGGCGCGGGTCTGCTCCATGGCGGAATCCAGGTCCCGGTTGAGCAGGGCGGAATACAGCCGGAGCTTGATCTGGTAAAGCTGCTGTATGCCGCTTCGCTTGCAGTACATTGACCAGAGATATACGCCCTGGGGGTGGAAGGAGTGGTACAGAAGGGGCATGAGCACATTGCCTGAAAGCACCGCCAGCTCATGGTGGAAAACAAAGGTCTGCTCCGCCGCCTCCTCCGGGTCTTTCGCGTCCCGGATGCTGTCCAGAATGGGGGAGAGCTGCTCCAGCTCCCCGGTACTCACTCTTTCGCACACCAGCTTTACGCACAGCGACTCCATGGCCTCCCGGGTCTCCAGCAGGGAGCGCACCTCGTTCTGGCGCAGAGCGCCGCCGTTATAGCGCATGATGGCCACCAGGGTCTCCATGCTGCCTTTGCGCCGGTAATCGCAGACGTATACGCCCTGCCGGGGCCGGACCTCCACAAAGCCCAGTTTCTCCAGCTCCACAAGCCCGGCGGAGATCACCGGCCGGGAGACCCCCATCTTAATGGACAGCTCCCGGGCCGGGGGAAGCTGCTCCCCCACGGCAAGCTCTCCGGAGAGGATCATATTTTCGATCTGCTGGACAAAAAGGTCCGTCAGCGACAGCGCGGTGATTTTATTGAAGCCCATATTTCACTCCTCCAATGCTGCTGGTAATACCAATGACCACAGACGGTATTTTACCGTTTATTTGCTGAATTGTCAAGTTCTTAACTTGCGTATTCTGCCGAAATTATGCCGGAAAACCCGGCTCTGCTTGACATTATGATGACAATAAAGCTAAAATTTAAGCATAGAATACTGTGGTAATGCCACAAAACAGAATAAGAACGACAGGAGGAATAGCTTATGCCTAAATTTGATGCCGTTGTGATCGGAGCGGGCAACGGCGGACTGGCAGCCGCGTGCAGGCTGGCCAAGGCCGGTAAAAAAACGCTGCTCATCGAGCAGCACAACCTTCCGGGCGGCGTGGCCTCCAGCTTCAGGAGGGGCCGCTTTGAATTTGAAACAGCGCTGCACGAGCTGTGCGAGTTCGGCAGCGCGGAAAATCCCGGCGGCTGCCGCCAGACCATCGTGGATGAGTTCGGGCTGGATATCAATTGGTACATGGTGCCGGACAACTTCCGCGTGATCACCACCGCCAGGGACGGCAGTCCCATTGACGCCACCCTGCCCTGCGGCCGGGAAAACTTCATCAACAAAATGGAGGAGTATGTGCCCGGCTGCCGGGAGTCCGTGGAAAAGTTCTTTGACCTGGGCACCGAGACGCTGGCCGCCGGCAAGTACATGACCGCCTCCGGCGGACACCCGGATTCCAAGCTGATGCAGGAGAAATACCCCAACTTCCTGCGCACCGCCGCCTATCCGGTGAACCGGGTCCTGAAAGCCCTGAAAATGCCCGATAAGGCCCAGGACATCATGAACACCTACTGGGGCTATCTGGGCGTGGACGCGGACCATCTGTCCTTCATGCAGTATGTAAACATGGTGTGCCTGTACGTCAATCACGGGGCCTGGATCCCGGAAAAGACCAGCAACCAGCTGACCACCGGATTGCTGGAGCGCTTCCGGGCCATGGGCGGAACCGCCTGGTTCAACTGCCGGGCTGAGGAGATCCTCTTTGATGAAGAGGAGCATGTCAACGGCCTGCGCACCACCGCCGGCACGGTGGACACCCGCTACATTATCTGCAACGCCAACCCCAGCATGGTCTATGCCAACATGGTGCCCCAGAGCATTGTTCCGGACCGTGAGCGGAAGCTGGCCGCCGCCAGACGCTATTCCGCCCGCATGTTCGTGGTCTACATGGGCCTGAACAAGAGCGCGGAGGAGCTGGGCCTGAAGGATTACAGCTACTTTTTGCCCCAGTCCGCGGACTCCGTCAAAGAGTATGAGAGCTTAAAGCGCATCGAGACCAACAAATACAACATCGCCCTGTGCTACAACGTGGTCAACCCCAAGGCAAGCCCCGAGGGGACCTGCATCGTCTCCCTGACCACCACCTATATGGAGGACTGCTGGAGCCAGATCGACCCCAAAGACTATGTAAAGACCAAAAACAAGGTGGCCAGCGACATGATCGACTGGTTTGAGGAAAAGACCGGCATCATCATCCGCCCCTACATTGAGGAGTTTGAGGTGGCTACCCCCTGGACCTTCTGCCGCTACGCCTCGGTGCCTCAGGGCGCGGCCTACGGCTACGAGCTGAGAGACTGGGACAACATGATGCCCAGAATGATGATGATGCGGGAGGAGTATCCCATCAAAGGCCTGCGCTTCTGCGGTGCGGCCAGCATCCGCGGCGACGGCTTCAACTCCGCCATTTTCAGCGGAGACATGATGGGCAAGCTGACCCTTGCCCAGATGAAAGAGGAGGGCTGCTGATATGGCGCTTAAAGTCAAAGTGGGGCTGATCGGGCCCCTGGATATGCTGAAATTCAAAAAGCTTGCCGACGTGCGGCGCAAAGCCATCGAAAAAAGTGAGGCAAAGCCCCTGCCCAAGACCCTTGTTACCAACGAAAAGGCCAGGTTTATCCACCCGGAGCGCCAGCTGGTGCACATAAAGGAGAAGCGCCAGAACGGCCCGGACGCGGTGACGGTGGTACTGGAGAGCGTGGACGGCAAGGCCCTGGCCCCCTTCCGGGCGGGGCAGTACATCAGCCTCTCCGTGGACATCGGCAAGACCAAAACCACCCGTTCCTATTCCCTCTGCGGCTCTCCCGCCTGGGCAGAGCAGGGCGTCTACAACATCACCGTAAAGCGGGTGGAGGAGGACGGCTTTGTCAGCCCCTTTATTCAGGACCAGTGGCAGGTGGGCGATGAGATCGCCATTTCCGGCCCCCAGGGCCACCTGTACTATGAACCCATACGGGACGAAAAGAAGGTCCTGGCCCTGGCCGGCGGCTCCGGCATCACCCCCTTTG
>CAMGRL010000043.1 GCA_946061515.1 uncultured Clostridia bacterium
ACCGCCTTTGTGATCGTGTCCGGCTATGACGACTTCTCCTACTGCCGGGAGGCGCTGCGGCTGCAGATCACGGACTATATCCTGAAACCGGTGAACTACGAGGAGTTTGGCAGCTGCATCGACAACCTGAAGATTTCCCTGTTTGAGCAGCGGCTCTCCGCCGCGGCAGAACCGGAAAAACAGGAGGAACGGACCATCACCGGCATTACCCGGTATCTTCAGGAGCATCTGGCGGAGGATATCAGTCTCTCGGTTCTGGCAGAGCAGTTTCACCTGAATCCCCAGTATATCAGCCAGCTGTTCAAAAGCGAGATCGGTGTGAACTTCCTGGCCTATCTGACCAATATCCGCATGGAAAAGGCCAAAAAGCTGCTGCTGTCCACTTCCCTGTCCGTGGCGGAAGTGGCGGACCAGTCCGGCTACGGGGATTACCGGGTATTTACCAAGGTGTTCAAGAAGAGCGAGGGCGTCACCCCCTCCCAGTACCGGCGGGATTTCCTGGACACGGCGGAGGGGGCCAGGTCATGACACTGGAAAAATGCCCCTGCAAGCAACGGGAAAGGACGGCAGACAATGGAAATTAAATTGGGTACGCCCCGGGAGCTGGAGGGCTGGATGGCCCTGGTCTCGGCGGTTAAGGACGCCTTCCCCGGCCTGGAGACCCGGGAGGCCCTGGAGGACCACAAGAAGACGGTACTGTCGTTCATGGACCGGGGCGGTGCTGTCTGTGCTCTGGCGGAGGGCCGGATAGTGGGCGTCCTTCTGTTTTCGGCGGATGAGAATGTCCTTTGCTTTTTGGCGGTGGACCCTGCTTTCCGCCGGCAGCACATCGCGGCGGATATGCTGTCTTTCGCCCTGCCACTGATGGACTTAAAGCGGGACGTCACCGTGACGACCTACCGGGAGGGCGACCCGGCGGGGGCCCCGGCCCGGGCCTTTTATCAGAGCATAGGCTTTTCCGAGGGTAAACTGACAGAGGAATTCGGCAGCCCTGTGCAGGAATTTGTGCTGCATCGGGACGAAAACGCGGAGGAGCAAAAAGAACGTGGACATTATTGACCTGCTGACATCAAAGGATGACAAAAGCGCCTGCGCGTTCGCGGATCAGATCATTGCGGAGAGCCGGGAAAGCGACGCCTGGTACGCCCATTTTGACGACTTTGCCGCTCTGCTGGACCACCCCAAGTCCCTGGTCCGGAACCGGGCGCTGACGATTCTCGGGGCAAATGCCCAATGGGACAACGAGGACCGCTTTGCGCTGATCCTCCCGGCCTTTCTCGCCCATATCACGGACGAAAAGCCCATCACTGCCCGTCAGTGTGTCAAGGTTCTGGCCCAGGTGGGGCAGGCACAGCCCCGGTATATCCCCATAATCCTGTCGGCCCTGAGAAAGGCCGATCTGTCCAAATACAAGGACAGTATGCGCCCGCTGATCCAGCGGGATATAATCGAAACGGAGAAGCTTCTGGAAGCCGCCCTTTGACCTGAATACCCGGAACGTGACGCCCGAAGGCCGTCACGTTTTGTTTTTCTATAAAACCGACACATTCAGCTGCAAAACACGCCTATCGGTCCGGCATCGGGAATTGTATACTGTAAGCGTAAAACGGAAGAGAAGAAAGGGCATGGTGATGAAGATGGAAAACTGTGCAATATCCCGGCGCAAGGCGCTGTCGGCCGACGATCTGTGCTATCTGTTTCTGGTGTTTTTGGCCGGCTGTCTTGTGGGCTGGATCTATGAGGAGATCTTTTACTGGATCACGGAGGGTCTGCTGCGAAACCGGGGCATCCTGTACGGCCCCTGGCTGCCGATCTACGGTATCGGCGCCCTGGGCATCTACGTTTTAAAGCCCCTGAAAGGGCGTCCGGCGCTGCTGTTTCTGGGCTGTGTGGTCCTCAGCGGCGTGGTGGAGTACATCATCGGCTATGTGGGGATCCAGATTTTTGGCCTGCGTCTCTGGGACTACCGGGGCCTGTTTCTGAACCTTCAGGGCATCATCTGCCTGCGCAGCGTGCTGAGCTTCGGTGTTCTGGGCCTGGCCTTCCATTACCTGCTGGAGCCTCTGGGAGAAAAGCTGTACCGCGCTCTCCCGGGCAGCACGGTGCGCACAGGCTGCCTCATTCTGCTGGGCCTATTCCTGGCCGACTGCGTTCTCAGCGCCCTGTTCCGGACGCCCATCACCTACTGATTTATGGAGGCCCCTTTGATGAAAGCGAAGAAATCTCTTTCTGTCAGGATCATCATGGCCTTGGCCATAAGCCTTGTTGTCCTGCTGCTGGTCTATCTGACGGGCCGGTACGGCTGGAAGCTGCTGGGCTTCCGGGCCTGCCAGGGCGCGGGGATCAGCTCCGTGGAGGTAAGCGACCAGGCCGTGCAGATCACAGGCTTTTACCCCGGCTCATTCCCGGAGGGTTTCTGCGGCTGTATCAGCCGGGAGCAAAACGGGACGCTCTATGTGGGTTTTCGCTTCAGCGCGGTGTTCGGCTCCTTGGTGACCGGAGACTTTACCGTCACCATCCCGGTAAAGGGAGAGATCAAGCAGGTCATCCTTAAGACCGGGACGGGGGAAACCACGATCTGGCTGACCCAGTCAGAAAACATAACGGAGGAGAAAACCGATGATGGATAACTATTTTACTTCCCGGATGCTGTGTCTTTCCGGGGGATTGATGAGCCTTTGCGGCTTAATGATGGCGCTGCTGGGGAAACTTCCCCTCGGCGGAATTTACTGGGCAGCAGCCCCGGGCCTGTTCTCTGCCGCTTTTTCATTTCCGGCTGGCCGGGAACAGGAAAGAAGATAAGGAGGATGCAAAACATGAATAAGAAACTGTACAAATCCAATGAGAACAAAATGATCGAGGGTGTCTGCGGCGGCATCGCCGAGTTTTTCGGCATCGACGCCACACTGGTCCGGCTGGGCTGGGTGCTGTTCTGCGCCCTGGGCGGCAGCGGCATATTGGCTTACATCATCGCCGCCATTATCATTCCCAGCAGCCCGGAAATCTGAAAGAACGCCCTGGCCGTCAGGCTGGAACAGAGTGAATAATACAGAAATCCAACCCGCCGTGGTGAGAAAATCACGGCGGTTCTCACAACCTATAAATCGGACACATTCCGCTGAAGAAACCGACTATCGGGAAAGGGGAAAATCCTGTATAATATATCTGAACGATAGTTAGTGCCCGCTAATTCAAGGGAATACCCTTTCCCCGGCGGTAGGAAAAGAGAATAAGAAGATGAAAATCAGCAAAGAACGATTCAGTGTGGAGAAGGACGGCTTTTTCGGCGCCTATTTTTAAAACCCGAAGGAGACAGACCGGTGTATGATCGCTCTGCTGGGGGATGATATTGACGACCGGATGGCGGTTTCCGGCGCGAAATGGCTTCAAGGCCGAAACTGCAATGTGATGACGATGGCTCCGTCCAAAAAGGATTACGGCCACCACAGCTATCCTTTGGAGCGTTTTGAGAAAGCCATCGCGGTGATCCGGCAGAAAGGAAACCGGAAAATCGGCATTGTGGGGGCCTCCACCACGGGGATGCTGGCTCTTGCCGCCGCTTCCCATTATCCCGAAATTACCCTCACCATCGCCATGACGCCCTGCGATTTTATTATAGAGGGCTTTGTGCGGGACGGAAAAGACGGCATGAAGGAGCGCCCGGCGGACGGGGAATCCACCGTCACCCTAGGCGGCCAGCCGCTGCCGTACCTGCCCTGTGCCTATCGCCATCCTCAGTACTGGCAGATGATCCAGGCGGAAGCCAAAGCAGGCGAGGACATGGTCGCGTCCCGGAAGATGTTTGCGGAATCGGAGCGGCTGTACCCGGTACAGGAAGAAGAAAAAATCAAGGTGGAAAACATCGCCGGAAGTCACCGTCGCTTCCGCCACATGCCGGGGCTCTTACGAGCAGATGAACGACATTATGGCCGCCGTGGCTAACTGGGTCCGGGACAACGGCTATGAATTTGAGGGCCCCGCCTTCAACATCTACCATGTCAGCCCCTATGAAACCCAGGACCCCAGTGAGTTTGTGACCGAGGTCTGCTATCCCGTCAGAAGAAAATAAAACCGTATTTCGGACAAGCTGTGATCCCTGCGATTTTTCAAATCGCAGGGATCATTTTATCCTTTACGGCCTTTTCATGGCTCTCAGTTCTTCGATTGGCCCGTCCAGCCGTTTGGGCAGGACGCCGGGCCGGTCAAAATGGCCCAGAGCTTCCTTCAGCGCGCCGGAATTTTTGCGGGTGTTGGACATCTGGTATTTGGTGATGAGCCGCACCGCCTCTTCCTCCAGGGGCAGATTCTCCCGGACCTTCACGTTCTGAAGCTCCACGGTCAGCGCCTGGCCTTCAGACCACAGCTCCAGGGCACATTCCCGCTGCCCGTTGTCTGTCAGCATGGTTTTCAGCTCCGCCGCCTGGCCGTTGACAAAAGCCACGGCCCCTTCCACATCCCGAAAGCGCAGGGTCAGTTTTCGCCGGGGCAGCGGATAGTCCGCCGCGCCCCGCTCCGTCTCCATGGTAAAGCGGAGCGTGCTCCCCTCCTCCTTGACTTCCATGTGGGTCAGGCTCCACTGCCCGTCGCGGTAAGCCTTGCTCTCCCCGTCGTCCTCGTACCAGTCAAAGCGCCCGTCTCCCCGGTAGATCCATATCTCATGGGGCTGGGCCGGGTCGAGGCTGTTATCCCGTCCGTCTGCGTACAGGGGCAGGATGGCCCCGGCTCTGGCCAGAACGGGGATGGAGCTCATGTCCCGGTACATGGTCAGGGTTCTGTTCCCCTCATAGATCCGGCCGCTAAAAATGTCCGTCCAGCGGCCCTCCGGCAGCCAGACCTTCACATCGGCCAGCAGCGTCAGCTTGTCCAGCGGCTTTGTGACAGGCGCGGCGATCAGGGCCGGGCCGAAGCGGTACTGGTTCGGCACCTGATAGGCCGCCTGGTCTTTCCACTCATAATACATGGGCTCGCAGAGGGGGACGCCCTCCTTGTGGGTGAAATAGTTGCAGGCGTAGAGATAGGGGATCAGCCGGTGGCGCAGGCGGAGAAACTCGCTGGCCGCCGCCTCCGTGGCGGGAGACTGCTTCCAGGGCTCCTTGCCCATGTACTCGCAGCTGGTGGAGTGGAGCCGGTTGATGGGGCTGAACACCCCGAATTGCAGCCAGCGCAGATAGAGCTGCTCGTCCTGCACGCCCAGCATGTGCCCGCCGATGTCGTGGCTCCACCAAGTGTAGCCGGCGTTGGCGGCGTTGGCCGTGAAGTAGGGCTGGTACGCCAAACTCTTCCAGGACATCACCGTGTCCCCGCTGAAGCCCAGGGGATAGCGGTGACTGCCCAGGCCGCCGTACCGGGACAAAATCAGGGGGCGCTTTTCACTCTTTTCCTCCATGTCCAGCGTGTGATAGTGATTCAAAAGCCACAGCGGGTCCAGGCCCTCAGCTCCGGCCTTTGTCCCCTGCTGCCAGTCGATCCACCAGAA
Organism: uncultured Clostridia bacterium; assembly: GCA_946061515.1. Lineage (GTDB taxonomy): Bacteria > Bacillota > Clostridia > Oscillospirales > Oscillospiraceae > Limivicinus. The sequence continues at coordinate 5,477 of CAMGRL010000043.1, forward strand.
GTCCACGCCCTCCTTTTCCAGGGGGCGGTGTACCTGCTCAAAATAGACCCTGCGGAACTTCTCATCCGTCAGGTCAAAGGGGATGGGACTGCGCTCCGCCGGGTCAAGATCCAGCGCACGGCAGACCTCTTCATAGCAGTCCTCAAAAAAGCGTATGCCCTGGGCCGGATGGACGTTCAGGGTCACTTTCATGTTCCGGTCGTGGAGCCATTGAAGCAGCTCCCGGTGGTCGGGAAAAAGCTCCCGGTTCCAGCTGTACCCGGTCCAGCCCGGATTGTGCTTGATATCGAAGCGCTCCCGGAAGCTGCCGTTGTTAATTTGGGGCCGGGCCTCCGGCCCGAAGCGCCCGATCACATCCACCCAGTGCCAGTCCATGTCGATAGTGGCCACACTGATGGGGATCTGCTTATCCAGAAAACGCTGCATCAGCGCCCGGTATTCCTCCTGGGTGTAGGCCTTGTAGCGGCTCCACCAGTTTCCCAGACAATATCTGGGCACCAGCGGCACCTGGCCCGTCAGGGCAAAGAAGTCTTTCAGTGCGCCCCGGTAATCGTCGCCGTAAGCAAAAAGATACAGATCCTGCCCTCCGGTGCGCTTAAGCAGACGGTTTCCGTCCAGAAGCAGGCTGCGGCTGTCGTCCATGAGGGCCGCGCCGCCGCGGGACATGACGCCGTCTTCCAGCTTCGTCTCCCCGTTGCATTGGTCAAGGGTCCGGGCCGTGCCCTTCAAGTTCCCTTTTTTGAAGTCCGTCACCCGCCGCCCGTCGCTTAAAAGGACTTCCTTTATCCGGCCCCGGCGGCAGTCGATCACCGCGTTGATCCGGGCCGTCCGGACAGCGCACAGTTCCCCCTTCAGGTCAAAATCCGCCTCAGCCGCGGCAAAGTCCCGGAAAAACACGGTCTGGCTGGGAAGCTCCGTAAAGTTTTCCGTCTCCAGGCGGAGCAGCCTGTCCGTGATAACCGTTATTCTGGTTTTCCCGGCTTTTATCTGACGATCCATTGCCCTCACTCCTTCGGGGATATTATATTGTGGGAAAACCGGGCTGTCAATGCGGTTTTGACAAAAGATAAACATCCTGAAAGACTTGACTTGTTATTATCTTTATGATATTATCATATTGTAAATAACAAGAGAGGGTGATATCCTATGCAGTCAGAAAAAGAATATCTGTCCAAATACAATATCGCCGATTATGAAAGGCCCTCAGTGGCAGCGGATATCGTAGCCTTTATGATCCGCAGTGAAGAGGGCGGAAGCTACCGTCAGGACCCGAAAAGCAGGCTGTCTATCCTGCTGATCCAGCGCGGCGAGCATCCCTACAAGGGTTCCTGGGCCCTGCCGGGCGGCTTCCTTCTGCCCAACGAGACCATTGAGGAATGTGCCCTGCGGGAGATCATTGAGGAGACCAACGTGACCCCCACGGCGCTCATGCCGGTAGGCGTATTCAGCCAGGTGGGCCGGGACCCGAGAGGCTGGATCATTTCCAACGCTTTTGCCTCCGTCATCAGCGAGGAATCCGTAAAGGAGATGGGCGGAGACGACGCGGCGGACGCCAAATGGTTCGACATTGGGTTTTCCCAGAGCGCCGACGGGAATTACTGTCTGGACCTGACCTGCGGCGACATCGCGCTGAAGGCCGTCCTTTCCGAAAAAGAGAGCCGTTTTGGCAGAACCAGCTTCCGCATTCTCGACAGCGGTTCTCTGGCCTTTGACCACGCCGGCATCATCGCCGCCGCCCTGACCGCACTGAGAAACGAGGCCCGGAATCTGGAGACCATCTTCGATTTTCTCCCGGAGAAATTCACGCTGACGGCTTTGCAGAGAGTTCAGGAGACCATTCTCAACATTTCCGTACTGCCTGCGAATTTCCGGCGGAAAGTGGCGGATTATGTGACAGAAACAGAGGAATACACAACAGGCGCCGGGCATAGGCCGGCAAAGCTTTACACAAGGAGAAATAAAAAGGAGGAATAATTATGTTCGTGAAATTTCTGCCCAGCGAATATGTTCTTCGTTACAAAAAGGGAAAACTGGTTAAGGAGGGCATAGGGCTGTCTTTCTTCTATTGGGAGAGAAACACCTCCGCCTGCGCCATTCCCGTGTCCAACACCGACGCAGACTTCATTTTTGAGGAGACCACCCGTGATTTTCAGACGGTGTCGATCCAGGGGCAGCTCAGCTACCGGATCCTGGATTATAAAAAGATCGCCGGCGCAATGGATTTCACCGTCGATCTGAAAACGAAGAAGTACAATAACGAGCCCATGGCAAAGCTCTCCAAGCGCATCGTCAATATTGCCGCCGTACTGATCAGAAGCCATATCAGCTCCCACTCGCTGACGGAAGCGATAGTATCCAGCCGGGCTCTGGCCGCGCTGGTCCTTGAGGAAATGCAGGCCGTGCCGGAGATTTGTGATCTCGGCGTCAGCATTAACGGCTTTTCCATCCTGAAAATCAACGCCAACAAGGAGACGGCCAGAGCGCTGGAAGCGGAAACCCGGGAGAACATTCTGAAGCAGTCTGACGACGCGCTCTACCAGCGCAGAAACGCCTCCATCGAGCAGGAGCGCCGCATCAGGGAAAACGAGCTGAGCACCGAGATCTCTGTGGAAGAAAAGAAAAAGCTCATCAAAGAGACAGAGATCCAGACTAAACGGATGATTCTGGAAAAGGAGAACGAGCTGGCAAGGATCGAGGCCGAAAGCCAGGCGGCCCGGGAGCAGCTCAGGCTGGACAACGAGATCGAGCTGGAGCGCAAACGCAGGGAGCTGGCGGAGCTTCGTCTGGAAAACGCCAGAAAAGACGCGGACGCGGAAGCCTACCGGATCAGCGCCGTTATGGAGGCCTACGGCAAACTGGGCGCGGAAGTCCTTGTGGCGCTTGCCACGCTGAATATGGAGCCGGAAAAAATGATCGCTCAGGCCTTCGACAAGCTGGCCGCAAACAGTGAAAAGATCGGCACGCTCAACATCACGCCCGATCTTCTGGAGAGCTTAAAGGCGGGGTAAAAAAGATGGACAGGAAAACGGAGCAAAAGATCGTTCTCGTGACGCAGAAGACCCGTCTGGAGGAGCTGATCTGCCGGTATAACACGGAAGGTCAGGTCAGGTTTTATCTTGAACACCACGGCGGAGATTTCGACGATTATAAGCAGGAGCATGATACCTACCGCGCCTCGGTAAACAGGGCCGTCTCCTTTCTGGAGACCTATGGGCGTCTGCAGATCGTCGACCGGGACCACATCCCCAACTATCTTTTCGGCGACAGGGATCTGGTGATCGTGGTTGGAAGAGACGGTCTGGTGGCCAATGTTCTGAAATACCTGTCCTGTCAGCCGGTCATCGGCATAAATCCCGACCCCGGGCGCTGGGACGGCGTGCTGCTGCCTTTCGCGGCGGAGGATCTGGTGAAGATCGTGCCGGAAACCTGTGCGGGCCGCCGACGCGTCCGGACCATCACCATGGCCCAGGCCACGCTGAACGACGGGCAGACGCTTTACGGCGTAAACGATCTGTTCATCGGGCAGAAAACCCATGTTTCCGCCCGGTACGAGCTCCGTTTTGACCGCAGGAAAGAGGCCCAAAGCTCCAGCGGCATCATTGTGTCCACCGGCCTGGGCTCCACCGGCTGGATGAAAAGCATTCTCGCCGGGGCGGCCGGGATCAGCCGCTATTGCGGCATCCGGTCAAGTCCCTCTGTTCCCAGGGATTTCACCTGGGAATCCGAGGCCCTTTACTTCACCGTGCGGGAGCCCTATCCCAGCATATCCACCGGGGCGGACATGGTTTTCGGGAAGATCGGCCCGGAAAACTGCCTTGAAATCGTTTCCGCCATGCCCCAAAACGGCGTGATTTTCAGCGACGGGGTTGAGCAGGATTATCTCCAGTTCAATTCCGGAACCATCGCAAGGATAGGCCTTGCCGAAAAGCAGGGACATCTGGTGATTTAATTTCCCCTGATTATCCGCCCTGTTCGGCCACATATATTCCCACTCTCGACTGGATCAGCGCGGCGGTTTCCGCCGCGCTTTTTCTGCCGTCGAAAAAGGCCGCGCTCTCCTGCATGATAATGGAGAGCACTGTCTCGTCATATATCGCGGTGTTTTCCACCGCGGACAGCAGGCCATAGAGCCGCTGGGCGTCCTCCTCCGTCATCCGGACGGGCAGGGTCTCGTCGGCTTTCGCCTCCTCCACCCGCTGGCGCAGCAGTGGCAGAAAAACAGGCAGGTCCCCCTGACTGTTTTCCAGCATGAACCGGATAAATTCCCAGCAGCCTGCCGGATTTTCGCTCCCTTTCAGCACCCCCACCGGGGAGCTGAGCCGGACGTCCGAGCCGCAGCTCCCCTCCGGGCTGGGCCAGCCGATAAAGCTCAGGGCACAGCCCGCCGTTTTTTTCTCAAAAGCCAGCTTCCACACCGTGTCCACCCAGCTCATTGCCGCCGTAAGGCTGCCCTCCGCCACCTTTGCAGCGCCAAAGCCAAAGTTCATATTGTCCGTGTCCTCCGGCGTCTCGCAGATCCGCCCGGCAGTCTCCAGAACAGAAATAAATTCCGGGCAGTCAAAGCGGCATGTGCCCTCGTCCCAGTCGATGGCCGTGGACAGATACCGGGCGGAGACGGCGCAAAGGAAGGTCTCCCTTTTCATGTTGTTGAGCATCTGTCCTCCTTCGGGCAGGGCGCTCTCCCGGCGCAGATACTCCTCCAGCGTCCAGCCATAGCGGTCCCCAAAATCCGAATAACGGGCCACCATGGTCTCCAGCGCGAAATCTCCGCTGAGAAAATACAGCCCGCCCTGATTCAGCAGGGCCTTTGCAATGGCAAGATCGTCAAGGCTGATCCCCTCTTCGCCGCCGAAAAAGGGGCTCAGGTCCATGAGAAGCCCCTGCCGGATATAGGGGAAGGGCGACAGGCTGGAAAAGCAGAGCATGTCCGGGCCTTTCCCGCTGATGATCTCCGTATTCAGCTTTTTCTTTGCTGTCTCAGCGTCCAAAGCGCCCCCGTCGCTGTAATCCACAACGGTCACCACATAGTCCTCGCTTGCGTAATTGAAGGCGGCAGCCATGCTTTGCAGTCTGCTGTCCGGGGAGACCGTGGCCAGGATAAGCGCAGTCTTTGGCTTCAGCGCCGACGGGTCCACCGGGCAGAGCAGCCCCAGACCGGAGGCGGAAGCGATGAGCCAGCCGCCCTCGCCGCTGCTCTCCGCGCCGTACAGTCTGCCGGGGCTGAGACCGCATTCCGCCCAGATCACCAGCGGGCGGCTGCCGCCGTCCTCCGCCAGGGTGTACAGGCCGTCCTCTGCCGACAAAAGCAGAAAAGCACCCCCGCTGCCGTTGAAAATCTCTCCCTCATCACAGGAAAAAGCCGGCGTCAGTTCCCCGCTCTCCCCGTCGATTTGATACAGGAGGTTTCCGCCGCCGGTCTCCTGCACGGCATAGACCTGTCCGCTCCCGGCGGCTACCGGATAGCTCTGGCTGTCCGGTAAGGCGGCTGTGTACAGCCGCTCCCCTGTTGGGCTGAGGGCCAGCAGCTCCGCCTCCTCCGTGAGCAGAACCAGTCTGCCCGCGCAGCACAGCAGAAAGTGAGAAAAGCTTTGCCCGCTCCACGCGGCGCTCAGGTCCAGACTGCAAAGCGTGTCGCCCCCGGTGGAAATCAGCGTGAGCACATAGCGGTTCTCGCCGTCATAACGGTTTTCCAGCAGCCAGATCCCCTCCGGTGCGGCTGCGGCGGCATAGAATAAGCCGGGCAGGGCGTAAATTTCCGTCCCGTCCCGCCGGAGATGATAGACAATGTCGCCGGAAAACTCCTCCGAAACGGTATAGAACACCCCGTCCACGCAGGCGGCCCACAGTGTTTTTTCCGGTACGGGCGCCTTTTGGAGAATAAAGCTGCCGCCGGACAGGCTTTTTTCCTCTTGCTCACCGGCGTTCTTCGCTTCTTTTGGGGTGGCGCATGCGGAAAGCAAAAGCGCCGCCGCCAGAAGCAGTACAAAAATTCTTCTCTTTTTCATTATCCCACCACCACATCCATAAAGGCGTATTTGTTCTGAAAATCTGAGGACTTTACCGTCTCCCCCGTAGGCTCCACCTCCAGCTCCCGGGCGATGTGCTCCAGCGTCTCCATATCCGCCCGACCCCGGACGGCGATGATCCAGCCCTCCGCCGGGCTGAAGAGAATGAGATAATTATTTTCCTGCTCCCGGCTCTCCGGGTCCGTATGTGCGGTGTGGTATTTCAGCACCTGCAAAGCGCCCCAGGTCTCTTCTTCCACCTGTCCGGGGCTCTGGTCAAGAATTAGCAGCGCGCCGCCGTCGGCAAACTGGGGCGCATAGTACACCGTGGCCATGAAAGCCTGGGTCTTTCCCCGCAAGTCCTCCGGGCGCTCCGCATCCGGCACATGCTCGGACACCAGTGTGGTATACCAGCCCTCCTCTATGGGGTAGGGGTGGTTCTTCTCCACGGGAAAGGGCAGCCATCCGGGCTTAAAATGCACGGCGGCGCACTCCTCCGCCCCCTGAAATTCCAGCACCAGTCCCGCCTGCCACTGGCCCGTGATCAGCTGCTCACCGCTTCGGAAGCTGACCGCGAAGCGCTCTTCCGGTTCAGCCCTGCGCTGGCTCATGGAGAAAAGGATGGCGGAACAGGCCGTGACCGCCAACAGTCCCACAAGCACGGCGGCGATCAGAAGGGCGCGCCTCGCGCCGGGATTAAAACGCCGGGGCTTTGCTCCGCCCTCCAAAAGCGCCCGGGCGGCGCTGATCTGTTCCTCCTTGATGCCGTTCATGGCATAGAGGAGAAAATACGCGTCTACCATAGTCCTTCCTCCTGTAAATAACAGCTGAGTCTCCGCCGTAAGCGAAGCAGCATACTTTTTGTCTTGCTCTGGCTGAAATGCAGCTTTTCCCCGATCTCCGCCACCGGGGCCAGAAAATAGTAACGGGCGGTAAAGACCTGCTGTTCCGTCTCCGAAAGGCTCTCCACAAAGCTGCCGATGGCCCGCTGAAACTCCCGCTGTTCAAAGCTCCGTTCCGTGTCCAGCGCGGCCGGGATGCAGTCCGACAGCTCCTCCAGGGCCAGCTCCGTCTCTCCGCCGCCCCGCTTTTTTCTGTTTTTCGTTTTATACCGGTCAATGGCCAGATTTCTGGTTATGCCGCCCAGAAATCCGGGCAGCGCCGCCGGACGCTTGTCCGGCATCAGGTTCCAGGCGCGAAACCAGGTGTCGTTTACGCACTCCTCCGCGTCCTGGCAGTTCATGCAGATATTCCAGGCGATTTTATGGCAATACCGGCCATACTTCTGCTCCGTCTCCGCGATGGCCCGGTCGGAGCGCTGCCAGTACAGCTCCACTATGGCTTGATCCTCCATGCCTGTCCTCCTTTGTCATATGCTTTCTATTACAATATACGACAAAAGGAGCAGTTTGGTTGCAAAAAAATTTCCGGTATCCGCGGATACCGGTTTTTTTCATCTTATGAATAGTGGGCGATCAGCTCCAGCAGCTGGCGCAGGCTCTTTTTGCCCACGGCGGCCTGCTCCCCGCCGATAATCAGGCAGGGCACGCTCATCACCCGGTACTTCTCTTTCAGCGCCGGGAACAGGCTGATGTCATAGACCTCCGCGCGGACCTTCTCATTGGCGGCGGCGATGCGCTGGGCGGCCGTCACCATATCCGGGCACAGGCCGCAGGAGAGAGTGACCAAAATCTGCATGTTGACCGGCCGGGTGATGGCGCTGATCTGCCGCTCCGTCTCCTCGTCCAGCTCCTGCCCCGGCCCGGCGGCGTTATAGAGACCTGCCACGAAGGCGGAAAACTCATGCCCGCCGGGCACGCCATGAAAGGCCAGGCCCGTGTCGCTGCCGTCGGCGCGCAGGACGCGGACGCAGGGGCGCTCCGTCTCCGCCGTTGGGTCTTTGGCCGTCTCCACCCGGAGCTTGTCCGTTTGGGCGGCAAGGCCCTGCATACAGCGCGCAAGCTCCCGGGAGGCCGGGCGCTCATCCGGGTAAAGCCGCAGAATGAGGGGGCTTTTCATGTGCCGGAAAAGCTGCCGGAGCCGGGCAAGGGTCTCCCCGGAAAAGGGGCTGTTCTCCGGTTTTCCGGGCCTTTTGGGATGCAGTCCGGTCTTTTCCTCCATGGCGGCGGCGTATTTTTCCAGCGAAGTTGCCGCTACGGCCCCGTCGCTGACGGCAGTCACCACCTGGCGCAGTTCCTTGGCGCATACATCTCCGGCGGCGTACAGGCCGTCGATATCGGTCTTCTGCTGCCGGTCGGTGAGGACATAGCCCCGCTCATCCAGCGCCGTAAGCCCCCGGAGCAAGCCGGACTCCGGCTCAACCCCGGCAAAGACGAAAAGGCCCAGCACCTCCCCTTCCGCCGTCTGGTACTCGGTCACTTCCCCGGTCTTCCGGTTTCGCCAGCGGATGGTGTTCAGGCCCCGATCAGTGCCGGAGACCGACTCCACCTGCACGCCGGTGATCACGCTGATCTTCTCGTGGTTCCGGGCCTTATCGGCCAGGGTTTGGGCGCAGGAGAAATCCTCGCCCCGCATCAAGACGGTCACATGGCTGGCAAAGCGGGCCAGAAACACGCTCTCTTCCGCCGCGGCGTAGCCGCCGCCGATGACAAAGACCGGCTTGCCGGTGAAAAGCTCACCGTCGCAGACGGCGCAGGCGGAGACGCCCCGGCCCCTAAATTTCTCCTCGCCCTGAAAGCCCACGCTGCGGGGCCGGGCCCCTGTTGCCACAAGGACGCCGAAGCAGTGTACAGGGCCCTGATCGGTGAGGACGGTTTTTACCTCCCCTTCCACTTTCAGCGCCTTGGCCTCCGCGGCAAGAAATTCCGCGCCGAAGCTCTCCGCCTGACGGCGCATGATCTCCGTCAGCTCCGTCCCGCCGGTACTGAGGACGCCGGGGTAATTGGCCACCTCCGCGCTGAGGGCGATCTGCCCGCCCAGGCGCTCCTTTTCCAGCACCAGCACCCGGCAGCCGGCCCGGGCCAGATAGATGGCGGCGGAAAGCCCCGCCGGGCCGCCGCCGATGATCACGGCGTCATAAAGTTCTTCCTGTTTCTTGTTTTCCATGGCACAGCGCCCCTCCGGGCGGTCCTTTCCTGTTTTTCACACAGCGTAGTATAGCCAAATTTTGGGCAAATATCCCCGAGGCACAGCTGTTTTACAAGGAGGGGCATCTCTGTTTGTTTCCGCAGGTTCCTCAGCAGCAATATTTACTTTTACAGCAGCTGGTGATAGAATGTAAACAAATGTTTTGGAGGACTGTATGGGCAAAATTTTAGCTTCATGGAGCGGTATGCGCAAGTATCTTGAACAGGAAATGCTGGCAGACTGCCTGAAAGGGCGTGTCCGGTACAACTGTACGTCTTATATTGGCATGGACAGCTGCAGGATCTTTGAAGTCTATATTGACGGAAGGCCAGTAAAGCAATTTTCCTGGGAAACCGTCAACACCTATTTTATCAACAACGGTCTTTCCGCTGTATGCGGCTGCGAATGTCCCGTAGGCACCGCGGAGTATTGGGCTGGCTTTTGGGAAACGCTTAGTCGCCTGCCGTTACGTGAAAGAACGGAGTATACCGACGAGGAATTTTGCCATGCGCTTGAACAATACCGCAATCAAAGCATTCAGGAAAGCCTCTCCTCTTCGGATCCGATCGTCAGAATGTTTGCCATTTCAGACCGGCGTGTGGGAAAAAGGACGCTGAAAAAGCTCGGTAATCCTGAAGATGTTCTCCCAGAATGGCTTAGGGAATTTTATCAATTAAGAATAGCTGCTGAAAATGATTAAAGGCTTGCCGTTTGGCAAGCCTTTAATCATTTTCAAAAAAGCTGTCATCTCGAGCGGGCCGCCGCACTGCGTGGCCGCCCGCATGGTCGGTGTATCTGTTTGCTTCCTCAGCCCACGGAGAGCACGGTATAGTCCTGATCCTCCACGGCTTTTTTCAGCACCTCGTCGGCAACCGGGCTTTTCAGGGTGACTACGGCGGTGCCGGCCTGGTGGCTAACAGTGGCCTGCTCCACCTCGGGCAGGGCCTCAAGGGCCTTCTTTACCCGGGCCTCACAGTGGGGGCACATCATACCTTCAATTTTCAATGTCTTTTCCATGATTTTCTTTTCCTCCTTGTGTTTTCTTTTGATTTTTCTGTCCTTTTTGGGGCTTTGCAGATCAAACAGGTTCAGTCTGAGGGCGTTGGACACCACACAGAAGCTGCTGAGACTCATGGCAGCGGCGGCGAACATGGGGTTCAATGTCAGGCCCAGAGGGATGAACACACCCGTCGCCAGAGGGATGCCGATGCTGTTATAGAAGAAGGCCCAGAACAGGTTCTGATGGATGTTCCGCAGGGTGGCCCGGCTGAGCCGGATGGCGGCGGGCACATCGGACAGGCGGCTTTTCACCAGCACCAGATCCGCCGCGTCCACGGCCACGTCCGCGCCCGCGCCGATGGCGATGCC
>CAMGRL010000044.1 GCA_946061515.1 uncultured Clostridia bacterium
AAAGCCCGTCTGCGTCTGCGCCGAGGGCTCCCTGGTGCAGAAGGGCCGCCATTACCGGCCGGTGCTGGAGCGGCTGCTGAAGGAGCAGGCGGCGGAAAAGCTTAAAAAGCACGCCGTACTGAAAGTGGGCCAGGAGACCACCCTGCCCGGCTCTGCCGCCGCCGCGCTGCTGAACTGCGGTGTATAAGCCTTGTATTCTGCGGCATAATAATAAGAAAAAACGCAGGAGGCAGGAGACATGAAGCTGGTCGTAACCGACGGCTATACCATCAATCCCGGCGATCTGAGCTGGGAACCACTGAAAGAATTTGGGGAACTGGTGGTTTTTGACCACAGCCCCAAGGATGAGGAGGAGATGATCCGCCGCATCGGCGACGCGGACATTCTGGTAGCCAACAAGGCAAAGGTCAGCCGCCGGGTCATCGACGCCTGCCCAAATCTGAAGTTCATTACCATCCAGGCCGCGGGCTATGACGCCATTGACTATCAATATGCAAAGGAAAAGGGAATCCCCCTTTCCAATGTGCCGGACTATGGCAGCGCGGCGGTGGCCCAGTACGCCATTGCTCTGCTGCTGGAGATCTGCGGCAGTGTGGGCCACCATGTGGAGGCTGTGCGGCAGGGCCGCTGGGCCGAGAGCGGGGAATGGTGCTTCTGGGACTACCCCATGATCGAACTGGCAGGCAAAACCATGGGCATCATCGGCTTTGGCCGGATCGGCCAGCATGTGGGCAAGATGGCCCGGGCCCTGGGCATGGATGTGATCGCCTTTAACCGCAGCCGCAGCCCGGAGGGGGCGCTGATCGCCGACTATGTGGAGCTGGACGAGCTTTTGTGGCGCAGCGATGTGATCTCCCTGCACTGCCCCCTGTTTCCCGAGACAAGGGAGATCATCAACAAAAACACCATCGCCAAAATGAAGGACGGCGTGATCATCATCAACAACAGCCGGGGCCCGCTGGTGGCGGAGCAGGATCTGGCCGATGCGCTGAACAGCGGCAAGGTCTACGCCGCCGGGCTGGACGTGGTGTCCTCAGAGCCAATATCCGAGGATAACCCCCTCCTGCGCGCGAAAAACTGCATCATCACGCCCCACATCAGCTGGGCCTCCATCGAGAGCCGCCGCCGCATCATCTTGAGCACCGCGGAAAACATCCGCGCCTGGCTTTCCGGGAACCCCCGGAATGTGGTAAACAAATAAAGCAAACCCGTCTCCGGACGGGTACATAGGTTGACATAACACATAAGGAGAGACAATGGAACGGGAATACGCGAAATTTGCAGCGGATAAGGCCGTTGAACTGCTGGGGATCGACAGCCCCACCGGCTTTACGGAAAAGGCCGCCCAATGGGTGAAGGCGGAATTTGAGGCTCTGGGATATCCCGCCCGCCTGACCAACAAGGGCGGCGTACTGGCGGAGCTGGGCGGGGAGGAGGAAAACGACGCCCTGCTGCTGGAAGCCCATACAGACACTTTGGGCGCTATGGTGGCCCAGATCAAGGCAGACGGGCGACTGCGGGTGACAAACCTGGGCGGCATGCGGGCCGAAAACGGCGAGGCAGAGAACGTCCGGGTATACACAAGAGACGGCCGGGTTTATGAGGGCACCTTGCAGCTGTGCAACGCCTCCGTCCATGTCAACGGCAGCTACGGCGACACCAAGCGCAGCTTCGACAGCACAGAGGTGGTGCTGGACGAGGATGTGAAGTCGGAAGAGGACACAAGGGCTTTGGGCCTTGAGGTGGGCGACCTGGTCTGCTTTGAGCCCCGGACCCGGATCACCGCCAGCGGCTACATCAAGAGCCGCTTTCTGGACGACAAGCTCTCCGTGGGTATTTTGCTGGGCCTGGCAAAATATCTGCGCGACAAGGATCTTCGCCCAAAACGGAAGATCTATGTCCACATCACCGTGTATGAAGAGGTGGGCCACGGCGGCGCAGGCTCCGTGCCGGCGGGCGTGACCGAGGCCATCAGTGTGGACATGGGCTGCGTGGGCGAGGGCCTGCGCTGCACGGAAAAGCAGGTGTCCATCTGCGCCAAGGACTCCGGCGGGCCATACAGCTACCAGGTGGTGGGGAAGCTGATCGACGCGGCCAGGCGGGAAGAGGCCGACTACGCCGTGGACGTGTACCCCCATTACGGCTCGGACGTGGAGGCCACCCTCAGCGCGGGCAGCGACATTCGCCACGGCCTGATCGGCGCCGGGGTCTACGCCAGCCACGGCTACGAGCGCAGCCACATGGACGGCGTGTTCAACACCCTGAAACTGCTGAAGGGATACCTTTTTAGTTGACATAATACTAAAACAGCCATGATGAAGCAAAAATCATGGCTGTTTTTCATGGCGAAAAATTTTAATGATTTACATAATTTCTTGTAGCATTTGGGAAAACACTGTGGTATACTAATTTCCGGAAAATTGATTGAATAGTAAACAGGAGAGATAAAGAGATGAAATGCCCTTTTTGCGGATATTCAGAGAGCAAAGTGATTGATTCCAGACCGGCGGAGGAGGGCACCACCATACGCCGCCGCCGCGAGTGCCTTTCCTGCCAGCGCCGTTTTACCACCTATGAGATCGTGGAGCGTATGCCCCTGGTGGTCATCAAGCGGGACGGCAGCCGCCAGTCCTTTGATAAAATGAAGCTGATCAACGGCATGCTTCGCGCCTGCGAAAAGCGCCCGGTGAGCCTGAGCCAGCTGGAGCAGATCGCCGATGAGATCGAGCAGGAGCTGCAGAGCGGTCTGGAGCGGGAGATCAGCACCGTGAACATCGGCGAGATGGTGATGAGCCGTCTGAAGGACGTGGACGAGGTGGCCTATGTGCGCTTTGCCTCCGTGTACCGCAGCTTTAAGGATATCAACACCTTTATGGATGAGCTGGCCAAGCTCCTCAGCGATAAATAACTACATAATGCTGCCAAAGCGCAGGTGCTCCATGGTCCGGATGCTCTCCAGATGGTAGAGGAGCTTGTCGTACGCGGCGCGGCAGCTTTCGCTGTTTTCTTCCAGCGCCTGGCCCAGCTCGTAAAAGGCGTCCGCTGTGGAGTCGATCTCCGGGTGGCGGATGAAGATGTGGGTGTAGCTGTCGGCGTCAAGCCAGGTGTGCAGGGCGCTGTTCAGGTGCTCCTGCGCGGCCTCCATATCGCCCCTTTCCAGCGCATCCGAGGAGGCATTTACCTCTCCGGCAATGTCCATGCACAGCCGGTCAAAATACCAGATGTTGAACAGGGAAGCGGCAAAAAGCAGAACCAGAAGCGAAAGGGCGATGATCTCTTTTTTCATGCTTCAGGCTCCTTTATCGTATAATAGACCTGACCCGCGGAATTGACGGTCATGAGAAAAACACTTTCCGCGTCCTTTACGCCCAGAGCGGCAAGGCGCTTTTTCAGCCAGTTCATGTCCCGCCCCACAAGGCGGAGATTGGACTGAATGATATGCCCGTCGCTGATGACCACCACCGGGTAGCCCTTGTCCTCCGCCTCGATCTTCAGCTGGGCGGGCGTCACCGGCGCTTCCGAGGGGGAGGGGATCACGCTCAGCCGCCCGTCGGTCTCCAAGACGGCGTATTCCACGGCCCTGATGTCCAGATAGCCCTGGTTTCTCAGCTCCTCCATCAGCTCGTCGGTGGTGAAGCGGTTTTTCTTCATCTCCTTCTGCCGGATCTTCCCCTTTTCCACCAGCATACTGGGCTTGCCGAAGAGGAGGGCGCGCAGGCGGATGTTTTTCATGGCCAGGCCGGAGATCAGCACCTCGCAGCAAAACAGGGTGACAATGGGCACCAGGCCGTTGATCATGGGAATGCCGATGTCCTGCAGCGGGTGGGAGGCCAGATCGGCGATCAGCGCCGCCACAACAAATTCAGAAAGCTCCATCTCCCCCAGCTGCCGCTTGCCCAAAAGACGCATGATGAGCAGCAGGGAAAAATAGATGATCAGTGTTCGAACAAAAATGATTGCCATAACAGCACCTCGCTGATAGCTTTCCCGCTTTTCGATGGGAAATTCAGTTGATAAGGACGATAATATGAAAACCGTACTTTCAAACACAGAAGAACTGCTGGACAGGGCCGCGGTGCAGGTGAAAGCGCTGCTGGAAGAAAAGCCGGACGCGGTTTTAGCCCTCTCCGCCGGAGAGGACTGCCTCCGGCTGCTTGAACGGCTTGCCAAAATGCAGCAGGCCGGGGAACTCCGCTTTTCCCGGGCAAAATTCTTTGCCGTGACGGAGCTTTGCGGAGGGGAGCACAGCGTGAAGGACCGGCTGACAAAAGCTTTTTTCCGCTGCACGGACGTGCAGGAGGGTAACTGCGTTTTCCTCACGGAGGACAATTTTGCACAATACGATGAGATGCTCTCCGAAGGCGGCGGCATCGACCTTGCGATTTTAGACATCGGCCTGAACGCGAGGATCGGCTTCAATGAGCCTGCCACCCCCTTTGACAGCCTTACTCACCGCCAGAAGCTCTCCGACAGCAGCCGGCGGGAGCTTGCCCCGCTTTTCGGTACGGAGGAAAAGGTACCGGAATACGGACTTACTATGGGAATAAAAACGCTTGTCTCCGCCCGGAGCATTATGCTTCTGGCCACCGGAGAGAGCAGGGCGGAGCCGGTGTTCCGTATGCTTTACGGCAGGAACGACAGCTTTGTCCCCGCGGCGTTTTTACAAATACCGCTGAACGTCACCGTGTATCTGGACGGCGCTTCGGCACAAAAACTCTGAAC
Source organism: uncultured Clostridia bacterium (assembly GCA_946061515.1). GTDB lineage: Bacteria > Bacillota > Clostridia > Oscillospirales > Oscillospiraceae > Limivicinus. Next base: position 4,723 of record CAMGRL010000044.1, read on the forward strand.
AATTACGTCAGGAGGAACTCTAATGGGAAAATATTTTGGAACTGACGGCTTCCGCGGAGAAGCCAACATCGACCTCACCGTCGATCATGCCTTCAAGATCGGCCGCTATCTGGGCTGGTACTACGGCAAAGACCACAAGGCCAAGGTGGTCATCGGCAAGGACACCCGCCGCTCCAGCTACATGTTTGAGTCGGCCCTCTGTGCCGGTCTCACCGCCTCCGGGGCGGACGCCTATCTGCTCCACGTCACCTCTACCCCCAGCGTGTCCTATGTGGCCCGGGCCGACGATTTTGACTGCGGCATTATGATCTCCGCCAGCCACAACCCCTATTACGACAACGGCATCAAGCTCTTGAACGGCAGCGGCGAGAAAATGGAGGAGAGCGTCCTTGACGGTATTGAGGCCTACATCGACAGCGGAGAGGCGCTGCCCTTTGCCCAGCGTGACGCCATCGGCTGCACCGTGGACTACGCCGCCGGCCGCAACCGCTACATCGGCTATCTGATCTCTCTGGCCACCCGCTCCTACAAGGGCAAGCGCGTGGGCCTGGACTGCGCCAACGGCAGCACCTGGATGATGGCCAAAAGCGTGTTTGACGCCCTGGGGGCGGACACCTATGTGATCAGCAACCGCCCGGACGGCCTGAACATCAATGTGGACTGCGGCTCCACCCACATCGAACAGCTGCAGAAATTTGTTCTGGAAAACAAGCTGGACGTGGGCTTTGCCTTCGACGGTGACGCGGACCGCTGCCTTGCGGTGGACGAAAAGGGCAACGTGGTCAACGGCGACCACATCCTCTATGTCTGTGCCAAATATATGCAGGAGAGAGGCACCTTCGGCAATTCCAAGGTGGTCACCACCATCATGTCCAACATGGGCCTTTACAAGGCCCTGGACGAGCTGGGCATCGGCTATGAAAAGACCGCTGTGGGCGACAAGTATGTGGCGGAGAACATGCGCCAGAACGGCCACCTTATCGGCGGCGAGCAGTCCGGCCATATCATCTTCGGCCGCCTGGCCAACACCGGCGACGGCATTCTGACCGCCATCAAGGTCATGGAGGCCATCACCGAGACCAAGCAGCCCCTGTCCGTGCTGGCTTCCGGCATGACCATGTACCCCCAGGTGCTGAAAAATGTTGTCGTCACCGATAAGGACGAGACCCTGAACTGCGAAGAGGTCAAGGCCGCCGTGAAGCAGGCCGAGGCCGAGCTTGGGGACGATGGGCGCGTGGTGCTGCGCAAGAGCGGCACGGAGCCGCTGCTTCGCGTGATGGTGGAGGCCACCAGCCACGAGCTCTGCGAGGAAAAGGTAGATTTCATCATCGACGCCATGCGCAAGGCGGGAAAGCTCATTAAGGTGAAGTAAAATGACAGAGATAAAAGAATTATTCGATTTGGAAAAGACCATCGCCGCCCCTCTTTTCGCGGGCAAGACCTACCCCTGGGAGGTGCTGGACGGCATCAAGGAATTTATCCTTCAGCTGGGCGAGAGCTTAAGCCCCGAGGAGTTTGACCATCCCGAGGAGGGGGTCTGGATCGCCAAGGACGCCAAGGTGTTCGCCTCCGCCTACATCGGCTCCCCCTGCATCATCGACCACGGCGCAGAGGTGCGCCAGTGCGCCTTTATCCGGGGCAGCGCCATCGTGGGCAAAAACGCCGTGGTGGGCAACTCCACGGAGCTGAAAAACGTGGTGCTGTTTGATAACGTGCAGGTGCCCCATTATAACTATGTGGGCGACTCTGTGCTGGGCTACAAGGCCCATATGGGCGCAGGCTCCATCACCAGCAACGTAAAGAGCGACAAGACCCTGGTGGTCATCAAGGAGCCGGGCCATCCCATCGAGACCGGCCGTAAAAAGGTGGGCGCTATGCTGGGCGACCGGGTGGAGGTAGGCTGCAACAGCGTCCTGAATCCCGGCACCGTGATCGGGCGGGATTCCAACATCTACCCCACATCCTGCGTCCGGGGCGTCATTCCCGCAAACAGCATTTATAAGGATAAGGACAATATTGTGGCTAAGGTATGATGCCGGGAAAATGCCGGCGGCTATACACGACTGCCATACAGCGGAAAAATCCGGAGCAAACTTGCTCCGGATTTTTGTGTTAAATGGTGAGCCCCACGCGGCTCTTTCTCTTTTTGCCGTACCAGAGCAGGAGACCGACGTAGATCACCGCGCTCACAGCGCCGATGACATAGGCAATGGTCCAGGGGATGTTGAAGCCGATCCGGGCGTTGGTGATGTAGGTCACGGTGACGAACACATAAAAGGCGGCGGGGATCAGCGGGACCCAGCTCCATTTGCCTTTGTTGTTTTCAAACATCCAGACCACGATGGCGGCAAAGGCGAACAGGGACAGGGTCTGGTTGGACCAGGCAAAGTATCTCCACAGGGTATTGAAGCCGGAGGGGGACATCTTGGCAAAGACCAGGATCACGGCCACCAGGGCAAAGATGACCGAGGACAGGGCCAGACGCCTGGTATTGGAGCTCTGGTCGATGTGGAAGGTGTCCGCGATGATGAGCCGCAGGCCCCGCAGGGCGGTGTCCCCGGAGGTGATGGGCAGCACGATGACGCCCAGCAGGGTGATAATACCGCCCACATTGCCCAGAATGTCCCGGGAAATGATCCCGATGGTCTGGGTGGCCAGAGAGGGATCGGCGGTCTGTAAGCCCAGATTATACACGCCCATGGCTCCGGCAGCCCACACCATGGCGATAAAGCCTTCCAGGACCATCATGTTGTAGAAGGTCCCCCGGCCTTCTTTTTCGCTCTTCATGGTGCGGGAGATAATGGAGGTCTGGGTGGAGTGGAAGCCGGACAGAATGCCGCAGGCCACCGTGATGAAGAAAATGGGGATGAAGTGGTTGGCGCCGAAATAATCCCCGTAGGCAAACAGGGCGCCGTTCCAGTTGTCCCACAGGTTCAGCAGGGGATAGCCCTTGGCAAACAGGCCGATAAACACCCCAACGGCGGAGAACATCAGAATGGCGCCGAAAATGGGGTAGATTTTGCCGATGATGGCGTCAATGGGGAACACGGTGGCGATCAGGTAATAGGCAAAGATCACGCCGTAAATGACCCAGGTGGAGACAGAGCTGGCCGCACCGTCAAAGCCGAAGACCTGCACGGCCGCGATATCGCCGGGAGTGTAGATGAATACCGCGCCCACCAACAGCAGCAAAACACATGCAAACACATTGTACACAGTGAAAACGCCCTTGTTGGTATATTTGCGGATCATGTCGGGCATTTGGCTGCCCCCGTCCCGGAGACAGATCATGCCGGAAAAGTAATCGTGCATGGCCCCGCCGATGATGTTGCCGATGGGGATGGTGAGGAAGGCGATTGGCCCGAACAGTATCCCCTGGATCGGGCCGATAATGGGGCCGGTACCGGCGATGTTCAGCAGATTGATCAACTAGTTTTTCCACTTGGGCATGGGGATGTAGTCCACGCCGTCCTGCTTTGTGTACGCGGGCGTCTGCCGGCCGTCGGGGCGGAAAATATGTTCACAGAAGCGCCCATACACCGCGGCGCCGACGATCAGAATGGCCAGACCGATAATGAATGTTGCCATATGCTCAGCTCCTTGAAAAAGATTTCGGGTCGCATTCCATTGTATGAACAGAAGATAAACGCTGATGTGTTAGGAATGCGTTAAAAAACCGAATAGAGAAGGATGAACACAAAAAATCTCGTTCTTCTGCCAAATGAAGAACGAGATTATGTTAACAATATTATGGTGATAAAATTATGTTAACTAATTGCCCACTTACAGCGCGGAGTGCAGCTTTTCCTGTTCCCCGACCGGCTCCTGGTCGAAGAGGGGGAGATGCTTGATGACCACGACTACAGAGATGAGCACACAGCCCAGACCTACCGGAAAATGGGCTTTGAAGATCCCGCCGGCCAGGGCGATAAGGCCGAAAAGGGAGAAGGTGACGATGCTGCGCCTCCGGTGGGGATTGATTTTGACCAGGGTGGAAAACAGAATATACAGGAAAGCCAGGACAAAAACGGCGGCGGAGCCGGGCAGCAGGCCCAGCAGCACGCCGAAGGCGCAGGCAATGGCTTTACCGCCCTTGTTCCGGCTGAAGGGGGCCAGGGCATGGCCCAGAACCGGCGCGAGCATCAGCGGCGCGATCATTGGGTCGGTAAGGTCCCCGCCGGACAGCCGGCAGGCGGTGAACACCGGGAGAAAGCCCTTGCCCATGTCCAGCGCAAGGCAAAGCAGCCCCATCTTCCAGCCGCAGTAGGTGAACACATTGGCGGCGCCGGGGTTGTGGTCCGGGCTCAGGGCGCAGACGTCTGTGTGGGCCAGCTTTTGAGGCAGAATACGGCCATTCATGATCCCGCCCATGGCAAAACCGATCAGGATGAAGAGCATCCACATTCCCCGGCTCATTGCGCGCTCACCCCCATGAGGATGTCCGCAATATGCCGGGACGCGTCTGCGTGGATCGTTTTTTGCTGCATCGTTACCATCCTTTCCGCTGCTTTTTCGTTTCTTGCCAGATACCAGGCGGAGCTTGCCGCCTCGTCCAGCGTATCGGCCTTGACAGCCATGCCGTGTCCGGCGAAAAATTCGCAGTTTTTCGTCTCACAGCCGGGGATGGCCTGGGCCAGAACCAGAGGGATGCCCACGGTGGCCGCCTCGCTGCTGGATATGCCGCCGGGCTTGGTAATCAGCACGTCCGCCGCCTTTATATACACGTCCACTTTCCTGGTAAAGGTCACGGTCTGCACCCGGGGATCCCGGGCAAAGGCCGAATCGATCTTCTCCTTCATTTCGCTGTTTCTGCCGCAGAGCACCTGAATGCAGCTGCGCTCATCGGCATGGTCCAGGAGCTTTTCACACAGCTCCGACACATTCCCGCAGCCCACGCCGCCGGTCATCACCAAGATAAGCTTCCGGTCCTGCTCCAGAACCAGATAGTTTCTGGCCTCCTGTTTGGTCATGGGCCGGTTGAAGCGGGGACTGACCGGGATGCCGGTGCAGAAAATGCGCTCGGCAGGGATGCCCTGGGCCGCCACCTCCGGCTTTAGCTCCTCGTGGGGGATAAAATAGCCGGTGAGCTGGGTGTCGGAGAAAAAGGGGATGCAGGTATAGTCCGTCAAAACTCCGTAGCAGGGCACGGACAGCATCCCTTTTTTGTGGATATAAGTCATGGCCTCCATGGCGTACAGATGGGTGCAGACCACCAGGTCAAAGCCCTGCTCCGCAATAAAGGCGCAGAGGTTGTCCGCGTACAGGGAATTGGCGTAATAGATGGGGGAGGGCAGCTCATGGGCGCTGTACCAGTCTCCCACCTTGTAGATCATGCCGAAGGCCGCCGGGACCTTTTTGATAATATTGTTATAGGCACTGGCCACAGCTTTCCGGGCCTTTTCGCTGCCGAAGGCCACCGGGTCTGCCAATACGCAGTCCACGCCCCGGCTCTCCAGCTCTTCCTGGAGGGCATAGGCCGCGCTGTTGTGCCCCTCGCCGGTGCTGCAGCTTAATAAAAGAACTTTCATCCTGATTCTCCCAAATGAAACATATATAAAGAGACAAAGTCAACTTTTTATTGGAAATAGTATTACTTTTGCAACAGGTGTGTAGTATAATATCAATCAAGCAGATCCGCAATGGGCAAAATGGATAAAAGCTGCGGCTTTTACCATAAATAAGTGGAAAGTGCGGCAAAAGTAACAGATGTGACAAAAAACGTATAATTTCGGGAGGTGCTTATGGACAGACGGGTGATCCGCACGAAAAAAGCGATACGCAACGCATTTGCGCAGCTGCTCTCCGTAAAAAAGCTGGAGGATATCACGGTCAAGGATATCGCGGAGCTGGCAGACATCAACCGCAAGACCTTTTACAGCTACTATTCCGGCGTCTACATGATCGTGGAGGAGACAGAAAACGAGATCGTGGAGACCTTTGAGGCGGCCATCCGGGACCTGCCGCTGGATAGACTGGTCAAGGAGCCTTATCTGCTGTTTTCCCGGCTCAGCGCCATCATCAACGCGGATATGGATTTTTACGAGCCACTGATGAAGGCGGACCGAAGCTCCAATCTGCTCACCAAGGTCAGCGGAATGCTTAAGCAGAAGGTCAGAGAGTCCTACGCCGCCTTCAGTGGCATTGACGAGGCGACCTTCAATGTGATGGTGGACTTCACTTTTTCCGGCTTGTTCTCCGTCTACCAGAGCTGGTTTAACTCCGAGCGCCGCCAGTCTATTGAGGAGATCTCCAGAACCCTGGGCATACTCTGTTTTGAGGGCATCAACGGGTTGAAAAAAGAATAGCAAAGAAAAAAGCAGCTCCGCTGCTTTTTTCTTTGCTTCAAGGCGTCGACAAAGTTCGACGCCTTGAAAACTTATTCAGGAGTATTCAAGAATACTCCTGAATAAGCATAGATTGAACGCCGAAAGGGGACTCCCGTCCCCTCTCTGCGCTCTCCCCATGCAACTCTATACACTGCCTATAGCTTTGTCTACAGGTTGTAGCAAAGAAAAAAGCAGCTCCGCTGCTTTTTTCTTTGCTCATAATACCACACTGCATTCTGTTAACCCGTAGTAGGCAAAGCAGCGGAGGGCAGCATCACTGATCCGCTCGCCGCAGACCAGAATGGGCACGGCGGGGGGACAGCCCACATTGGCGGCGGCCAGCACCCGCCCGCAGCTCTCTGCGGCGGGGACGATCTCGCTGAGGGACAGGATAGCCTTCCGGATAGACATCACCCGTGCTGCCCGGCAAAAGTCCGGGGGCCTTTCCGAAAGAGCGGGACGCCGGGGGAGGGACAGCAGGGCCTTTTCCAGCTGCTTTAGACCCTCGCTGCCGGTCTCGGTTGTCAGCATCAGCACCAGAAAATCCGGGTCCGCAAACTCGCAGACAATGTTCTTTTCCCGCAGCAGCGCCGCAAGGGCCGTGCCGCTGTAGCCGTATTCCTTCGCGGCCAGGGTCAGCTTCAGCGGCTCATCCCCAATCAGGGTATATCCGTGACCGATGAGCCGGTCTTTCAGCGCTGCCGTCTCTTCCGTGAAGGCGGCAAGCCTCTCCCGGTAGCCCTCAGCCAGATAGGGGTTTGCCCTATCCAGAGACTGGAGGATCAGGTAGGAGGGGCTGGTGGAGCCGAAGAGACAAAGGGCGTTTTTTGCCTGACGGAGAAACAGCTCCGGCAGGCCGGACGCGATATGCAGATAAGCCCCGCCGGTCAGCACCGGCAGGGTCTTGTGAGCGGAATCGCAGCACAAATCGGCCCCCAGGTCCATGGGGTGCCGGGAGCGGGGCAGAAATTTCAGATAAGCGCCGTGGGCGTTGTCCACCAGCAGCAGCACGCCGTGCCGGTGACAGACCCGGGCAAGGCCCTGGATATCCGCCGTGTTTCCCAGATAGTCCGGGCTGGTGATATATACCGCCGCGGGCTTTTCCGGGGCCTGGGCCAGAAAGGCGTCCAGCTTTTCCGCATCGGGCCTGCATGTGAGATAGGACTCCTTTTCCTCCGGGTAAAGCCAGGTCACATCCAGATCCAGCAGGGCCGCCGCGCTGACAAAGGCCTTGTGGGCGTTTCGCCCGGCGGCGATCAGGGGGCGCTTCCCCTTTTGCCGGGCATACAAGACCGTGAGATACAGCATGGCGCGGATGCAGAGGGAGGAGCCTTCTGTGGAATAGAGGGTGGTGCAGCCGAAGAGGGCGGAGGCGTTTTCCTCACTTTCCCGGATGATGCCCGAGGCCTCATACAGACTGTCCGCCCCGTCGATCTCCGTCAGATCATAGGGCTCCGGCCCCAGCAGGGCCGCGCCCTTGTGCCCCGGCATGTGCAGCCGCAAAGCGCCGCTCTCTGCGTAGCGGCGGGCAAAGTCGCAGATGGGGGTGTTCATGCGTACTGCGCGTCCAGCGCTCTGGCCGCGGCCACCATGATGGCGCACTCCATCCGCTTGCGGAACAGCCGGCAGCCGTATTCGTAAATGCCGGTGATGGCGCCGGTGGCGTGGTAGGCGTTGGCGGCGCAGCCGCCGGAGCAGTAGAGCCTGGCCCAGCAGTCCCGGCATTCGGGGTGGGCGTAGACATTGCAGGCGGCAAATTCGGCCCGGCGCTCCGTGTTGGTCACGCCGTCCCAGATGTTGCCCAGTTTGAATTTCTCGTCGCCCACAAACTGGTGGCAGGGGTACAGGTCCCCCCAGGGGGTGACGGCCATGTACTCGGTGCCGGAGCCGCAGCCGGAAATGCGCTTATAGATGCAGGGGCCACCGCTCAGATCCAGCATGTAATGGTAGAAGGTGAAGGGCCTGCCCTCCTTGTCCCGCCGGAGCATCAGCTCCGCCAGCTTCTCGTACTGCTGGCAGACAACGGGGAAGTCCTCCTCCGTCAGGGCGGAGGGGTCGCCGGGGGCACAGACCACCGGCTCCATGCTCAGCTCCGTGAAGCCCAGGTCCAGCATCTGCTGTATGTCCTGGAGAAAATCGGGGTTCGCGTGGGTGAAGGTGCCCCGCATGTAATAGTTCTTTCCGCCCCGGGCGGCCACCAGCTTCTGAAATTTGGGGACGATCCGCTCCCAGCTGCCGTTTCCGGCGTAGTCCACCCGGTAGCGGTCGTGGATCTCCTTGCGGCCGTCCAGACTGAGCACCACATTGCTCATCTCCCGGTTGGCAAAGTCGATCACATCGTCGTCAATCAGCAGGCCGTTGGTGGTCAGAGTAAAGCGGAAATTCTTGTGGTGTTCCTTCTCAATGCTCCGGGCGTAGGCCACCAGATCCTTGACCACCTGGAAGTTCATCAGCGGCTCGCCGCCGAAGAAGTCCACCTCCAGATTCCGGCGGGTGCCGGAGTTGGCGATGAGAAAATCCAGGGCCTGCTTGCCCACCTCAAAGCTCATCACCGCCCTCTCGCCGTGATATTTGCCCTGGCTGGCAAAGCAGTAGGCGCAGTTGAGGTTGCAGGTGTGGGCCACATGCAGGCACAGGGCCTTGACCACCCCGGCGGTCTTCTCCTTCAGGCTGCCCGCCATGGGCTCAAAGGTGTCAGGGGTGAAAAGCTGCCCCGCATCCCGGAGCGCTGCCACCTGGTCGTAGCACTCCTCCAGGTCCCGGCGGGTGATACCCTCCCGGCCGGCGTACTTTTCCGCCGCGGCGCTGATGACGGTCTCCCGGTCGCTGCCCTCAAAGAGGGAGATCATATCGTAGGCCACCTCGTCCACCACATGCACGGAGCCGGAGCAGACGTCCAGCACGATGTTGTAGCCGCCCAGTTTATATTGATGGATCATGTTTCTGTCTCCTTGAATTCATAGTAAAAATGCCGCCCTTAAAGGCGGCATTTTAATACCTTGCAATTTCTTGCACCTGCAATTACTTGCGGTCCTTGCTGCTCTCGCACTGCTGGTTGGCAATACCGCAGCTGGTCTTGCAAGCGGACTGGCAGGAAGTCTGGCACTCACCGCAGCCGCCGTTCTTGGCGCTCTCGCAGAGATTGCGGGTTTTGATCGTCTTGATATGTTCCATGGTTAAGACCTCCGTTTATTTTTACCCTGAGATGTTACCATATTTTTGCCCCGCCGTCAATACGATACGCAATTTTTCGGCGGGGAAAGGGCGGCAGGCGGGGGACCTTCCGGTCAGCCCGCGCCTTGCGTCCCTTCCCATTTGAACAGCAGTACCCCGGCGATCATCAGCCCCAGGCCCAGCCATTTGCTCCAGCCGAAGGGTATCTTCTCGCTGCCCAAGAGGCCGAAGGCGTCGATGGCGGCGGCCACCAGCAGCTGGGAGATCAGGATGATGGAGATGGCGTAGGTAGGGCTCAGCTGCCCGATGGACAGCATGACCGTAATGGTGATGACCAGGCCCAGCACGCCCCCGGTCCAATATACCCAATTCACTTCCCGGATGGCGGAGAAATTGCCTTTGCCCATAATCCAGCAGGCGATCAGCCCCAGCAGAAAGGCTGTGCCCTGGACAAAGGCGTTGGATTCATACAGGCCGATCCTGTCACTGAGCCGGGTGTTGATCACCCCCTGAAAGCTCATGGCGGCCCCCGCCAGAATACTCATGATCACGCCGAACATAAAAATCACCTCCCGGATAGCATTTCCCCGGAATGACGGGCTATTCAAAAAAGTACTTCCCAGCAGAACAGAATGAAATAAGGCGGGGAACATCGGCATTTTTTGCGTTGACCCAGTTTTTTGTTAATTTTTCCTTGACACAAAATACATTTGTAGTACAATGAAATAAATGGGAGTGAATGCCAATG
>CAMGRL010000045.1 GCA_946061515.1 uncultured Clostridia bacterium
CGTTATCGGGCGGGAAGAACTCCTCCACCGGGAAGCGGATGCGGCTGAACAGGGCGCAGGGGTCATCCTCCGCGGAGCTGCCCGGGCACTCCTTGTCGGGCAGGCAGTAGTCATAGGCGGGGATAAGCAGCTGGGTGTCCCGCTCCAGCCGGATGATGCTGAACTGCCCCAGAGTGGCGTACCAGCGGCGGGGCGTGTCGGTGAGGACCAGCGCCTCGGGAAAGGCCGCCGTGATGGCGGCGGGGATGGTCCGCTGCTCCGTGTCGCTGCCGCAGGAGCACTCCCCGTCGGAGATCCTCATGCGCAGGGCGATGGGGTCCACGGAATCCACCACCGCGGTGGGCAGATCATCCACGTCGGCAATGGGCTTGCAGCTCTCGGAAGAGAAGGATTTCACATTGCCCACGCTGCCGAAGAGCATCACCCGTTTGTCAAAGATGGCAAGGCCGGTGACGGTCTTGCAGCCGGGGAAGGTCTCTCCGGTGAGACGGTAGAAATAAGTGCAGTCCACGGTGTAGCAGCCCCGGTTGAAGGAGATGGGGGAAACATTCACGTCCACGTACAGCAGCTCCGCGTCTCTGGGGCGGATGCTGAGGGCGTTCTCTATGTAGGACTGGGAGGTGCAGGTGGGGTAGACCCGCAGATCATCAACGCAGTCCTTGTCTTTGCAGCTGTCGAATATCTTCTTTGTATTGATGCACACGGCTTCGCGGATGCTTGCCGAGCTTTCGACCGGACCGGGCACAACTCTGTCGGCCATAGTACTACCTCCTGTTGAATGGATTGAAGCAAACTTCAGTACAGTCTATGCTTCGGGGTGAGATATGTGTTATCGTAAACGACAAAACTTTTGCCGCTTGCCATAATTGTGCTTGAAAAATCGCCCCGGTGAAGTATAATATTCACATTAAGCATTTTTCATTTGCAGGAGGGAAATATGGAGCGTTTCGGTTTTATCCATGAGAAGCTGGATATCAAGATACTCATCCTCTTCATTCTCCGCCGTCTGCCCGGCGTGGTGGACCCGGAAACCTTGGGCGAGCTGTGCCAGTGCGACGGTGGGATCGGCTACTTTGACTATTCCGACTGTCTCAGCGAGCTGGTGGAGACCGGCCATATTGAGGAGCATGAGGAGGGCTATTCCATCACGGAAAAGGGGGCGCGCAACGCCGACGCGGTGGAGAGCAGCCTGCCCTATTCGGTCCGCTCCAAGGCCCTGAAGCTCATCGCCCCGGTGGAGGAGCGGATGCGCCGGGCCGCCATGATCACCGCCAAACACGACATGGAGGAGGGCGGCTGCATGGTGACGCTGGCCATGTCCGATGGAAAAGGGGAGATCATCCATCTCCGTTTTCTCTGCGCCGGTGAGGAGCAGGCAAAGCTGATCGAGAAAAACTTCCGCCGTGACGCGGAGGGCTATTACCAGAAGATCGCCGATCTTCTGAGCGAGGACAGAAAAAGGAAGTAAGAAGCATGAAAACAGTTATTCCCGAGGGCTATAAAAGCCTTCTCTCCATTTATGATACGCAGAAGGCCATCAGCCTGTTAAAGCGCCTGTTTGAGGATCGGCTGGGCGCACTGCTGAACCTGTACCGGGTGTCCGCGCCTTTGTTCGTGGACGAAAATTCCGGGTTGAACGACAATCTGAACGGCTATGAGCGGCCTGTATCCTTTGATATCCTCCGCTCCGACCACAAGGCCCAGGTGGTGCAGTCATTGGCAAAGTGGAAGCGCCTTGCCCTGAAGCGCTACGGCTTTTTCCCGGGAAAGGGCCTTTATACCGACATGAACGCCATCCGCCGGGACGAGGATGAGCTGGATAACCTCCACTCGGTGTATGTGGACCAGTGGGACTGGGAAAAGGTTATCCTGCCCGAGGATCGGAAGCTGGATTACTTGAAGCTGACCGTCATGGACATCGTCACCGCCATCTGCGACACCCAGGACACCATGCAGGCCATTTACCCCCAGCTTCAGGCTCTGGGCAAGCTGAACCGCCGGGTCTCCTTCGTCACGGCCCAGCAGCTGGAGGACATGTACCCGGAGCTGACGCCGAAACAGCGGGAGAACGAATACCTGAAAGAGCATAAGACCGCCTTCATCATCGGCATCGGCGGCGCGCTGCGCTCCGGCAAGCCCCACGACGGCCGGGCCCCGGACTATGACGACTGGGATCTAAACGGCGACATCATGTTCTGGGATGAGCTGCTGGGCTGCGCCTTTGAGGTGTCCTCCATGGGCATCCGGGTGGACCCGGCGTCCCTGGATAAGCAGCTGCGTCTCTCCGGCTGCGACGACAGGCGGGAGCTGCCCTACCATAAGATGCTCCTGAACGGCGAGCTGCCCTTGACCATCGGCGGCGGCATCGGCCAGTCCAGGCTCTCCATGCTGCTTCTGGGCAAGGCCCATATCGGCGAGGTCCAGGCCTCCATCTGGGACGAGGACACGGTAAAGGCCTGCGAACAGGCGGGCGTGGTACTGCTGTAGAATGATTGATGTTGTCGCTTTGGGGGAGCTTCTGATCGACTTTGCCCCGCTGTCCGCGGATGTGAGCGGCTACCCCGTTCTGGCCGCCAAGCCCGGCGGCGCTCCCGCCAATTTCCTTGCCGCGGTGAACACCTGCGGCAAAAAAACCGCCCTTCTGGGCAAGGTGGGGGATGATACCTTCGGCCGCCTGCTGCTGGGCACCCTGCGCCGGGCCGGTATTGAGACAAGGGGCGTAATTCTTGACCCGGCGGTGTTCACAACCCTGGCCTTTGTCTCCCTTGACGAGAGGGGCGAGCGCTCCTTCTCCTTTGCCCGGAAGCCCGGAGCGGACACCCGGCTTTGCTGGGAGCAGGTGGACACCTCCCTTATTGATGAGACGAAGGTGTTTCACTTCGGCACCCTGAGCCTGACGGATGAGCCGGCGCGGACGGCGACCCAAAAGGGCGTGGCCTACGCAAAGACAAAAGGCAAGCTGATCTGCTGCGACCCCAACCTGCGCCCGCCCCTGTGGCCCGATGCAGAGAGCGCCAGAGAGCAGATGCTGTGGAGCCTGCGTCAGGCGGACGTGGTAAAAATCAGCGACAATGAAGTGGATTTTCTATGGAGCTGCGGCCCCGAGGAGGGGGCGGACAGGCTGCTGAAAGAATACGGCGTCTCTCTGGCCATGGTAACGCTGGGGCCGGAGGGCTGCCTGCTGAAAACCGCCGCTGCCAGTTTCCGTTCACCCGCCCCCAAAGTTCACCCCGTTGACACCACCGGCGCGGGAGATATCTTCGGCGGCAGCGCCCTGGCAAGGCTGCTGGAGCTGGACAAGTCCATTGCTGCGCTGACGGAAGATGACCTGGCCTATATCGGCCGCTATGCCGTCACCGCGGCCAGCCTGTCCACGGAACAGCCCGGCGGCATCCCCAGCATTCCGGACAGGGAAACCGTAATCAAAACCATCATGTAAGTAAAAAATTCCCGGAGATTCTTTGTAATCTCCGGGAATTTGAGACTGTCAAAAAAAGTCCTGCCAGGACTTTTTTGACAAGCTGAGGAGGTCGCTCATTTGCTGAGCGACCTCCTACCCACTTTTTCATGGTATATGAAGCCTGTATGCGTTACAGTCCAGGCACCTGCTTTTTTGCACAGGCTCAAAAAGCAGAAGAATTTACAATTGTGTTGACCTTATCCTGCATAATGATCGGCGGGACAATCGGGACAAATATTTCCAGAACCAGGCAAAGTGTTGAAATGTCAGAGGGAATGCTGCAACGATTTGCCATTCTGTCAATTCGCTGTGCAGTTTTGTATGTCCAATAGAGCTGATAGAACGGGATGAACATGCACAGGAGGAGCTTTGTCGTGGGATTGCGGTCTCCTTCTCCATCCATTTCGACCTTGTTGGTAAAGTCCGTCATGCGGTAGATCCAGACCAGAAGCCAGATGCCAAAGGTGAAGAGCAGCAGCAGAACATGAACAAAAAGGCCGCAGTAGGCAGAATTGCCTGCACCGGCGGAAGCATTACTTCCGGCATACTGCCCTCCGTAGTTATTTGATACCGTTTCGGTATTCACGGCCCAATACAGCGCAAGCAGTAACCCTACGATCTGTGCCAGCAATGAAAGAAACAGGGTCACAGTGTTAATACCGGAAAAGCCCATTCCGGAGTATTTGCCCAAATAAATGAAATAAAAAACATAGCCCACACCCAGGCAGATTACAGGCAAGAACCAAAACATTCTGGTTTTCTCTCTGATCCGGGGAGCAAACTCGGTCAAATACACAACACTCAAAAAAGCTGCTAAAGAATAGGTGATAAAGCGGAAAAGACTATACAGGGCTATTGCCCAAAGCGAAGCGGACAGGCTAAACAGAGCAGAAATTGCCAGGAAGCCAAAGCCGATGCCCAGAACAATATTCTTCTGTCTGGCGACCAGAGCAACTGCGATCACCCCGAGTCCCACAATCACCAACACAAGGCGCAGATAGTAAGAAAATGAAATAAACCCAAATCCGAGGCTCCGGACAAAACTATAAATTTGGTCCAATTCCATTAAGATGAACAAAATTCCCGCCGCAATGGCAACTGGTTGTGCGGCTTTTTTCTCTTGCATGTTATTTCCTCTTTTCTCTCAATGTTTTTTTGCCTTTGACGTGATTCAACTTCAGTCTTTCAGCAGAAAACAATAAAAAAATAACATATATATCCTATTTAGTCAAGGATATCCAGCATTTTTTAAACCGAAACTTCAGTTTTGCACTTTGCCTCTCTGCTGTCGGCAGCAGAGAGGCAAAGTGGAATGTCAAAAAGGTTATTCCGCAGAAAGGGGCCGAAAAAAGCAGATCAGCGGGATAAATCAGATGCCGGCAGCGATGAAGTTTTTATCTTCAGCTGTCCTTCTTCTCCCGCCGGACAAAGCGGATCTGGCAGACGTCGTCGCCACGGGCAATGGTAGCGGGCAGGTCCAGCTCACAGCCGAAGCTCTCCGCAATGCCCCGGTCGCCGCACATGGCGTGGTCGCAGAGAAGCTGGATCTCCTCGTCGGAGAGCCCCTGCTTCTGCCAGGCCTTCACCAGCGGGCAGTAGTGGAAGTCGATGTCCAGATTGTCGTCGGTGCAGCGCTTGATGTCCATCTCAAACACCCACTGGGCGAACTTGGAAAACAGCGTCTTTTTCAGACCCTTCAGGGAGTCTCCGCCGCCGGCCTTTTTCCGCAGCTCAGCGCCCTGATACAATCCGCAGCGCCGGATGGCGGCGGGGGCGTAGTCCTCCGGGGCCAGGCCCTTTTTCTTTGCCTCATCGCAGAGCAGGTACATCCACAGCGCCCGGTGCTCTAACTGCTCGCGGATGCCCACCACCAGGGGATTTTTGATTTTTGCCTCGTTTTTGATGCTCATGTCCTTATCCTCCCAAAATGTACTGATAGATGCAGTATAGCACAACCGGGAGAGAAAACCAACAGGATCATTTCTTCCTCCGCTTCAGCTCCGGGACGATACCGGCGATGAGAAAGCCGGCGCAAAGGGCTGCAAGGGAGAACAGAACAATGGCGATCACGTTCATGGCCGTCTGGTTCCCGCCCCATTTGGCAAAATTGAAGGGAATATTCAGCGCGTAGGAGCTTTCACTGGGGCCGCAGCACAGGCCCAAAATGAAGTCAAGCCCTGCGGGAAACAGCCAGGTCCATAATCCAGTCAGACCGAAGCAGATCCCGGCCCGGATCAGCCCGTTAAAGGGCAGATAGCGGATCACGGCCATAAGGGCCCAGGGGAGAATAAGACACAGCAGGGAAACGGGCAGGCTCAAGGTGAGAAACAGGCGGCTGTCTGCCACGAAAAGCAGAAGGAAAAGCAGCAGGGTCTGAACGGCAAAGTAGAGAAGGGTTTTGTGCCGGCACAGAGGCTCCGGCAGAGGGAGCTGCCGAAGCAGCACCGGGAGGATGAAAAAGCCAAGGCCGAAGAGGACGCTGACAGCGGTGATGATAAACCAATATCCTCCGGTGTAGACCTGACAGACGAAGAGAAGAAGAAGCAGCAGAGCGGTCTCTGTGATCAGATACAGGGAAGTCCTTCGCCCCTCGAAGCAGGCGGGCAAGGGAAGGCCGGGCAGCAGAAAGGGCATCAGCACCAGCGACAGGCCGAAGAGTACGGAAACGCCTGCCACCCAGAACCAGTCCCCGCCGGTGTAAAGGCAGCAGACCAGAAGCAGCAGCTCCAGAGAGAGGGTGAAGCTGATCGCCGTCAGCGGCGCTTTTAACCTTTCGGTCTTTTGGTGCATATCCGCAAAAACCGGAACCAGGGTCAGCGAGGCCGCCGCGAAAACAGAGGCCAATACGATAAAGAACCAGTCCAAGGTATGCTGCGCCGCCAGATTGCCGATGGCGCAGCCCAAAAGTGTCAGGCCGTAGATGATGAGGAAAACCATGCGGTAACGCTTGGAGAGCAGCAGGTATTTTGACGCCAGCTTTTCCGCGTTTCGCGCCTGAATATCCTCGCTGCCGGTAAGCAGCTCGTGTTCGGAAATATCCAGAACGCTGCAGATGTTCAGCAGCAAAGTGATGTCGGGATAGCTCAGACCCCGCTCCCATTTGCTGACCGCCGATTCGGTCACATACAGTTTTTGTGCAAATTCCTTCTGGGTCATGCCCAGCTCCTTTCGCCGCTGGAGTATGTAGGCGCCGAAGGTCTTTTTATTGTCCATGTTGATCGCTCCTTATCCCCGCCGACGGCGGGCAGATTCGGTCTTGCAAGCCTGACAGTAGCATAGAAGCCGGATGGGGCAATGTCAATGAAAAACCCCACTTTTGCCCCTCGACCATTGGGAAAGTCCTGATTTTTCACGACTTTTTCGACTTTGCGCGGCAGCTTTGCAGGGAGTTTACGAATTGTTGATTGAAACCGGCGGTATGATATGTCATACTGGTATCCAAAAGGCAAATGAATAAGAGGAGAAAAACCGATGAAAGAATATATGAACACCATCAACTTCAATGAAAAGACCGGCTTTATCTGCGATATGGACGGCGTGATTTACCACGGAAACCAGATTTTGCCCGGTGTCACGGAGTTCATTCAATGGCTTCAGGAGGAAAAGAAGGAATACCTGTTTTTGACCAATAACAGCGGCTATACGCCCAGAGAACTGAACCAAAAGCTCGCCCGCATGGGCCTGGACGTGCCGGAGGAGCACTTTTACACCAGTGCTCTGGCAACCGCCGCCTTTTTGAAGGATCAGGCGCCGGGCTGCTCGGTTTTTGCCATCGGGGAGGCGGGACTGCTCAACGCGCTCTATGACGCGGGGATAACCATGAACGACGTAAACCCGGACTATGTGGTGGTGGGAGAAGGGCGGTCCTATTCTCTGGATACGCTGACCAAAGCCACCAATCTGGTTCTGGGCGGCGCAAAGCTGATCGGCGCAAATTCCGATGTGTCCGGCCCTATTGAAAACGGGATCGCGCCAGGCTGCCGCGCATTGGTCGCGCCCATCGAGATGGCCACCGGAACGCAGGCCTATTTTTGCGGGAAGCCCAACCCCCTGATGATGCGGACAGGGCTGCGGCTTTTACACTGCCACTCGGCTGAGGCCGTGATGGTGGGCGACAGAATGGACACCGATGTGATTTCCGGTCTGGAGAGCGGCATGTCTACCGTGCTGGTGCTCTCGGGCGTATCCAACAGGGATACGCTGAAAACCTATGCCTACCGCCCCAACATGGTGCTGAACGGCGTAGGCGATATTGTGACCATAGCGCGCTCTATGAAATAAGGAAACAGGGGAATATCCGTCCGTACTTCTGTATGGACGGATGTTTTTATTGACAGGGGCGGGCAAATAAAATATAATAAAACAAACGTTTTAAAACAAACGTTTCAGAAAGGACGGACCCAATGCCCCCAAAGCCGAAATTTACAAAGGAAGAGATCGTTGCCGCCGCGCTGGACCTGGTGAGCGAAAAGGGAACCGAGGCGCTGACCGCCCGGGAGCTGGGGCTGCGTCTGGGCAGCTCTGCCCGGCCCATCTTCACCGTGTTTCAGAGCATGGAGGAGGTGCAGCGGCAGCTGCGGCAGGCCGCCATGGAGCGCTTTGACAGCTTCGCGGAAAAGGCCGTGCATTACACCCCGGCCTTCAAACAGTTCGGAATGCAGATGATCCTCTTTGCCCGGGAGGAGCCCAGACTGTTCCAGCTTCTGTTCATGACGGAGAACGGCCAGGCCAGGAGCTTTGAAGACGTATTTGCTGAGTTGGGCGATACGGCCCGGCTGTGTATCGGCCTGATCGAGCGGGACTGCGGCCTGACCGAGCCGGAGGCCATGGAGCTTTTCCGGCATGTGTGGATCCACACCTACGGGATCGGAGCGCTGTGCGCGACGGGCATGTGCAGCTTTACCGAGGAGGAGATCAACGAGATGCTGGGCCATGCTTTCGCGTCTATGATGCTGCTGATCCAATCGGGCAAACTGAGGGAAAAGACCGTCACCCCCAAAGAAAACGATAGAACAAAATTTTGAATCAAAGTGAGGAAAAAGAAATGAAAAAGATTGCTGTACTGTTCCTTTCCGTCATTATGGTATTCAGCCTTACCGCCTGCGGGGCAGCCACCCCGGCAGCGCCGGAATCTGCGGCTCCGGATAGTCCCGCCCCCACGGCGGAGGAGACGGCCCCCGCGCCGGAAGAGACGGCTCCCGCACAGGAAGAGATTAGCCCGGAGCCGGAGGAGACCGTCCCCGCACCGGAGGAGACGCCCACGGTGGAACAGGCTTACGCCGTGGTCATCGGCGAATACTACACCGCGCTGGAGCAGCGCTGGAACGGGGCGGAGCTGATGGAAAACGGCCTGAACTACATGGCGGCGGACTGCTATGGGGATGAACCTCTGGAAAACCTGGGCTACGCCATTGTGGACCTTGACGGCGACGGGGTGCAGGAGCTGCTGATCGGGCCGATCAACGCCGATGAATTTTTTGACAAAATGATCTTCAGCCTGTACACCCTGGACGAAAACGGGGTCAACAAGCTGGTGTTTGACGGCACGGAGAGAAACCGTTACTACTACGCCGGGGAAAACCGCTTTGCCAATCAGGGTTCCTCCGCCTATAACGACAGCTTTGAGACCACGGTGAAGCTGGAAGAGGGCGAAATGATCGACATGACCTATACCACCGCCCCGGCCGACTATGTGCAGCTGGAGCTGACGCCCTTTTTCCAGTGGGTGAAGTGAAAAAAATAAACCGTCTCATTGCATGAAGGAAGAAAATCGTTTATCCTGAGCGCAGGAGGTGGCACACATGGCAAACGAGGACAAAAAGGATTTTAAAGCAATGCTCCGGGACAGCAAGGACATGCCCAAAATGCAGATCATCACGGACCAGAAGAGCATTGAAAAATACGGCGGAAACAGGATGTACTTTGCCCCGCCCATGGATTACGACGCGGCTATGCGGCGTGTCCCCTATGGAAAGTTGACCACGGTGGGGGACATCCGGGCCTTTTTCGCTGCGCAAAGCGGCGCGGACTTTACCGAACCCATCACGGCGGGCATTTTCGTCTCCATCGCCGCCTGGGCCAGCTACCAGCGCGGGGAGGACGAGCCCCCCTGGTGGCGGACGCTGAAAGCCAACGGGGAGCTGAACCCCAAATACCCCGGCGGCGTGGAGGCTCAGAAGGAAAAACTGGAGGCCGAGGGCCATATCGTGCTCCAAAAGGGGAGGACGAACAGAAAATATGTGGTAAAGGACTATGAAAAAGTCCTGTATAAGTTTACATAATTAAATTAACATAATTTTATTTACATCATATTTACGGAGATACCGCGATGAAAAAAGAGGAGCTGCGGTTCGGGGAGATCCCCGGGCTGTTGTATACGGTGCAGGCGGACAGAGCCTTTCTTTTCGTCCACGGAAAGGGCGGAAATAAGGAGGAAGCTTCGCTGCTGGCGGAGATGGCCTGCGAAAAAGGCTGGGATGTGGTGGGGATCGACCTGCCGGGCTTTGGAGAGCGGACAGCGGAAGCGGAGCGCTTTGTCCCCTGGGAAACAGCGCCGGAGCTGCGGGAGGTTTATGACGCATTGAAACAGCGCTATTCGCTGATCGCCCTCTTTGCCAACAGCATCGGCGCGTACTTTTCCCTGCTGGCCCTGGGAGACAGAGCACTGGACCGGGCTCTGTTTGTCTCCCCCGTTACGAATATGGAGCGCCTGATCCGGCGGATGATGGGATGGGCCGCTGTCACAGCGGCGCAGCTGGAAAAAGAGGGGGAGATCCCCACGGCTTTCGGCGAGACCCTGTCCTGGCCCTATCTGTGCTACGTCCGGGAACACCCGGTGGCGCGCTGGGATGTGCCCACCCGGATTTTATACGCCGGGCGGGATGAACTGGTGGAGCGGGAGAGCATTGAGGACTTTGTCAGGCGCTTTGGCGCGGAGCTGACAGTCATGGAAGAGGGGGAGCACTGGTTCCATACGGAGGAGCAGCTGAAGGTGCTCAGACAGTGGATCAGGGAAGGACTGGATTAGCCGATGGCCAGCACGAAGAGGAAGAAACGCCATGAATAAAGCAAAACTGCCTAACATCATCACATCCCTGCGTATTGCGGGAACGGCGGTGCTGATTTTTGCGGTGCCGCTGACGCCGCTGTATTTTGTGATCTATACGTTCTGCGGATTAAGCGATATACTGGACGGCTGGCTTGCCCGGCATATGGGGACGGCCAGTGACTTCGGCGCAAGGCTGGACAGCATTGCCGACCTGTTTTTCTACACGGTAATGATCATACAGCTCCTGCCCATTCTGTGGCAGCTGCTGCCCGGGGCCTTTTGGGTCTTGCTGGGGGCGGTGCTGCTGATCCGCCTTTCCGCCTATGGGGTGGCCGCCAGGAGATACGGCCGCTTTGCCGCGCTGCATACCTATATGAACAAGCTGACCGGCGCGGTGGTGTTCCTCCTGCCCTATGTTCTGCGCCTGCCCTTTGCCCCGGCCTGGTGCTGGGCAGTCTGCGGCGTCGCGGCGCTGGCATCAACGGAGGAGCTGCTGATCCACGCCCTGGGCGGAGAATATAACGCCAACCGAAAAACCATATTGAAAATAAAGAAATGAGGGGACACATGATGAACGCAAATTCCATCGTATACACCTCCAATACCGGCTACACCGCCGAATATGCCCGGCTGCTGGGAGACAAGACCGGCCTGCCGGTATATTCCCTTGCCGAGGCGGAGCAGAAGCTGGCGGCGGGCAACTGCGTGATCTACCTGGGCTGGCTCATGGCAGGCAAGGTGCAGGGCTATAAAAAAGCGGCGAAGCGCTACAAAGTGCAGGCGGTCTGCGGCGTGGGCATGGGCGGAAACGGCTCCCAACTGCAGGAGGTCAGAAAAGCAAACGCTATTCCGGAGAAAACACCGCTGTTCACCCTTCAGGGCGGTTTTGATATCCAAAAACTCAGGGGCATTTACAAGCTGATGATGACCATCATGGTCAAAACCGCCGGAAAGGGTCTTGCGGAGAAACAGGACCGCACGCCGGACGAGGACGTGATGCTGGACATGATGACCCAGGGCGGCAGCCGTGTCAGCGCGGAGAATCTGGCGGAAGTGCTGGCCTGGGTGGAGCAGGGGTGAAGCATGAGTAAATTTTCGCCCCTCTGGGAATACGTGGCCGGGCAGCAGGGGAGTAGGCTGCTCCTGTCCTTTGCACAGGTGGAGGAGATCTGTGGACTGCCCATTGATCACTCTTTTTTGAACTGCAAAAAAGAGCTGCTGGCCTACGGCTGGCAGGTGAAAAAGATATCCTTAAAGCAGCAGACTGTCGCACTGGAAAAACTTGAAGGATAAAAAATGATTCCTTTTGCGAAAGATTTCCGCAAAAGGAATCATTTTTTGTCTAATTCAAAGGAAATCAACTTTTCCGCTGTCGATGCGGTAGACCGCGCCGATGACGCGAAGGCCCTCGTGTTCCTCCATACTGTGGATCTGGAGGCTGTGCTCGATAAGGTCCATGCTGTGCCGCACGTTCAGGCAGCAGGCCTGGTAATCGTCCTTTTCTTCGCCGATGGCGGCTTTGATCTCGTCGGTGATGAACTTGATGTAGCCCTCCGGGTCGCTGTTGATGGCGGCGTCCACCGCGCCGCAGAGCGTGTGGCCCAGTACCACAATCAGGGGCGTTCCCAGATGGGAGGCGGCATATTCAATGCTGCCCAGCTGGTGGTCGTCGATGACGTTTCCCGCCACGCGGATCACGAAAAGCTCGCCCAGCCCGGCGGAGAAGATGCTCTCCGGGATCACCCGGGAGTCGGAGCAGCTGATGATAATGGCATAGGGAGCCTGCCCGTGGACGCTGGTGTGCAGCCGGAGCCTGGGGGAGATGTCGCCGGGGCAGCATTGCGCGGTCAAGTAGCGTTCATTGCCCGCCTTCAGCCTTTCCAGGGCCTCAGCGGCAGAAAGAAGCATGGGTGTCATTGCTGTTCGCCTCTTTTACATGGCTAAAACTTCGTTCCACTTCTCCTCCACCACCGGGATGCCGTTGGCCATATTCTCCTGGCGGCGCTTCCAGTCGCCCTCGCCGGGGCAGCGGACCCAGTCGCCCTCTTTGATGGGGGTGGAGGCGTTTACGTCGGCGCAGATGGCGTTGATGATGGAATCGGTGATCTCCGCGGACTGGAACTTGGCCGGGTCAATGGCGATCATGATCTGGGTCAGGCCCACCTCGGAGTCAAAGGTGCCGGTTTTGGCGACGGAGTTTCCGTCGGTCAGGATGGTACCGATCATATCCAGCAGAATGGAGAGGCTGCTGCCCTTCCAGTAGCCGATGGGCAGGACCCGCTGGGTCCGCTCGATGGCGGCGGGGTCGGTGGTAAGCTCGCCGTTTTCGTCATAGCCGCCGGCCACAGGGAGCTGCTTTCCCGCGAGGCGGGTGCTCTCCAGCTTGCCGTAGCTGAACTGGGACAGGGCGCAGTCCACCATGATGTGCTGGCCGTTGGAGCGGGGGACGGCGAAAACGATGGGGTTATTGCCCAGGCGGCTGTCCAGCGCACCCCAGGCGGGCATGATGGGCCAGGAGTTGGACCAGCAGATGCCGATGCAGCCCGCGTCCGCCGCCTGCCAGCCGTAGGTGCCGCCGCGCATCCAGTGGTTGTTGTTGCCCAGCGCCACCACGCCAACGCCGAAGCTCCTGGCCAGCTCCACGGCCCGCGCCATGGCCCGTCTGGCGTTCAGGGGACCGAAGCCCCGGTGCCCGTCCCAGCGCTCGATGGCGCCGAAGGAGGCCACGCACTCCGCCTCCACAGTCGGGTCGATCTCGCCGTTTTTCAGATATTCGATCACCCGGGGGAAACGGTTCAGCCCGTGGGAATATACCCCGCAGAGGCTGTTCTGGGCGAAGATCTCCGCCGCGTCATGGGCCCGCTCGGGGGAAAAGCCGTATTTGTTCAGCACGCGCTCAAACTCGCTGAGCATGGTTTCATAGGGAATATTCATCGTATCATTCCTTTTTTTATTATCTTTTTTCAGTTTTGAGGATAAATCAGGGGTGTTTTTATTATACCATCCGCCGGCATAATTGGCAAGAAAAGCCTGCCGTCCCCGGAAGAGAACAGCAGGCTGAATGGACTTGTTTATTTCAGAAATTTGGATTTCAGTACCAGGTTGCTGCAATTTCCGTAACCCAGTTTGCCGTAAAAGTGGTGGTGCATCTCATCGTTGACGGAGATGAGCTGGATCATGGACGCGCCGCGCTGTTTAACCTCATCCTCGATCATCTCCATAAACTTTGTGCCCAGACCCTGCCCCTGCCGGTGGTGGGAGACCATGATCTCCCACAGGTCATAGACCGTCAGATCGTCGTATTGCTCAAAAAAGCCCGTCACAAAGCCGAGGATCTGTTCTTCACCGGTCAGAACCATGCACAGAGAATCCTCCCGGTTCCAGACCTGGTGGATGCGCTTGTAGGCCTTTTCATAGGTGTATTGGCAGTCCTCGTATTGGTTGTTGTGTTCCATGAAGAGCGGCACAACGGCGTCGATGTCCGCCTCCGTCATTACCCGCAAACTGAGTTTATGCATATTGCTGTTCTCCTTGCTTAAATATCCTGATAAAACAGTCCGTGCTCCGTGCAGCACCAGAGAAGCCTCCCGTGGGCAAAGAAGGGCAGCCAGGCTTCCAGCCCCCACTCCGGGTACAGCTTTTTCACCATGACCGTATCCCCGGTGAGAAAGGCCAGGAAGGAGATATAGTGCTCCCGGCGCATTTCATGGCTGGATGTGACCGCCCAGCCGCCATCGCAGACCGTGACGGACAGGGCCTCCGCCCCGCCGGCCTTCCGGGCTTCCATATGCTGGAGCCTTTTTCCGCAGCAGTGCACATCCGCATCATCTGTGGAAAAAAGCAGGTTCCCGCAGTCCGGACAGAGATAAAATTTCAACTTGTTCAGATTTCCGTTGCTCAACGCGTTTTCCTCCAACTCGCCCCGAAGCAGCACTTCCGTGTCCACGCCCAGGGCCTGTGATAATAGGGGGAGGAGCGATATGTCCGGCGCGCCGCAGCCCCGCTCCCACTTGGAAACGGCCTTGTCGCTGACGCCCAGCATTTCCGCCAGCGCAAGCTGCGTCAGATGATGCTTTAGCCGCAGGGAACGAATAAGCTTTCCGGTTTTGACCTGATCCATAACAGCACCTCCTGCCGGTATCATAAGCCCTTCGGGCCGGGGAAACAATAAACGCTCCGTAGAGTGGGCGGGTGATTATCGCCGGAGGACGGAACGTGAAATGAAATAAATCC
>CAMGRL010000046.1 GCA_946061515.1 uncultured Clostridia bacterium
CTTGCGCTGGGGCAGCTTGCCGGGCAGGGTCTCGCTGACGGGCTTTAAGGGGTCGGCGGCACCGGTGACGCGCATGGCGCCGTAGACATAGGAGCGGCCGGAGAGGGGGTCGCGGATGGCGCCGCCGATACAGGTGGCCGCGCCGCCGAAAGGCTCGATCTCTGTGGGGTGGTTGTGGGTCTCGTTTTTAAACAGCAGCAGCCAGGGCTCCTGTACCCCGTCCACATCCACGTTGATCTTCACGGTGCAGGCGTTAATTTCCTCAGACTCGTCCAGCTTGTTAAGCTTTCCCGCCTTTTTCAGGGCGCGGACCGCCAGGGTGGCCACGTCCATCAGGTTCACGGGCTTGGTGCGGTTCAGGTCCGCTCTGGTGTCCAGATACTCCCGGTAGGCCCCCTCGATCAGTTCGTCCTCGAAACTCACCTTGTCGATGGTGGTGGTAAAGGTGGTGTGACGGCAGTGGTCGGACCAATAGGTGTCGATCATGCGGATCTCCGTGATGGTGGGCTCACGCTGCTCGCTGCGGAAATATTCCTGGCAGAAGGCGATATCGTCCAGATCCATGGCAAGGCCGTAGCGGGTGATAAAAGCCGCCAGCTCTTCACGGCTCAGGCCGTTGAAGCCCTCCAGAGTCTCCACCGTGGTGGGGATATCGTAGTTGATTTTCAGGGTCTCCGGCTTCTCCATGGCGGCCAGCCGGGCCTCCACCGGGTTGATAACGTATTTTTTGATCTCGGCAAGCTGCCCGTCCGTCAGTGCGCCGTAGAGCATGTACACCTTTGCGGTGCGCACGGTGGGGCGCTCGCCCTGAGAGATGATCTGGATGCACTGGGCGGCGGAATCTGCCCGCTGGTCAAACTGACCGGGCAGGTATTCCACGGCAAAGACCGACGCGCCGTCGTTGTCAAGCGCACTGCTGACAACATCCAGCTGGGGCTCGGAAAAGACGGTCTTTACCGCATAGTCAAAAAGCTCCCGGGAAATATTCTCCACATCGTAACGGTTCAGAATGCGCACATCCTCAATGCTCTCAATGCGCAGCAGATTACGGATATCCTCGCAGAGGCTCTTCGCCTCGTTGGCAAGCTCCTTTTTCTTTTCAACAAATACACGATATACCATTCACTTGACCTCCCCGCAGGCTTTCATTGCTCTTGCGCCGATATCCCGGCGGCAATAGGCATTGTCAAAATGCACGCCGTCGGCCAGACGGTAGGCCTCCCGGATGGCGTCCGCCAGCGTGTCCGCCACGGCGGTGGTCCCGGTGACCCGGCCGCCGGAGGTCAGAAGCTTTCCGTCCATCAGCTTCGCCCCGGCCACATAGGTGTGCTCTGCTGCCTCCTCCGTCATGGTCAGTTCAAAGCCCTTCTCATAGGAGAGGGGGTAGCCTGCGGAGGCTTTGATCACGCAGCAGGCGGACTTATCGCTGAACTTCACTTCGGTCCGGGCAAGAGTGCCGTTAGTGGTGGCCTGCATGATGGTGAGCAGGTCCGTCTCCAGCAGGGGCAGCACCACCTGGGTCTCCGGGTCGCCGAAGCGGCAGTTATACTCGATGACCTTGGGGCCGTCTTTGGTAATCATCAATCCGAAGTACAGGCAGCCTTTAAAGCTTCTGCCCTCTTCCTCCATAGCCCGGATGGTGGGCAGGAAGATCTCCTCCATGCAGCGCTGGGCCACTTCAGGCGTGTAATAGGGATTGGGGGCTATGGTGCCCATGCCGCCGGTGTTCAGGCCGGTGTCGTTGTCCCCCGCCCGCTTGTGGTCCATGGAGGACACCATGGGGACCACGGTCTTGCCGTCGGTAAAGGACAGCACGGAGACCTCCGGGCCTTCCAGAAACTCCTCGATGACCACGGTGGAGCCGCTTTTTCCGAACTTGGCGTTGGCCATCATGTCGGTGACGGTCTCTTTGGCCTCCTCCCGGGTCTGGGCGATGATGACGCCCTTGCCCAGGGCCAGGCCGTCGGCCTTGACCACCGTGGGGATGGGCGCGGTGTCCAGATAATCCAGTGCCTTGGAAAGCTCGGTGAAAATTTCGTATTTCGCGGTGGGGATGCCGTATTTTTTCATCAGGTCCTTGGAAAAGGCCTTGCTGCCCTCGATGATGGCGGCGGCCTTGTTGGGGCCGAAGCAGGGAATGCCTGCTTCGTTCAGCGCGTCCACCGCGCCCAGCACCAGCGGATCGTCAGGGGCGACCACGGCATAGTCTATCCCCTGCTCCAGGGCGAATTTGACGATGCCCTCAATATCCGTCGCGCCGATGGGCACGCAGGTGGCGTCAGCGGCAATGCCGCCGTTGCCGGGGAGAGCGTAAATCTCCTGAACTTCAGGGTTCTCTTTCAGTTTTTTGATGATGGCGTGCTCGCGGCCGCCGCCGCCTACCACAAGAAGCTTCATCTCTCCGCCTCCTATCAATGGTGGAACAGGCGCATGTGGGTGAAAGCCATCACCATGCCGTATTTGTTGCAGCAGTCGATCACCAGATCGTCCCGGATGGAGCCGCCGGGCTGGGCCACAAAGCTCACGCCGCTGCGGTAGGCCCGCTCGATATTGTCAGAGAAGGGGAAGAAGGCGTCAGAGCCCAGGGCCACGCCGTGGATCCCGGAAAGGTATTCCGCCGCTTCCTCCGCCGTGAGGGGATCGGGGCGGGTGGTGAAGTATTTCTGCCAGTTGCCCTCGGCGCAGACATCCTCTTCATTTTTGTTGATATAGCCGTCGATCACATTGTCCCGGTCGGCCCGGCCCAGGGTGGGCAGGAAGGGCAGGTTCAGCACCTTGTCGCACTGGCGGAGCTGCCAGGTGTCGGCCTTGCCGCCGGCCAGGCGGGTGCAGTGGATGCGGGACTGCTGGCCCGCGCCCACACCGATGGCCTGTCCGTCCACGGCGTAGCAGACGGAGTTGGACTGGGTGTATTTCAGGGTAATGAGGGCCACGATCAGGTCCCGGCGGGCGGATTCAGGCAGGTCCTTATTCTCGGTAACGATCTCGTCCAAAAGCTCGTTATTGATTTTAAAGTTGTTTCTGCCCTGCTCAAAGGTGATGCCGAAAACCTGCTTGTGCTCCTGTTCCTCCGGCACATAGTCCGGGTCGATCTTCACGATGTTATAATTCCCGTTTCTCTTGGATTTGAGAATTTCCAGGGCCTCCGGCTCGTAGCCGGGGGCGATGATGCCGTCGGACACTTCCCGCTTGATCAGGGTGGCGGTGGTCACGTCGCAGACGTCGGAGAGGGCAACCCAGTCGCCGAAGGAGCACATGCGGTCGGTGCCTCTGGCTCTGGCATAGGCGCAGGCCAGGGGGGATTCATCCAGCCCCTCGATATCGTCCACAAAGCAGGCCCTTTTCAGCTTTTCGGGCAGGGGCAGGCCGCAGGCCGCGCTGGTGGGGCTGACGTGCTTGAAGGAGGTGGCGCAGGGCAGGCCGGTGGCCTCTTTCAGCTCCTTGACCAGCTGCCAGGAGTTGAAGGCATCCAGGAAGTTAATGTATCCGGGCCGGCCGGAGAGGATCTCGATGGGGAGCTCTTTGCCGTTGTCCATGTAGATTCGGGCGGGCTTCTGGTTGGGGTTGCAGCCGTACTTCAGTTCAAATTCCTTCATGGTTCAGCCTCCGTTCAATGATTTTTGTTGATGAGCCGGTTTTCCACCGCGCCGGTTTTCAGGTCCACGGTGCGCACATACAGAGAGATGCGGTTATTCTCGTCCAGGCTGTTCCAGAGCCGGCGGGTGAACTCCTCCGCGTCGTCCGGGATGGCCATGCGCTCCGGCTCGCCCTGGAAGGTGGGGATGGGGCTTCCATCGCACACATAGGTGTGGATGAAATGGCCCAGGCCCGGCAGGGCGGGATAGGAGAAGAGGTAACGGCTGCAGGCCGTGCCCTCCGCATCCGCGCTTTTGAGAATGCTCATCTGATAGGTAAAATCGTTGTTGTCAAAGTTCAGCATACCGCTGATGCGGGGGGTGAGATTAGGGGCGTCCGGCTCAAACTGGCGGCTCTCCAGCGCCTGGCCGAAGCTCTTGCCCGCTGCCAGGCCATTGTATATGGTATCGGTCTGGTCGCCGTTGGTGACAATGAGCTTATTGTCAAAGCTCCGCATGGCGGCATAGATGATCAGGGAGGGGTCTGCCACCTTGCTCTCGTCAAAGGGGCGGGTGTACAGGACGCCGTCCTCTTCGGCAAAAACGCGGTTGCGGCTGTTCTCGCTGCGGCCCATGATAAAGTAGGCGATCACGGCCCTGGAGGCGTCCGGGGTCTTGCCGATGACGATGCCCCGGCCCACATAGGAATTGCCCTGGATCAGCTCCTCGGGGGTATTGATCTTATAAATGTCCATCTGACTTTTCCTTTCCGTCTTGCTTTTTTCGTCTCTGATGCGCTTTGCCACAAGCTGGGCCGCCTGGGGCAGGAGCTGCCATTCCGCCTGCTCCATCACCCGGCGCTGAAGAACCTCCGGGGTGTCCCCCGGCAGGATATCCACCGCCTTTTGGAGGATGATCTGTCCCCCGTCGGGCACCTCATTCACATAGTGCACCGTGGCCCCCGTTACCTTGACGCCATAGTTCAGCGCCGCCTCGTGTACCCGCAGGCCGTAGTAGCCCTTGCCGCAGAAGGAGGGGATCAGAGAGGGGTGGACATTGATGATGCGCTTTTCCCACCTTGCGGTAAAGTCCGCGCTGAGGATGCTCATAAAGCCCGCCAGGACGATCATCTCTATCCCGGCCTTTTCCAGCTCCCGGCTGATGGCCGCTTCAAACTCCGCCTGGGAAGCGCTGTCCTTCCGGCTTACGGTGACGGAGCTGACGCCCGCCTTCTCCGCCCTTTGCAGGGCATAGGCCCCGGGATTGCTGGAGAGGACAAGGACAATCTGACCGTCCTGCAGCTTTCCCTCCGCCTGAGCGTCCAGCAGAGCCTGGAGATTGGTGCCGCCGCCGGACACAAACACAGCAATTTTCGTTTTCAGCATATCTGCACCTTGTCTTCGCTCTCCACGATGCTGCCGATGATGTAGGCGTCCTCGCCGTTTTCTCTCAGCACCTGAAGGGCCTTGTCTGCATTCTCTGCCGCGACCACCACGCTCATGCCAACACCCATGTTGAAAGTGTTGAACATGTCCCGCTCGGGGATGTTGCCCTTTTTGGCGATCAGGTCAAAGATGGGCAGCACGCGCACCGCGCTCTTTTCTATTTTTGCGCCCAGACCCTGGGGGATGCTGCGGGGGATATTTTCGTAAAAACCGCCGCCGGTGATATGGGAGACCCCCTTGACCTTCACGGCCTCGAAGAGGGCCAGCATGGGCTTGACATAGATTCTGGTGGGGGTCAGCAAAGTCTCGCCGATGCTCTTGCCGCCAAGCTCAGCAACAGGGCTTTTGATGTCGCTGTTTTCCACGTCGAACACCTTGCGCACCAGGGAGAAGCCGTTGGAGTGAACGCCGCTGGAGGGCAGGGCGATCACCGCGTCGCCGGGGCGCATGGTGGAGTTATCCAGCACCTTGCACTTGTCCACAACGCCCACGGAGAAGCCCGCCAGATCGTATTCGTCCACAGGGTAAAAGCCGGGCATTTCGGCGGTCTCTCCGCCAATCAGGGCAGCGCCGCTCTGCACGCAGCCCTCGGCCACGCCGGCGACGATCTGGGCGATGCGCTCCGGCTCGTTTTTGCCACAGGCGATGTAGTCCAGGAAAAACAGGGGCTTTGCGCCGCAGCAGATGATATCGTTGACGCACATGGCCACGCAGTCGATGCCCACGGTGTCGTGCTTATCCATCAGGAAGGCCAGCTTCAGCTTGGTGCCCACGCCGTCGGTGCCGCTGACCAGAACAGGCTTTTCCATGCCCTTCACATCCAGCTCAAACAGGCCGCCGAAGCCGCCCACATCGGAGCAGACGCCGGAGGTCAGGGTGTGGGCAATATGGGTCTTCATCAGCTCCACGGCTTTGTAGCCGGCTTCAATATCCACACCGGCAGCGGCGTAGGAGGCGGAATGACTTTTGCTCATCGTTGGTTCCTCACTCTCTATTTATTACTTGTTGTTAATGGCAGCGTCCTTTTTCAAGGCGGCGGCGGTGCCGTCAGCCCGGAACTTTTCCAGCTTTGCGGAAAGCTCCTCGTCGCCCAGGGCCAGGATCTCCACCGCCAGAACGGCGGCGTTCTTGGCCCCGTCGATGGCCACGGTGGCCACGGGGATGCCGGAGGGCATCTGCACGGTGGACAGCAGCGCGTCCAGACCGCCCAACTGCTCGGACTTGATGGGGATACCGATCACGGGCAGAGTGGTCCCGGCGGCCATGGCCCCCGCCAGATGGGCCGCCATTCCGGCGGCGGCAATGATCACGCCAAAGCCCTTTTCCTTTGCGGTGGTGCTGAATTCTCTGGCCTCCACGGGGGTGCGGTGGGCGGAGTAGATATGGATCTCGTAGGGTACGCCGAAATCGCTGAGAACGTCAGCCGCTTTCTGAACGACCGGCAGATCGCTGTCGCTGCCCATAATGATACCTACTTTTTTCATTGCTTTTCCTCCTTAAATAATGAAAAATAGTATGAGTCGATTGCAAAAGTCCTGCCTTTTGCCCCGAAGGACAATTGGATTCGTTTTTGAGGCGGCTTTGCCGCTTCAAAAACACTCCGAGGCGAGCAAAGCGAGCCCTCGCGCCGAACAAAGCGGGTTTTGCCCGCTGCGATAAGCGCGAGTCCTCAATTGCGAAACGAGTTTCGCAATTGACTAAAAAAATGGGCGCACCATTTACCCGGAAGGTAAAAGTACGCCCAGACGGTCGGCAAAACACGGTTACTTGGTCCATGTGGTGCTCCACTTCAATCCGTCAGGGCCAAATAATCTCTTTCAATTCCAGTGATAAGATACCACGTTTACCGCGTTTCTGTCAAGAATCAGCAAATTTTCCGCGAGACATTTTTCACGAAAAACCCTGAAGATTTTTGTGCAAAAAGGACATGCTGATTCTGTATTATTTGCATTTGTTGTTGCAGCGGTCACAGCCGCAGGAGCAGCCCCCGCCCCGCTTTTTCTTTTTCCGTACGGCCCGGACGGCCAGCAAAACGCAGGCGGCCAGGACCGCAATGACGATGATATCCGCAAGATTCATAACAAACTCCCGATCTGAAATACCAGACAGGCCATTACCCAGGCCACAGCGCACTGCATGAACACCACGCCCAGGGTCTTCAGTCCGGAGCCCAGCTCCCGCTTGATGGTGGCCACCGCCGCCACGCAGGGGGTATACAGCAGGGTGAAGACCAGAAAGCTCACTGCGGAAAGGGGCGTGAATACAGCACTCAGCGCGCCGCCCAGCTCCGCCATGCTGGTGTTGAGCAGCACAGCCAGGGTGGAGACCACGGCCTCTTTCGCCGTAAAGCCGGAGATCAGCGCCGTGACCATGCGCCAGTCGGCAAAGCCCAGGGGCGCAAAGATGGGCGCGATCCACTGGCCCACCATGGCAAGCAGGCTGTTTGCGCTGTCCGCCACTACGTTGAGCCGGGTATCGAAGGTCTGCAAAAACCAGATGATGATGGTGGCCATAAAGATAATGGTAAAGGCCCGCTCTAAAAAGTCCCTGGCCTTTTCCCACAGCAGCAGCCCTACGCTTTTGGCTGAGGGCATACGGTAGTTGGGAAGCTCCATGACGAAGGGCACAGGCTGGCCCCGGAAGGCGGTGTTTTTCAAAATCAGCGCCACCAGGATGCCCACAATAATGCCGGTGACATAGAGCCCGATCATGGCAAGGGCGCTGTTATTGGGGAAAAAGGCCGCGGAAAACACGGCGTAGATGGGGATCTTGGCCGAGCAGCTCATGTAAGGGGTCAGCAGAATGGTCATCTTCCTGTCCCGGTCGGAGGAGACGGTGCGGGTCGCCATAATGGCCGGCACAGAGCAGCCAAAGCCGATGAGCATGGGCACAAAGCTCCGGCCGGAAAGGCCGATCTTTCTTAAAAGCTTATCCATAACGAAGGCCACACGGGCCATGTAGCCGGTGTCCTCTAAAATGGAGAGGAAGAAAAACAGGGTAACGATGATGGGCAGGAAAGACAGCACGCTGCCCACGCCTGCGAAAATGCCGTCGATAATCAGGCTATGTACCACCGGGTTGATGCCGTATTCGCCCAGGGCCCAGTCCACCAGGGTGGTGAGCTTGTCGATGCCCAGGCTGAGCAGGTCC
This sequence comes from uncultured Clostridia bacterium, assembly GCA_946061515.1. Taxonomy (GTDB): domain Bacteria; phylum Bacillota; class Clostridia; order Oscillospirales; family Oscillospiraceae; genus Limivicinus. Next base: position 8,171 of record CAMGRL010000046.1, read on the forward strand.
GATAGTCCCTGGCCAATGACGTTGAAGGTCAGGTAAAACACCAGAAACATCACCGCGAAGAACACCGGCAGAGCGGTGTATTTTCCGGTGAGGATCCGGTCCATCTTTATGGAGCGCCGGTGCTCCTTGCTCTCGTGGCACTTGACCACGGAGAGGGCCACCACCTTTTCAATAAAGGTGTAGCGCATGTCGGCCAGAGCGGCGTTCCGGTCCAGGCCGGTCTCGTTTTCCATCTCCACGATGCAGTGCTCGATCAGCTCGATCTCGTTCTGGTCCAGCTCCAGCCGCTTTGCGATGTCCGGGTCGTCCTCAATGAGCTTTGCCGTGCAGAAGCGGGAGGATATGCCCAGCTTGTCGGCGTGGTCCTGAATCAGGTGGATCACCGCGTGAATGCAGCGGTGGACCGGGGAGCTGTCGGCGCAGAAGTCCGTGACCCGGGGCAGGGCCTTTTTCCGGGCGGTGGTGATGGCCTGGTCGATGAGTTCAGAGACGCCCTCGCCCTTGGCTGCACTGATGGGCACCACGGGTATCCCCAGCGCTTCGCTCATTTTCTTCACATCCACGGTGCCGCCGTTGGCGTGCACCTCATCCATCATGTTCAGGGCCAGCACCATGGGCACCTTCAGCTCCAGAAGCTGCAAGGTCAGGTACAGGTTTCGCTCAATATTGGTGGCGTCCACGATGTTGATGATGCCGTCGGGCTTCTGGTTGATGATGAAGTCCCGGGAGACGATCTCCTCCTGGGTATAGGGGCGCAGGGAGTATATGCCGGGCAGGTCCACCACGGAGCAGTCCTTCTGCCCCTTGATCTCGCCCATTTTCTGGTCCACGGTGACGCCGGGGAAGTTGCCCACATGCTGGTTGGAACCGGTGAGGGCATTGAAGAGGGTGGTTTTGCCGCAGTTCTGGTTTCCGGCAAGGGCAAAAATCATTTCCCGCTCCCCTCCTCCAGCTCGATTTTTCTTGCGTCCTCCAGCCTGAGCGTCAGCTCATAGCCCCGGACGCGGATCTCAATAGGGTCGCCCATAGGGGCGATCTTCTGCAGAGTGACTTGGGTACGGGGGATCAGCCCCATATCAAGCAGACGGCAGCGGAGTGCGCCGCTTCCGCCCACGGTCTTGATGACCGCGCTGCTGCCCACAGCAAGCTTATCCAATGTCATTTTCTGTCCTCCATTTGAGTGAGTTAGCCTTATGTAGCTGATATTAGCATAGGCTAACTTTCCTGTCAATAGATGAGCTGTGGGCAAAAGCCCTGAAGCAGGCAAAATTTTTCGTTGGATATTTCACTGTTCATCCCCGCCGGGCAGCTTCCGGCCGCACCATGGGCAGTAGTTAATTTTGATAAAGGACTGTCCGCCGTCATGGATGATGATGCCGAACTCTCCCGTGGACTCCTGATGGAAAATCAGCCGGTCCGGGCAGTCAAAGGGGGAAGTATGTACATCACAGTGATTACTTGTATGGTATCGCATACTTTCACAGCAAATTGCTTCTTTCATTCTGCTTCCCTTCCTGTCCCTTCGTCTTGTTTTATTTCATATTTGCCAGATGAACCGTTCCAGATATGCCGCTGAATTTTTCTGTCCAAAACTTTCTCCAACTCTTCAAGTCGCTCATCCGTGCAGCGAATCGCCAGCATGTCATCACTGTTGGCCCAGCATTTTGTCAAATCGAGCAATTGATAATCCTTGTTCTTTCCGCGTACATAAATCAAAAAATAATCCTTTGACGTGTTCCTGCTCACAAGAACCGGGAATATCCCGATCTCCTGTACCTCTGTCCAGGTGACCGTGCGGTCTTTGAGAAAGGTCGAAAGGTTTACTCCTTCCGCGTCTACGCTGTAGCGACCATTGGTCCAGATGCCATCCAGAGCGCCAAAAATGAATACAGTTGCCATAATCCACATAAAAACACAAACCCACACAGGGTCTCCCGTGGCCATATAATAGCATCCGGCCAAAATCAGGAACAGGGCCACAGCGACAAAAGTGCAGGTCATGACGCGAATGAACCACAGCCTCAGCATATCCTTCCACCGGGAGTCGGTTCCGTGACAATATTTCATTGGGAAGGCACCTCCTGTCTGACCGTGTTTTGGGACTATTAGTTCACTTTCAGTATAATATGATCTGCAATGCTCTTCAATATTTCCATCAAAAATCCTCCCCGGAAAATTCCGGAAAGGATTTAAAGTCTCAGGTGTTCAGATTTTTTCCAGACCAAGGGCGGTCCGGGCGGCGGCGCGGCCGAACATCATGGCGCCGCAGATGGAGGTGCCGCAGGTGGGGTACTCGGTGCCATAGAAGCCGGTGCCGGCCACTTCTCCGGCGGCGAACAGGCCGGGGATGAAGCTGCCGTCCGGGCGGAGCACACGGGCGGATACGTCGATCTCCAGTCCGCCGAAGGTGACGGTGATGCAGGGGTGCAGGCGCAGTGCCACATACTTGGGGCCCTCGATGGGGTGCAGGAACTCGGCAGGCTTGCCGAAGTCCTCGTCCACGCCCTTCTCCACCAGCTCGCAGTAGCGGTCAAAGGTCTTCTGCAGCCGCTCGGGGTCGCAGCCCATCTTCTTGGCCAGGCCCTCGATGCTGCTGGCCACAGGGTCCTTGCTCTTGCCGGCCACGGCCATCTTGTAGCCCAGCTTCACGCCGGGGTAGGGCTCCTTGCCGGAGGTGATGTACCAGCCGCAGTTGCTGCCGCTGGCGGCCAGAGCGTCGCCCACGGTGTACTGATAGGTCCACTCATTCACCACACGGTCGCCCTTCTCGTTGACGATCAGGCCGGACTCGTCGTTGATGCCGATGCCGCAGGTCAGGCTGGTGTACACCACCTGTACGCCGGGGTGGACAAAGTTTCTTGCGCCGATCTTCTCGGCAGCAACCAGGCCGTCGCCCACATTGCCGTGGGGCGCGGTGCTGAAATAATGGGCGGTCGGGTAACGGGCGCACATCTCCTTGTTCCGCCCGTAACCGCCGGTGGCCAGGATGACGCCCTTTCTGGCGTGGACGGTCAGGGTGCCGCCGGCCGCCTTCTTGCAGACAGCGCCGGTGACAGCGCCGCTGCCGTCCGTCAGCAGCTCGGACATGGCGGTGTTGTATACGATCTCGCCGCCCAGGTCGTTTTCATAGTAAAGGGTCAGAGGCACGGAGATCTCGCCGCCCTCGCCGTTGGTCTGTCCTCCGCCGCCGGGGGAGTTGTGGACGCGCCAGGGCTGGAGAGACACATGGATGGGCTCCACGTCCTGCACGGTGTAGCTGCCCTTTTTCAGACTGCCGTCCTCATTCTGTCCGGGGCGGGTCAGCTCCTGCCAGGGCTGGGCCAGGACCTCTTCCGGGTCGCCCTTGATGCTGTACTGAATGGAGCTGAGCCAGTCCAGGGTGGAGTTCAGGTGGTCGGCCACATAGCGGGTCTTTACCGGGGACATGAAGTCACCCCTTCTGTCGCCCACTTCCATCAGGTAGTCATAGACCATATCCGGGCTGTCGTAGATGCCCTGTCTCTTCTGCCACTTGGTGCCTGCGCCCAGGATCTTGCCGCCGCTGCGGGCCGTGGAGCCGCCGGTGATGCCCTGCTTTTCCACAATGAGGACCTCCGCGCCGTTGAGCTTGGCCTCGATGGCCGCAGCCAGACCGGCGGCGCCTGCGCCGCAGATCAGCAGGTCCACGGTGCGCTCCTCGTCCGTAGCCTCTGGGGGCACAGGGCCGGGAGCGGCTTTCAGCTCGGCGATCAGTTCCTTGCCCGCGCCGGAGGCCTTGATGGCCGCGGCAGCGCCGTCCAGAATGGCCTTGCTGGTCAGCTCCGCACCCTCCACCTCGGGGATGTTCAGGGACTGGTACTCCACGATCAGCCCGGGCAGAGTCTCCACCGGCGAGGTATTCAGGCCCCAGCCGATGCCGCGGATCTCATTTTGCTCCGTCACCTTGACCGACTCGATCCGGTCAGGGCTGAGGGTGACCTGCACCGTGACTTTTCCACGGTAGCCCCTCCCCTGGCCTTCATAACAGCCTTCGTTGAATCTTGCCATCTTGTTCTTCCTTTCTCTATCTGAATATATTTAAAGCAGTGTGGCGATGGCTTTGGAGAGGATCCCTCTCAGCTTCATGCCGGTCTTTAAGTTTTTCACATCCTCCAGGGTGACCCGGTGGCATTTCGCCAGGGTATGGGCAAAATCCGCCTCGATATCCGCAATGCAGGGGGTGTCCACCATGTAGGCCGCGCACTCGAAATGGTGGTACAGGCTGCGGTAATCCAGGTTGATGGTGCCCACAACGGCTTTTTTGTCGTCACTGGTGAACACCTTGGCATGGACGAAGCCCGGCGTATACTCATAGATCTTCACGCCCGCACGGATCAGGGAGGCATAGTGGGTCTTGGCCAGGGCGTAGGGCGTCTTTTTGTCCGGTATGCCCGGCAGGATGATGGACACCTCCACCCCCCTCTCCGCGGCAAAGCGCAGAGCGGTGTCCAGCTCGCCGTCAAGGATCAGGTAGGGGGTCATGATGTGTACATAGTTTTTCGCCCGGTTCAAAATGTCGATATAGACCATCTCGCCCACCCGGTAGCCGTCTACCGGGGTGTCGCCGTAGGGGATCACATAGCCCGGGGCCTCCTTTACCGGCTCCGCCGGATAATTCAGATATTTTCCAAACTCCGGCTCCTTCTCGTCGATGTTCCACATCTGCAGAAACAGCAGGGTAAAGCTTCTGGCCGCCGGGCCTTTCAGCATCACGGCGGTGTCCTTCCAATGGCCGAAGACCTCTTCCCTGTTGATGTACCGATCAGACAGGTTCACGCCGCCGGTAAAGGCGGTATGTCCGTCGATGACCAGGATTTTTCTGTGATCCCGGTAGTTATAGTGGGTGGAGACAAAGGGGGCGATGGGTGCGAAGGCCTTGCACTTTATGCCCAGCTCCTTCAATTTTTTGGGGTAGCTGTAAGGCAGGGTGGTAAACTCATTGGTGCCGTCGTACATCAGGCGGACTTCCACCCCCTGGCTTGCCTTGCGGGCAAGGATCTCCAGGATCCGGCCCCACATCTCCCCTTCTTCGATAATAAAATACTCCAGGAAAATGAAATGCTCCGCCTTTTCCAGCTGCCTGAGCATTTCCTCAAACTTATCCTCGCCCAGAGGAAAATAGCTGACCTCCGTATGGTCATAGGCCGGAAAGCAGCCGGTCAGGTTCAGATACCGATCGAGGGCCGCCGATTCAGGGCTGGTCTCCTCCAGCTCTTTCAGCACACGCTCATCCTGGGGCAGAGCGTCCTTTGTCTCATCCACAAACAAACGCAGCCGGTCTCTCAGGGCCCTGTGGCCCACATCCATCCTGGTGTACAGCAGAAACAAGGTTCCAAACACAGGGACGATCATAATAAAAACCAGCCAGGTGATTTTTGCGGAAGGGTCAAAGTCGCTGTTGATCAGGTAGATCACCATAACGACCACAAAAACGCCCTGTAAAATAATCAGATGCGGTACATACTGCTCACACAGGATAAAGGCCGTCAGCACCAGCGCCACCTGGAGGAGCAGAAGCAAAGCCAACAGTCCGATCCGGCTGAACACCAGCCGCACCATACCGATATGGCCCTTTTTCAGCAGCCGCATTCCCATCTTCTGCACATCCTGTCTGTCCATCACGCCTCCCCTTTCTGTAAGGTTTACTTTTTTATATTTTATGACAGGAAAAGCGCCGCGTCAAGTATTTCAGACTGTAGACAAAGCTATCGGCAGTGTATAGAAATGCATGGGGAGAGTGCAGAGAGGGGACGGGAGTCCCCTTTCTGCGTTCAATCCATGCTTATTCAAGGCGTTGGACTTTGTCCACGCCTTGAATATTTGCAACATATTCGGGCAGCAGGCTCACCCCTGTGGCCGGCAGCGGCTCCCCTTTTGCCCGAATATCCCGCCGGACAGGACCGGGAAAAAGCATAACACCGGCCCGATAAAAAGGCCGCAGGAAGCTGTCGTTTTTTTCGCTGCGATACCTATTGAAATTTTCATTTCGCTGTGTTATACTATCCACACTTGCGGATGTAGTTCATCGGTAGAACTCCGGCTTCCCAAGCCGATAAGGTGGGTTCGACTCCCATCATCCGCTCCAGAAAA
>CAMGRL010000047.1 GCA_946061515.1 uncultured Clostridia bacterium
CCGTACGCACGGTGGTGTGAGAGGTCGGGGCTATTCAGCCCCTCCTACTCGATTATCCTTTTGATAATGACAAAAGCTTTTTTATGGAGAGACAGTTTGCTCTCCCTGCCCCGAATGGACTTGCTGTCCATTGTTGATTTTTCCCTTTTGTTGTCGTATGCTGAAAACGGAAAGGGGAGCTGCGGCAGATGAGCAGTACAGATAAAACGGTAAAAGCCCCTGCGCGGGCGGCAGTGGAGCGGGGACAGGTGCGATGCCCAAAATGCGGGCGGCTTCTGGCTAAGGCCGTTCCCGGAGCCAGGGCCAGCGGCCTGGAACTGTGGTGCGGCGGCAAGGGCTGCAAAATGCCTGTGCTGGTGGAGCTGTAGTAAGCCGCGAAACAAATAAATACCAAAGGCCTTGAGCCGTGCGTCGGAGGATCGTATGCCTCTGATGTACGGCTTTTTCTTTTTTCATGGGAAGGGAGGTGATGCATACGGCAAGACAGAAAAAAGTGGAGGGAACCAGGGAAATCCTCTGGGACCCGGGGCAGGCAAACCCCAAACAGCTGGAATTTTTCCGCAGCCGCACGCTCTACACCGCCTACGGCGGGGCCAAGGGCGGCGGCAAGACCTGGGCCGTGCGCACTAAGGCCATCGGCGGGGCGCTGCTGAACCCGGGCATCCGCATCCTCATCATGCGTTGTCACTACCCGGAGCTGGAGGAAAACCATGTACGCCCCATCCGTAAGGCCGTCCCCCCGGAGCTTGCCGATTACAACGTCACTTCCCGCCTGATGACCTTTTTTAACGGCAGCATCATCAAGTTTGGCCACTGGTCCGGGGACGAGTGCGAGAACGAATACAACGGCCTGGAGTATGACTGGATCTTCATCGACGAGGCCACCCAGTTTTCCGAACGGGCCTTCAACTTTCTCGGCGGCTGCCTGCGCGGCGTCAACGATTTCCCCAAGCGGATGTACCTGACCTGCAACCCCGGCGGCGTGGGCCACAACTGGGTGAAAAGGCTGTTTATCGACCGGGACTACCACACCTACCCGGACGAGCCGGAACGGGACGAGCACCCGGAGGATTACCGCTTCATTTTCGCCACCGTGGAGGACAACAGCTACCTGCTGGAATCCTCGCCCGCATATCTGAGAAATCTGGCCAACATGCCGGAGGATCTGCGCCGGGCCTACCGCTACGGCGACTGGAGCGTACTGGGGGGCAATTATTTCCGGGAGTTCCGGGCGGAAAAGCACAGCATGAAGCCCTTTAAGCCGCCGGAGCACTGGGAGCGCTACCGCAGCTTTGACTACGGGTTGGACATGTTCGCCTGCTTCTGGTGGGCGGTGGACGAGGACGGGCGCTGCTGGTGCATCCGGGAATTTGAACACAGCGGCCTGATCGTGGGGGAGGCGGCCCGGGCTCTTCTGGAGCACAGCCTGCCCGGGGAGCGGATCGCCGCCACCTACGCGCCGCCGGACATGTGGTCAAGGCAGAAGGACAGCGGGCGCACTATGGCGGAGCTCTTTCTGATTAACGGCGTGCCCCTGGTGAAAAGCAGCAACAGCCGGGTCCAGGGCCACATGATGATCAAGGATATGCTCTCGCCCATCCCCCTGACGGACCCCTTCGTGAAGGGCCTGTTTTCCCCGGGAAAAGCCCCGGAAACCCTGCCCGGGCTGATGTTTTTCGACAACCTGAGCCGGGTCATTTCCGACCTGCGGGACATCCAGGCGGACGAGAACAACCCCAACGACTGCGCCAAAAAGCCCCACGAGATCACCCACACGGTGGACGGGATACGGTATTTCTGCGTGTCCCGGGTGCTGGCGGCGGAGGCCGGGGCCGGCAAGGCAGCGCTTGCGCAGGATGAGGATGAGGACGAGGAGAGCTATGACAGCTTCATGACCGGCGGGGAGATCACGGGGGAGTATCTGGTGTGAAAAAGCGCTCCGGGGAAGCTTCCGGGCGGGGGCAAGCCCCGCCCCTACGGCCCGACTGAAAGAGAACCGTAGGGGCGACCCTTGCGGTCGCCCGTGAAAAGGCACCCAAATCCATCGGCCATTCTGAAATATCCTGTCATTCTGAACCGCAAAGCGGTGAAGAATCCCGTGAACAGACGCTTCAGCGTAACCATACGGGATCCTTCGCATACGCCTTGCCGCGATTGCCGTTTGCGGGCCTGTTTCACGACAGCCCGCAAAGCGGCGCGGCTGCGGAAATTGCGGTCCGCCTTCCTCTGTCCCCGGCAGCGGCGGCCCGCAATTCACTCAGGATGACGGCGGTTTTTGGGGAGGCGGGAAATAGTGAAGAGTGAATAGGTGAGAAAGGAGACGAAGCATGCCGAAAACAGACGAAAACAGCAGCCCACCCTCCACGGAGGCGCTGCGGGCCGGGGTGGAGGCCTACTTTTCCCAGTGTGAGGCCGAGGGGGTGTTCCCGGACTGGGCCGGGCTGAAGCTCTTTTTGGGCCAGTTTGACGACCAAACCTACGAGCAGTGGCAGGAGGGGGACGACGAGCGTGCCGCCGCCTGCCGGGAAATATTCACCATGGCCGCCGCCCGGCGGGAAAGCTGGCTCATCCGGAAAATGACCAGCGACAACAAGGCCGTGCAGGGCTGCCTCAACGCCCTGAAGCAGCCCCAGAACGGCGGCTACGCCGACCGGCCCCGGGAGAGCGGCGAAATCAAAGTAACCATCAATCTCGCCGGGGTCGGGGGCGAGGAAGCATTTAAGTGAGGTGCGGCAATGAAAAACATCATAACAGCGGCCCTGTGGGCCGGAATTTTGACCCAACTGGCGGCCCAGGCCCTGCTGTGGGACCGGGTAAAGAAGCTGGAACGGGAACAGAAGGAGAAACCGGCGGAGGGAAGCCCGGCCATTCTGGAGACGGACGCTTGGGAAAAGCTCTGGGCCAAGGGCCTGGAGGGCATCATGTCCTACGGTGTGGCTGACGCCCGGGGAGAAAGGAGGAACAGCGAATGAGCAGCGATCAGGGCCTTTTCGGCGGCCAGGACCGGCCCGACGCCGCCTCGGCCTGGGCGCTTTATGAAGAGAGCGAGCGCTTTAACAGCGCAATCGACCTGTATGATACCGTGCGGGTCAACGAAAACTTCTACATCGGCAAGCAGTGGGAGGGGGTAAAAAGCAACGGCCTGCCCACGCCCCAGTTTAACTTCCTCAAGCGGGTGGTGGGCTTTATCGTGGCCACCATCACCACTGACGCGGTGAAGGTCACCGCCGCGCCCCTGGCCGCCACGCCGGCCACCGGGGAGCTTCTGGAGCCGGCCCGCATCGTCAACGAGGAGTTCGAGGCCATCACCGAACGGAACAACATCCCCGCCCTGCTGCGGGAGTTTACCCGCAACGCCGCCGTGGACGGTGACGGCTGTCTGTATTCATGGTGGGACCCGGACATGGAGACCGGCCAGGAGGCCCGGGGCGGGGTTCGGACGGAGGTTATCGAAAACACCCGGGTCCGTTTCGGCAATCCCAATGACCGCCATGTCCAGAGCCAGCCCTGGATCATCATCACCCGGCAGAGCATTGTCCGGGAGGCAAAGCGCCGGGCCAGGGAAAACGGCATGGCCGACTGGGACGCCATCCGCCCTGACGGGGAGGAACAGGCCATGGATGCGGCTAAACGCACCGGCGACAAGGTGACGGAGCTGCTGCTTTTGTGGCGGGACCGGGACAGCGGCGAGATCTGGGCCTTTGAGACCACACGGACCTGTCCTCTCCGGGAACCCTACTCTACCGGCATTCGGCGCTACCCGGTCTGCTGGCTGAACTGGGACTATGTGCCCGACTGCTACCACGGCCAGGCCATGATTACCGGACTGATCCCCAACCAGATCTTTGTCAACAAAATCTGGGCGGCAGTGATGCTCTCCAACCAACGCGGGGCTTTCCCCAAGGTGATCTTCGACAAGACCCGCATCAAAAACTGGGACAACCGGGTTGGCGCGGCCATCGGCATCAACGGCGGCGACGTGAACACAGTGGCGCGGAATATGGATGGAGCAGTGGTCTCGCCCCAAATCCCCAGGATCCTGGAGCTGGCCGTGGAGATGACGGAGAAGTGCCTGGGGGCCACCAGCGTGGCGCTGGGCGACACCAAGCCGGACAACACCTCCGCCATTATCGCTTTGCAGCGGGCGGCGGCCACCCCCTCGGAGATGACCAAGCAGAACCTGTACCAGAGCGTCGAGGAGCTGTACCGCATCTATCTGGAGTTCATGGGCGGATTCTACGGGACGCGGATGGTGGACATGGAGCCGCCGGAGAAGCTGCGGCAGGTGTACCAGTTTATCGGGCAGGAAATGCCGGACGAAATCAGCATGCCCTTTGACTTCTCTCAGCTGAGGCTCCACCCCATGACCCTGAAGTTGGACGTGGGGGCCAGCAGCTATTACAGCGAAATTGCCTCCATGCAGACGCTGGACAACCTGCTGATGAACGGGCATATCACGGCAACGCAGTATCTGGAGCGTATCCCGGACGGCTATATCCCGGCCAGACGGGCGCTGATCAACGAGCTGAAAGCGGCGCAGGCGCAGGCTGTGGTGGAAGCACAACCCGCCGGCGGGGGCGGCCCGATTTTGCAGGATATCGGAAAGCCGGAGATCCCCACGGGCGGAGGATTTTCGGATTTGCAGAGGAAGGTTTTGCAGTCCGGCACCACGGAGGGAATGGTGTGAGACTGGTGGAAGCGGGGGCAACCCCTCCGCATCACTGCGTTCGGCACCTCCCATTTCAGGGGAGGCAATAAGGAGGTTATATGAAAACAGGACAGGGACTTGCGGAATATGCCATTGCCCAGCTGGGGCGGCCTTATTGGTGGGGCTGCTTCGGGCAGAGGGCGGACGGGGCGCTGTATGCCCAGAAAAAGAAGCAGTACCCGGCGTATTACACGGCAACGGACTTTTTCAGCCAGTATGGGCAGAAGGTTCACGACTGCGTGGGGCTGATTAAGGGATATCTCTGGTGTAAAAGCCCGGACGGCTCACCCAGATACAGCTCCGCCCAGGACGTGGCGGTGGAGGGGCTTTACCGGAAGTGCAGCCGAAAGGGCAGCATTGCCTCTCTGCCGGAGACGCCCGGTGTGTGCGTGTTTATGGCCAACATGGGCCATGTGGGCGTGTACATCGGTAACGGCGAGGTTGTAGAGGCCATGGGCCACGCCTATGGGGTGGTAAAAACAAAGCTCACGGGCCGGGGCTGGGCTTACTGGGGGATGCCGGGGTGGATAGACTACGGCGAGGAAAACGAGGAGACTACCCCTCAGTCGGCTACGGTGGAACGGGCGACCGCAAGGGTCGCCCCTACGGCCCCGACAAGGGGAGCCTTTACGCTGAGTTTCCGGATTTTGAAAGAGGGATGCGTGGGCGAGGATGTCCGTGCGCTCCAGCTGATGCTGAAAGCCCGGGGATATCCCTGCGGGAATTATGGGACGAACGGTGACGGCGCGGACGGTGAGTTCGGCGCCGCCACAAAGGCAAAACTGATTGCTTACCAGAGCGCTGTTGGGCTTGCGCCGGACGGCGAGGCCGGGCCGGTCACCATGGGCGCTCTGCTGGGGATACATTAAAAAAGGAGGAAATAAAATGAAAAACTTTTTCGGCGCAATTTCGGGAGTTCTGTGTGCCCTTCTGGGCGCCGCTGCCAGCGTTTTCGGTGGCTGGTCCGCCGCGCTGACTACGCTGCTTGTGTTTATGCTGGTGGACTATGTGTCCGGCCTGATTGCGGCGGGGGTGTTCCACGTCTCGCCCAAGAGCGAAAACGGAGCTCTGGAGAGTCGGGCAGGTTGGAAGGGCCTGATCCGAAAGTGCATGACCCTGCTTGCGGTGCTCATCGGCGCAAGGCTGGATATTCTGCTGGGCACGGCGTACATCAAAGACGCCCTGGTGATCGCCTTTTGCGTGAATGAGCTGCTGAGTATTATCGAAAACTGGGGATTGATGGGACTTCCCATGCCGAAGATCATGACCGAGGCCGTGGAGCTGCTGAAAGCAAAAGGCGAGGGGAAGTAGTGAAGAATGAATAATGAATAGTGAATAATGAATAATTAAGGTGTCGCCTGCGGCGACAAATTCAAATCAGGCCGCTTCGCGGCCACAATAATTCTTCATCATTCATTCTTCATCTTTCATTATTCATTATTACCCGTTCCTTTGACTACCCCTCCGGCACTTCGCGCCACCTCCCCTGACAAGGGGAGGCAGGCGGGCGATTCGTGAATCGCCCCTACAACTTGATTGAAACAGAACCGTAGGGGCGGCCCTGCGTGGCCGCCCGTTTCCGTGAATCGAAAGGAGAGCACAATGGACGAATACGATCAGAGCGTAATCTTTGCAGACGACAACAGCGCGGCGCTCAGCGGCGAGACCAACGAGGCCGTCGATGCGGACTGGGATGGGCCTGCAGAGCAGAATACAGCATCAGACAGCGGCGAAAACGCTGACCGGCAGGACGCTGCTGCTGAAGATATACAGACGGAGGCTGAGGTTCAGGCAGACCGGTTTGAACTGAAGCATCTGGACGAAAAACGCAGTGTGAGCCGCCAAGAGGTCATCGCCCTGGCCCAGAAGGGTCTGGACTATGACCGCATCCGGGCCAAGTACGACGCGCTCCGGGCAGACCAGCCGGAGCGGGACGCCCATGAGGCTTTGCTGCAGGAGCTTGCCGCCGGCAGCGGACAGAGCGTTGATGCCCTGCTCCGCTCCCTGCGCCCGGCTCAGACTGGCCCGGAAGGGGAGGAGGCGGCGCTTTCAGACCCGGAAGCGCCTGCCCCGGCGCCCGAACGGCCGGAGAAGCCGACCCTTTCCACGTCTCCTGACTCGGAGGCCGCCAGACGGCAAAGTTATCTGCGCTTCTCCCGGGAATTTCCCCAGGTGAAAGCGGAGGAGATCCCCCCGGAGATCTGGCGGGACTTTGCTGCCGGGAAAGGGGACCTGGCCTATCTCTATGCCAGACACGAAAACCGGCAGCTGCGCTCTGCGCTCACCGCTGCCAGACAGAACGAGGAGAACCGGAGAAAGAGCACCGGCAGCCGGGCCACGGCGGGCAGCGCCATGAGCAAGCTGGACGCTGATTGGTACGACGGAACGTGAGCGCCGCTCAGGCAAGCGCTGAATCATCGCTTACCTGACGCCGTAACGCGCTCTTTCCACAGGAAAAAATTTAGGAGGAAATCAAAAATGGCAATTAATCTTATCACCGAATATCAGAAAAAGATCGCGGAGCGCTTCACCCTGGGCTCCCTGACCGACGAGGCGGCGGGCCACGACTATGACTTCGCCGGAGCCAAGACCATCGAGGTCCTCAGCGTGGACACCGTGGAGACCGTGGACTACACCCGCAGCGGCACCGCCCGCTACGGCGATGTGACCGAGCTGGGCGACACCAAGCAGACCCTGACTCTGGCCGTGGACAAGGGCTTCACCTTCTCCATTGACGCGGGCAACGCCTCTGAGCAGTTCAACGTCAAGCAGGCCAACCGCTGTCTGAAGCGGGAGTGGGACGAGGTCTGCACCCCGGAGATCGACGCCTACCGTCTCAGCGCCTGGGCCAACGGCAAGGGCCTGAGCGAGGGTAAGAGCATCCTGTCCACCAGCGGCGAGACCCTGACCAAGGCCAACATTGTGGAGAGCATCTTCACCGGCTCCGCCAAAATGAGCGACAAAAAGGTGCCCCGTAAGAACCGCTACCTCTTCATTCCCGAGCTGACCTTCGTCCAGTTCAAGCTGGCCGATGTGGTCATGGGCGGCGGGCAGCTGAACAAGGAGGCCGTGGAAAAGGGCTTCCGGGGCACCATCGACGGCATGAAGGTCATCACCGTGCCCTCTTCGCTCTGGCCCACGCTGACCGGCGGCTCCGCTGCGCTGAACTTCATCATCAAGTACAAGGGCGCCACCGTGGACCCCATGAAGCTGAAGAACCTGCGGGTGCAGAAAAACCCCATGGGCATCGACGGCGACGTGGTGGAAGGCCGCTACATCTACGATTCTTTCGTCAAGGACGCGGCCTGCGACGGCGTGTACATCAGCACGACCTGATTCAATTCACCGGGCGGGGCGCTCTGCCCCGCCTCTTTTCAAAAGGAGGAATTGCTTATGGCGGCAATAACAGGGAGTGCAAACGAAAAAGTCTTCCAAATCAGAGCCTGGGGCGGACTGAACGAGAACCCGGACGGGGACACTAAGCTGAAAATGGGCGAGGCGGCGGTGATGCGGAATTTCCGGATCACCAGAGACGGGAATTTGCAGCGCCGCCCGGGCAGCAGGGAGATCGCCGCGCTGCTGCCGGAGGGAGCGGAGGCCGTCCCGGTGCGGGGAATCTGGAACGGCAATGTGGGCGGCGTAGAGCAGCTCGTCGCCGCCTGCGGCGGGAAGCTATGGAAGCTCTGGGACAACGAGACAGGGGCGTTTATCCGGGAAGAGATCGGGGACATCGACACCGGCCGGGAGATCCACTTTTTCGGCTTCTCTGACGCCCTCTACATGGTCAACGGCGTGGAGTACAAGGTGTGGGACGGACAGACCCTCTCCGACGTGGGCGGCTACCGCCCGCTTGTGACCATTGCTGTGCCGCCGGCGGGAGGTGGGGAGACCCTGGAGCAGGTAAACAAGCTGACCGGAGAGCGCCGCTGCTGGTTTTCCCCGGACGGAAAGGGCACGGTTTTTCAGCTGCCGGAGAAGGGGCTTTTGTCCCTGGACTATGTGAAAGACCTTGCCACCGGGGAAGAGTTCGCCCCGGACAGCTACACCGCGGACATCTCCGCCGGGACGGTCACGTTTACCCAAGCTCCGGCCATGGGCACGAACACCATTGAGGCAGGCTGGACAATGGGGGAAAACTTCCGGGATCAGGTGTTGAAAATGCGCTGGGGCGAGCTTTACGCCGGCACCCAGGACACCCGCATTTTCCTTTACGGCGACGGCAGCAACCGGGCCATCTACTCCGGGCTGGACTACGACGGAAAGCCCCGGGCGGACTATTTCCCGGACCTGAACGAGGTTTCCGTGGGGGACGCCAACACCCCTATTACCGGCCTGATCCGGCATTATTCCCGGCTCAGCTGCTTTAAAAGCGACAGTGCCTGGACCATTGAGTATGGCACCGTCACCCTGGCGGACGGGGCGCAGACCGAGGCCTTTTACGTCACACCGGTAAACCGCGCCATCGGCAACGCGGCCCCGGGGCAGGTGCGGCTGGTTCTGAACAGCCCCCGGACCCTCCACGGCAGCGACCTGTATGAGTGGAAAAACTACAGCGCCTATTCCGCCAACCTGACCCATGACGAGCGGCAGGCCAAGCGCATTTCCGACCGGATATACGCCACCTTGCGGCAGTTTGAACTGAAAAACTGCGTTTGCTTTGATGACAACTGGGCCCAGGAGTATTACATCTGCCAGGGCGGCAGGGCCTTGGTACACAATTACGCCGCCGACGCATGGTATTACTACGAGGATTTTGACGCGGTGTGTATGGCCAACTTCCGGGGCGAGCTGCTGTACGGCACATCAGACGGGCGGCTGATGCACTTTTCCACCGACTATCTGAGCAACGACGGCAGGGCCATTGACGCCTACTGGGAGAGCGGCTCCATGAGCTTTGGGCTGGACTACCAGCGGAAATACTCCGCCATGCTCTGGGTGGGCGTGAAGCCGGAGAGCAGCGCAGAGGTGGAAGTGACAGTACAGACAGACAGGTCAAGCCGATACACGGAAAAGGTGGTAACCTCCAGTCTGGCAAACTTCGCCCATGTGAACTACGCCAAATACAGCTACGCTACCAACCGGAAGCCCCAAATGTCCCGGCTGAAGATCAAGGCCAAGAAGTTTGTGTTTTACAAGCTGATCTTCCGCACGACAGCGGCGGATTCCACGGTGACGATCCTTGCGGCGGACGTGAGAGTGAGGTTTACGGGTTATGCGAAGTGAAAAAAGCTCTGCTTTTTTCGGAATGAATAATGAAAGATGAAGAATGAATAATGAAGAATTATTGTGGCCGCGAAGCGGCCTGATTTAAATCTGTCGCCGTAGGCGACACCTCAATTATTCATTATTCACTATTCACTATTCATTATTCCCCATACAAGGAGGTATTATATGGCACTAACAACATTCAATGAGGACATGGAGATCATCTCCAAACAGTCCACCTATCCCAACGACGCGGACGGGATGACGCCGGAGGAGCTGAAAGCCAGCCATGACAAGGCGGGGAAGCTCATCAAGGAATATATCAACAACACGCTGCTCAAGGAGCTGGGAGGCACTTCCGGAGCCGCGAATCTGGGCGTGGACAAGGTCAACGGCACAGACATGGGCAGTACCATTCAGGCGGCCCTGAACGCTCTTGCTGAACAGATCGTGGAGGCCACGCTGGGAACCATCCCGGACAAAAGCATCGGAGAGGCGAAATTTTCCGACCTTGCCGTAAGCACCCGGGCGCTGAGTGAGCTTGCGGTGACAACGGCCAAACTGGCCGCCGGGGCGGTAACGGACGCGAAGCTTGCCACCGGGGCCGTGACCAGAAGCAAGATCTACACCGGCGCTGTAACCAACGAAAAGACGGACTTTTCCGCCGGTTTTGCCCCGGCTGGCCCCATTAAGCTCACCAAGGGCGTGCACTATTTCGACAGCGAAGCGGAGCTGCCGGAGACGCTGGAGGAGGGCCGGGTCTACTTCCTGGCGCTGGAATAAGGAGGGCCTATGGCAACCTGGACTTTTTCCGGCTATAACAACGGCCGGGGCGCGGAAGTAACATTTACCTACACCGCCGCCTTTGACCCGGCCACCAACAAGACAAAGGTGACGATCACCAATTACACGGCGGCCTTCAACACCGGCGGCGCGAAAGGCTACTGCGCCCTTACCGGCACGCTGACCGTGAAAGCCGCCGACAATACCGGCAGTTACGGAACGCTTGATGTCAGCGCAAGCAAAAGCAACGCAAACAGCCCGACAGTCTCTACCGACGTGTCGCAGGTCATTGAAGTGTCTCACGGCACAGGCACGAGCAAACAGATCATTCTTGCCTTTACCGGCACCATCAATTCCGTCACATACTTTACCTATCCGGACGAGAGCACAACGGCGGCAGTGGCCAGCGCCACGGCCCGGACGCTCAGTATTTCCGCCGGGACAGGGTCGAGCATCACCGTTACCCGGCAGTCCTCCCCCTGGGCGTCCACCGGGAAGCTTACAGGCGGGACAGTGTACGACGGCGATGTGCTGAAAATCAGCTTTGCCGCGCGGACCGGTTATACGCTGGGGACCCACACGGTAAACGGCGGCAGCTTCACCAGCGGGAGGACCCACACGGTATCTGCCAATGTGAGCGTGGTTTCCACCGCAACGCTGAAAAGCTATACCCTGACTATCAACGCGGACAGGCACGCCGCTGTGACGGTGACGCGGGGCGGGGCGGCTCTGGCCAGCGGGGCGGCGATCAAACATTTTGACCTGCTGGCCGTGACGGTATCGGCCAAGGCGGGCTACGAAGTCAGCGCGGCGGACATCAACGGTACTGCCATCAGCCCGGACGTGGAAGCGAGCCACACGGTTTCCGGCCCAGTGACGATCACGGTACTGACCGAGGCCCTGCCTGGCGTGCTTCTGGATGTGGGCGGCGTGCGGAAGCGCTTTCTGATCCTGATCGATTCCGGCGGCGTGCGGAAAAACTTCCGCGCCATTTTCAAGTGAGGAGGAATACAAATGGCTACTACGGCTATGCAGATTTTCAACACGGCCATGGGCTTCATGGACGAGGTGAGCACAGACGGCAAGACCGACACCACCGACACCGCGGAGTACAAGAACCGGACGCTGCTGATCCTGAACGCCCTGCGGGGGGAGCTGTACCCCTATTCCGACACCTACGACCCCAACACCGAGGGCGGGCGGCCCATTGCGGACGTTATCCGGGATATGGATTCTGTGGTCAAGCTGGACGACTACATCTGCCAGACCATCATGCCCTACGGTCTGGCGGCCCACCTGCTGATGGACGAAAACCCCAGTGCCGCGTCTTTCTTCCAGTCAAGGTATGAGGAGCTGAGAAACCGGCTGGCGGTGGGCATACCGGCCCAGAGCGAGGACATTGTTGACGTGTACGGCGGGATAGGGTATGGGGAGTTTTCGCGGTGGTAAAGGATGGTAGCGGAGAATGAATAATGAAGGATGAAGAATGAATGATGAAGAATTATTGTGGCCGCGAAGCGGCCTGATTTGAATCTGTCGCCGCAGGCGACACCTTAATTATTCATTATTCACTATTCATTATTCATCATTCACTATCACCTATTCCTTTGACTACCCCTCCGGCGCTTTGCGCCACCTCCCCTGACAAGGGGAGGCTTGCGGGCGGCCACACAGGGCCGCCCCTACAGCCCGACAAGGGAGGCAGGCGGGCGACCGCAAGGGTCGCCCCTACGGCCCTGACAAGGGGAGGCTATTTTGAAAGCGAGGATAAAACAGGATGATAAAGCTTAATGTTTCAGCGGCCAATATTGCCGTTGAGGAAAAGGAGACATTGACCGAAGGGCGCGTGGGGCTGCTGTGTCAGTTCCGCTTTACCGACGAATGGGCCGGGCTTGCAAAGACGGCGGTGTTTGACGGGGCGGACAGCCGGGACGTGATCCTGAAGAGCGATACGGTTGCTGTCCCGGCGGAGTGCCTTGCCGCCGAGGGCTATTCACTCAGCGTGGGCGTATACGGAAAGAACGCCGCCGGGGATATTGTAATACCAACGGTATACGCCACGGTGGGGAAGATACAGCGCAGCGCCTATCCCAGCGGCAAGGAGACGGCAGAACCCACCCCTGACGTGGTGGCCCAGATCCAGCAGGCGGCGGCCAACGCGGAGGAGCTGGCCCGGTCTGTCCGGGAGGACGCGGACCTGGGAAAATTCCAGGGTGCCGCCGGGCAGAAAGGCGATAAAGGCGACAAGGGGGACAAAGGAGATACCGGAGACCCTGGCGGCTGGTACGCACCGGAAGTCACTCAGCCGGACGCAAACACCATGCGGTTTGCCTTTACCCCCAGCAAGGAGGGGATGCCCGAAGTACCGCCCAAAGATATCGCCATTCCGGGCGGAGGCGGAACTGGCGGAAGCGGCGAGGACGGCGGATATTATTCACCGGCTGTAGATGCTGACGGAAATCTTTCCTGGACGGCAAGCAAAGCCGATATGCCTGATGTGCCCGGCACAAACATCAAAGGCCCAAAGGGAGACACAGGAGCGACAGGACCTAAAGGCGACACCGGCGCGCAGGGGCCTGCCGGCCCTGCCGGAGCCACCGGCCCATCCGGCGCGGACGGCGTTTCTCCCGTGCTGTCCATCGGCACGGTGGAGACCCTGGCGGCAGGGAGCAGCGCTACGGCCTCTCTGAGCGGAACGGCGGCAAATCCCGCGCTCAACCTGGGCATACCCAGGGGCGCGGACGGAGACGGGGCGAAAGAAGCGGCCCTTGTGGTCAAATATGCAAATTCCGCTCAGGCAAACATGACGCCGGAGGAAATCATGCAGGCAAAAGCCGACGGAAAAATGCTGATCGCTGCGGGAGAGGTATGTACGGTTACCGGCTTTACCACATCAGAAAGTTCCGACGCCAACGGCAATATCACGGATTTGGGCTACACGGAAGTGAAGATAAGCGGGGTGGGGAACTTCGGCCAGGGCGGCAGCCCGGTTCGCAAAGTGTTTACCATAAGCGAAGACAAAAGCGTCAGCGTTACAACAACTGCGTTGACGCCCGAAACCCTGCCCAACCCTTACCCCCTGACCTTTACGGGGGCCGTAACCGGCAGCTATGACGGCTCTAAAGCATTGACGGTGAATATCCCCTCCGACGATTACATCAACAGTCTCATCGACACAAAGCTGGGGGTGATCGAAAATGGCGCTTACTGATAAGCTGACGGCCATAGCCGATGCTGTACGGGCAAAAACCGGCGGCACGGAGCTGCTGACCCTTG
>CAMGRL010000048.1 GCA_946061515.1 uncultured Clostridia bacterium
TGCCGGGCGGATTCGGGACTTTCACCCTTTAGAACGGGCGCTCACCGGGCGCACTACACAAAAAGAGGCCTGCCACAAATGGCAAGCCTCTTTTCAGCTTTGCTTATTCCTCGGTCTTGTCGTCAGCGGGGCTCTCGTTGGTGCCGTCGCTCTCGGTGGCGCCCACCACTTCGTCAAACGCGCAGACCTCCACCTCGATGTCCTTGGCGGCGGCCTCGGCCTCAAACTCGGCCTTCATGGCGTTGATCTCCTCTTCCTTGGCCAGGATGCTGGCGCTGATCTCCTGCACCTGGTTGAACAGGGGAGCGAAGAAGCCCTCGGGCGCGTCCTTGGCCTGGTCGTAATAGAGCTTGCCGATCTCGGTGTACACCCGCTTCAGCTCCTCGCTCTCGCCGTTCATCTCCAGGGTGAGCTTGGCGATGCGGGAATAGGCCTTGGCGCGGCTGGCGCCCTTGTCATAGATCTCCTTGACGGAGCCGGTCTCGGCGGCCTCTTTCACCTTGCCGCAGAAGTTCTGCACGGTGTCAGACTCGGCCACTTCCTTGACCTTGCCGGCGATGTTGTTCAGGGTGCCTTTAATGATGTCTTTGTAATCTGCCATTTTACTTATCCTCCTTGGCGCATGTGCCTTCTGTCTCTTCCGTCGCTGCTTCCGCCGCCCGGACCCGGTTCACATACAGCTTTTCCGGCGGGTGGGGCCTGCGGCTCTGGAGTATCAATAGAATGAGTGATATCAAAACAAGCACAAGGGAAAGTGCCTGTGATACGCGTATGTTGGTGCTGCCGATATACAGGCTGTCGGTGCGCAATCCCTCGATCCAGGCCCGGCCCAGACCGTACCAGAAAAAGTAGATCAGCGTGCACTGGCCGTCGTACTTCCGATGGCCTTTTTTCGTGAAGATGATGAGGAAAATCAGCCCCGCCAGATTCCACAGACTCTCATACAGGAAGGTGGGGTGGACATAGATGGTGCTGCCGTCCGGCGCGGTCAGGCCCATGCGGCAGAAGATCTCCGTCTCCGCGCCGAAGGCCTCCCGGTTCATAAAGTTGCCCCAGCGGCCCAGAATCTGCCCGATGAGCAGCCCGAACACCGCCAGATCCAGCATGGCGGGGATGGGGATCTTCTTATGGCGGCTGACGAAAATGATGACGATGACGCCCACGATAATGCCGCCGTAGATGGCAAGCCCGCCGTCCCGGATGGCGAAGATCTGCCCCGGATCGGCCAGATAGTGGTCCAGGTTGAAGAGCACATAGTAGAGCCTCGCCCCGATGATGCAGCAAGGGATGATCCACAGCATCAGGTCAAAAAAGTCGTCGGACTTGATGCCGAAGTCCCTGGAATTGCGGGAGCAGTAGACCATGGCCAGAATGAAGCCCAGGGCGATAATGACCCCGTAATAGTATATGTTCAGACCGAAAAGGCTGAAACAGCTGGGCGGATTGAAGCTGAAGTCCCCCAGCATGGGGAAGCTGATGGCGGAATCGCGCTGAATGGTTTGTACAAGAAAAAGAATCATGGTTTCAGGTCCTCTTGGGGGTGATGATGGATATGGCAAGGCGCTCATTTGACAGCGTCTCGCGAACAAACTGCTCGCACTCGGCCTTTGTCACCTGGCCCAGCAGGGAGATGGCGTCAAAGGCACAGTAGCCGCTGAAGAGACCAGTGACGGTGGAGACGCAGACGCTCTCAAAGTCCTCCAGACCCCGGAGCCTTGCGCCCAGGGAGGCCCGCTTGGAGCGGCGGAAAAGCTCCGGGTCAAAGCCCTTTTCCGAAACCCGGGCCGCTTCGGCCTTCAGCTCGTCCAGCACCTTTTCCGGCTCCCGGCTCTCCCCGCCGATGATGACGGTGGCAGTGCCGGCGGTAAAGTCCGCCTCATAATCAAAGTCGTGGCTGATCAGGCCCTGGGAATAGAGCCTGGCGTAGAAGGGCGAGGAGGAGCCCACCAGCATACGCAGGGCCAGCTGAGACACCAGCCGCTGGCGCAGCAGCGCCTGTCCCTCCTCCGAGGGGCGGAATTTGGCCCCGATGAGAAACTGGGGGGCGGAGACCGCCATCTCCCGGCTGCGGAAGCTATCCACCGGCAAAAGCCCCTCCTCCGGGCCAAAGTCCGCCCTGGGTACGGGGCTGAGGGTCTTGGGCAGCTCCTCCTCCGCAATGGCCAGCACCCGCTCCGGGTCGATATCCCCCTCCACACAGAGCACCATGTTGCTGGGGGCGTAAAACACCCGGTGGCAGTCGTACAGGGTCTTGTCCGTAATTTCCGCAATGCTCTCCACCGTTCCGGCCACCCGGTCCCGGATGGGGTGGTGGTCGTAGAGCATGGTGAGCAGGTCGTAGTAAATGCTCACATTCGGGTCGTCCTCACCCATGCGGATCTCCTGGGCGATGATGCCCTGCTCCTTCTGTACCGTGTCCGCCGTGAAATAGGGGGTGGAGACAAAGTGCAGCAGCATACGCAGGTTTTCCTCAAAGCCCTCGGTACACTCAAAATAATAGCAGGTGACGCCGCTGGAGGTGAAGGCGTTGGGGTCGGCCCCGTTGGCGGAGAGAATGTTCAGGGCGTTTTCCCCGTCGGGCAGGTCGAACATCTTGTGTTCCAGAAAATGGGCCACGCCCGCCGGGGTGTCCAGGGTCTGCCCATCCACGGTGAAGCGGCGGTGAGCACCGCCGTAATTGGTGGCAAAGACGGCGTAGGCGGTGCTGAAGCCGGGCTTGGGGATCACCCGCAGGCGCAGGCCGTTTTGCAGCGTGGCGGAATACATGCTCTCGCCGATATCGTCATACTTATTCAGCTGCATCTTCATCCTCCTCTGTCTGACCGTTGCCCTTCAAAAAATAGATCATGTCGCACGCAAGGCTGTTTGCTATGCGCATAACGTCCTCTTTCGTCACGTCCTCCACCAGTTCCGCCAGCTCCATGGGGCCGTATTCCAGCCCCTCCAGCGCCCGCGTCAGGTAGAAGCCCTCCAGCTCGCCCTGGCTGTCCATATAGGCCCGCAGGTCCGAGGCCACGCAGGATTTGGCGGAATTTAATTCCTCGTCGCTGATGTCGCCCTGTTTGATGGCGTCCAGCTGCCGGAAAATCTCGTCCCGGGCCACTTCAAACTTGTCAAACTCTATGCCCGAGGCCACCAGCAGCAGGCCCTTCTGCAAACTCACCATGGAGCTTGCGTAATAGCACAGCTGCAGGCGCTCGCGCACGTTCATAAAGAGCTTGGAGGTGGTGCCGCCGCCGAACACGCAGTTGAACACGAAGATGGGGGCCGGCTCCGCCTCCTCCATGCACTCGCCCAGACGGTAGCCGATGACCAGCTTGCCCTGGGTCACGTCCAGCTCCTCGGTGACGGTGCGGGGCTTTTCCTCCAGCGCGTTCATGCGCACGTCGGTGCCGATGTCGTAATCGATCTCACCCCGGGGCAGGGTGGAGAGCACGTCCCGCAGGCAGGAGACCAGCTCCTTTTTTGAACTGCGGCCGCAGTAGAAAATCTCGATGGGACTTGACTGCAGGAGACTGCGGTACTGGCGGGTCAGCTTTTTGTAGTTGATGTTCTCCGCCTCCGTCTCGCTGCCGAAGCGGCCCACGGCGAAATCCTCATAGCAGCACATCTCCTCGATGCAGCGGGTGACGGAGTAGCTGCGTTTGTCGTTGATGCGGCTGCGGATGATGTCCAGCAGCTTTTCCTTCTCGCTGTCCACATACTGGGGCAGCAGCAGGCCGCCCCGGGTGGCGGGGGCCAGCAGGAGCCTGCCCAACAGGTCGCAGGCCGGGCGGAGCACATTCTCCTTCCCCGGCAGAAAATCCCCCTCCGGGATGCTGGCGAAAAAGCCCACGCACTGGATCTCTCCAATACGGCGGACCACCGGCTCAATGGCCGTGCCGTACAGCTCGTCCAGCCGGGCGGAGATCTTCTCCATATCCTCATAGCCGGTGGCGCCCCGGCGCAGAACGAAAGGGATGAGGGCATTCATGGAGGCCGTCTCCCGACTGAGCTGACTGAGCAGGTTCAGACTGAGACAGGCGGATTTGAACTTGTCTGTTCGCAGATGGCTCAGCCATACGCCGGGCATGATCTCTGTCCTTGTTATCTCCATGGGGCACCTCCGAATTACTTACTCTTATTTAATACAACATTATATCACGCTTTTTTCCTTTTGGGTAGCCCTATCCGATGCCCCCGCCGGAATATTTCTCCCCGTCTACGGTGATTTTTTCGCCTTTTACCTCTATGCGGTGGCTCTTGCCGGAAAAGTCCGTCCAATCGGCGGTGTAGCCCTCCAGAGCGGCGGGCAGGGAGGGGCTGACATAGAGTTTCCCGTCCCGGAGCCGCAAGCCCAACAGTTCCTCCGTCACCGCCCGGAAGTACCAGCCGGCGGAGCCGGTGTACCAGGTCCAGCCCGCCTCGCCCTCATGGCCGGGGGCGGCGTACACGTCCGCTGCCAGCACAAAGGGCTCGCCGCCGTAGCGTTGGAGCAGGTGGTTTTCCGGCAGCAGCAGGTTCAATATCTCGTAGCCCGCGTCCGGGCGGCCCCGGCGGAAACAGGCTATGGCCAGCCAGACGGCTCCGTGGGTGTACTGGCCGCCGTTTTCCCGGAAACCCTCGCCGTAGCTGGAGATATAGCCCAGGTAGGACTCGTCCGGGGAATAGGGCGGGTCAAAGAGCTTTACCAGCCGGTGCTCCCGGTCTACAAGTTTACATAACGCATTTTCCAACGCGGCGTCTGCGTGGGCCTTGTCGCCGTGGGGGCACAGGGCGGCCCAGCTCTGGGCGATGGAGTCGATGCGCCCATCGCCGCCCAGGGCCTCCCCACTTTCCAGACGTCCCCGCATATACCAGCGGCCGTTGAAGCTGTTTTCGGCGGTAGAGGCAAGCTGGCGGGAGAGCTTTTCATAGCGCTCCGCCCCGGGGCGGCCCAGGCGGCGGAGAAGCCCCGCGAACATGTCCGCGCAGCAGGAGAAGAACCAGCCCAGCCACACGCTCTCGCCCTCCACCTCGTCCAGACCGTCGTTCCAGTCGCCGCTGCCGAACCAGGGCAGGCCGTTGGGCCCAAAGCCCCGGGCGGCGCAGCGCTCCAGCGCGGCCTTGGCGTGGTCCAGCACTGAGGCGCGCATGTCGGAAACTTCCGGCCGCTCGTAGCGGTCCCGCTCCACGGCGGTGAGAGGAGATGAGTTTACATAATTTTCTTCCACGGCGCAGATGGCCTCGTCTCCGGTGGCCTCCACATACTGGCACAGCGCCCAGGTCAGCCACAATAAGTCGTCGGAGCAGCGGGTGCGCACACCCTTGTCCCCCTCCGGGTGGGGGTGCCACCAGTGCATCACGTCTCCCTCCACATATTGGTGGCGGCAGCAGTCCAAAATCTGCTCCCGGGCGTAATGGGGGTCGATGAGCAGCATGTTCACGCTGTCCTGAAGCTGATCCCGGAAGCCGATGGCCCCGCCGCTCTGGTACAGGCTGCACCGGCCCTGAATACGGCAGGCGATGGTCTGATAGGCGGCCCAGCCGTTCATATAGGCGTCCAGCGCACGGTTTCTGGTGCGGATCTCCAGCCGGTCCAGCAGAGCGGCCCAGCGGGAGGCGGCGGAGGACAGGGCGGCCAGCGCCAGACTGGGGCGGCAAAGCTCCCTGATCTCCGCCTCGCTGCAGCAGCCGCAGGCCAGCACGGTGATGTGGCGGCAGGTACAGCGCAGCAGCATGGCGGCGGGAACAAAATCGCATTTGATCAGGGCGGGGGAGGAGCTGCCTGCCCGAAACTCCACGCCAGGCAGAGTGGCCTCCGGGTTTTCCGCCCGGAAAATGCCGTCCTTTGCACCGCAGCGCACGCTGCTGCCGTCAGCCGCGCCCAGAACCAGGGACAAGGACCAGCCCAGCTCCAGGTCGTCAGCTCCCTCCACCATGAACACCCGGGCGTCGATGCCGCCGGGGATGAAGGCGCTGGTCTTGATGAGCGCGCCGCCGATCTCCTTTTCCCACACCGCAAGGCCGGGGGAAAAGCTGACGCGGCAGGGGTAGCCGTCGTTGGCGGCAAAGAGGCTGACAGGCCCCTTCTCCGTCTCCAGCCACAGGCTCTCGCTGCCGGAGACGTCCTCGGGCAGGAGAGGGGGCGGATCGATCCGCATCTCCCGGGCGTTTTCCAGCCACATGCAGCCGCTGCCGCAGTCGGAGGCGATATAGCCGTAGCGGCCGTTGGTCAGAATGAGCTGCCAGGGGCGGAAGGGGAGATTTTGGTCTACATAGAACTCAAAGGCCCGGCCCGCGTGCCGGTATTCGGGGATGCTGCCGGGAGACCGGGGAGCGCCGAAAACGGGCCGGAGCGGCTCAGGCAGGGCACTCGGTTCCCGCCCCACCGCCCAGGCGGCCCGGCTCTCGATCAGCGCCTTTGCGCTCAGAGGGGCGAAATGCACCCCGCCGGGGCTGTCGATCAGGGCCTCGAGAGAGAAGCGGGAGAGGATCTGGCTGACCCGGCGGAAGAAGGGCCGCTGGTACTCGCCCTGCTCGTCGCTGAGATAGACCAGGTCCGCGTTGAGACCGCAGCTTTTCAGCAGACAGAAGCGCAGCAGCAGGCTCTCCGCCTCTTTTGCGCCGCTGTCACAGCAGAGAATGGGCAGGTCGCCGGAGATGCCGAAGGGCCACAGCTCCCGGGCGGGAGCGGCCTCATGGAGCCGGGGACTTGTCAGCTCCGGCAGCATGTCCATGGCCGCGCCGATCTCCCCGGCGCTGAGTCCCAGCAGCGTGGCGGAAGCGCCCAGCATACCGCCGCAGTCCAGCTCGGAGGCGGCCAGTATCCGCTCGGCCCCCTCCACGGCCTCCTTTTGGGAGAAGCCGGCACAGAGGGCAAAGCGCAGCGCGGCCGTCTCTCCGGCGCACAGGTGAAGGTCCAGCCGGACCCTGACCAGAGGCTCTGAGAGCCAGCCCAGACCGCCCTTCTTGTCGGCGGAAAAGCGGGCCTCTTCGCTGCAGGCAAGGCAGAGCCAAAGCTCTCCCGCGCCGCCCCGGCGCACCCGGCGCAGCAGCAGCCGGCGGCCCTCCGCTTGGGCGAAGATCCCTAAGCGCCAGAAAGCGGTATGGTTTACATAATCATTATAAGCGGCCAGTACCGGCACAAAGGAAAATTCCAGGGAGACTTCTCTGTCCCGGTCGGATTTACACTGTATGGTGCGAAGCTCCCCGCAGTCACCGGAGGCGGCAAAGACGGTGAGCCGGACTTCCAGACCTTCAAGGCTTCGCCGGAAGGCGCACTGACCCTCGGAAAATTCCCAGTGCTCCGCTTTTGCGGGGAAGAGATTTTTCCCGTCCAGCCGCAGCCTGGGGGCCTGAAGGTAGATAAGCCGGTCGGAAAGCTTTGCCTGCCCGCCGCCGTCGGAGCGGAGGAGCAGCTCATAGGCCCCGTTGGAGAGCAGGCAGCAGCCCTCGTCCTCGACCCCGCCCTGCTTCTGCCAGCGCCCGGCCTCCGCCCGGTCCGGCTTTTCCGGCACCGGGGACAGGTCCCGGCGGATGACGATGCCGTCCTCCGGAAGCCGTTCCTGGAGCAGGGCGGTGTGGGCGGCCATGGCCGGGTCGGAAAGGAAGCGGCGCTGAACGCAGCCGTCTTTCACCGCGTTCGCGGCGGCCAGAATACTCATCCCCGCGTGGTGGGCCATGGTGCAGCGCACCGGCTCCCCGCTGTCGCTGCGGCAGCGGCCGGGGGTGAAGTCCAGGGCCTCAATAAAGCCGTAGCGCCCCAGGGCGCCGAAGCGCTCCAGGCGGCGGAGGTTCTTCACCGCGCTCTCCGGCTCGGCGCAGAGGGCCAGAAAGCTGCTGTAGGGCGAGACCACCATGTCCTCCTCCTGCCCCCGCTTCAACGCCAGAGCGGGACAGCCGTGGGCCTTGTAGCGGTAGCTGAGGGAGCTGTCCAGAGAGAAAAAGGCGCTCTCGGAGATGCCCCAGGGCTTACCGGCAAAGACCCGGCGCTTCTGGGCATAGAGACAAAAGCGGCTGCTCTCGTACAGCAGGCTGCCCCGATAGAGGGGCAAAAACAGCTCGGGCATCAGGTATTCAAACATGGTGCCCGTCCAGCTGGCAAGACCCCGGTAGCCGTCTTTCTGCAGCTGGGCCCGGCTGAGACGCCGCCAGTGCTTTTTCGGCACGTCCCCCTTGGCAATGGCGATATAGCTTGTCAGCATGGCCTCGCTTGCCATCAGGTCGTACCAGCCGCCGGCGCCCCGCTCTTTTGAGGCGTCATAGCAGATATAGAAAAGGCCCCGCCCCCCGTCATACAAAGGCGAAAAGTCCATCTGCTCCAAAATGGAGCGCAGACGCTCCGCAAGCTCCCGCTGCCCCAGCTCCTCCATGGCGGCAGCGGCCACCAGCAGCCCCGCGTACAGATTGCCGCTGTCCACGGTGGAGACAAAGGCCGGGTGCAAAGGCAGCAGGGTGCGGGTGTCGTACCAGTTATAGTAGTGTCCCCGGCAGCGGGGCATGCGCAGAAGGGTCTCCGTCAGGCGGCGGATATACTCCACGCACTCTTCGCTCTGGATCAGCTCCATGTCCATGGCCGCCACCGCCGCGGCGGCGGCAAGGCCGATGTTGGTGGGCGAAGTGCGGTGGGCCACCCCCACAGGGGGCTGCTCCTGGAAATTGTCCGGGGGCAGGTAGTTGTCCTCCTCTGTGGAGAAATCCCGGAAGTAGCGCCAGGTCTCCCCGGCGCGCAGACGCAGATATTCCCGGTCCGCCCGGCTCAGCGTATTCTCCCTTCGGGCGGGCAGAGACAGAGCCGCTGTGGCCACAGGGGACAGGAGCCACATCAGCCCCGCCGACTTGCCGATAATGGCAGGTGACAGTAGCAGGCACAGCGCCCCCGCCAGCATGGGAAACCACATGGCCTTCATGTGGGCGGCGAGAGAGCCGCTGCGGCTGTCGCTCTGGGCGGCGGTCTCCCATTCCAGCAGCTTCTGCCCGGAAACCAGCATCCGCCACAGGGCGGTGACGGCGGCGGAGAGACAGACCCAGGCCTCAAAGGGCAGCAGCCAGAGCCGCATAAAGGTCTGGACGATGGCCCCGCCCACGCCAGTGAGCAGCCGGGTGTAGCGGCGCAGGCGCACCGTCTCCCGGCGCTTGCGCCCGCCCTCGGCAAGGGAGATGAACAGACGGCTCAACAGGGCCAGCAGCGCTGCCCAGGCCGCCAGCCTCAGCCCGGCGGCAGGGATAAAAAAGCCGGAGAGAATGGCGATGAAGGTGGCCGGGGCAATCAGACTGCGGCGCAGGCTGTCCAGCAGCCGCCAGCGGTCAATATCGCGCAGATCCCGGCCCCGGCCAAAGAGCCAGGGGGCGTTCTGCCAGTCGCCCCGGACCCAGCGGTGGAGCCGCCGGTAATAGGACAGGGGCTTTGCGGGGAAGCTGTCAGAAAACTCCGTGTCTCCCATGAACGCACCCCGGAGATAGGCCCCCTCCAGGGCGTCGTGGGAGAGGATGCGGCCCTCGGGGAAGTGGGCTTCGGAGCAGTCCAGCAGCACCCCGGCGTCTAAAATGCCCTTGCCCGCGAAGCCGCCGCTGTCAAAGGCGTCCATATACAGCTCGCCGCAGAGGGCCCCGTAAGGGTCGCTGCCCCCGGCCCCGGCAAAGATCAGGGCAAAGTCGGTGGCGTTGGCGCTTTTCAGCCCCGTGCTGATACGGGGGTGGATGACAGCGTGGCCCTCCGTCACCACATGGCGGCGCTTATCCAGCCGGGGCGTGTTCAGGGGATGGAGCATGGCCCCGATCAGCTCCGAGACCGCGCCGGGGTACATTTTCGTGTCGCTGTCCAGGGTGATGATATAGCGAACCCCCGCAAGGGCGTCCTTGTCGCCCGTCACCCGGAGAGCGGAGTCCCTGTCGCACAAAAGCTTTGCCAGCTCCAGCAGCGCGCCCCGCTTTCGCTCATGGCCGGTGTAGCGCTCCCCGTCGAAGCGCCGTTCCCGGGTGAAGAGATAGAAGCCGCCGCCGTATTTGAAATTCAGCCCGTTTATGGCGCTGCGGGCGGCGCGGAGGATCTTTTCGTCCTCCTCCGTCTCCGGCGAATCTGCGGCGGGCAGGTCCGCTAAAATGCCGAAACAGACGTTCTTCCCCGCACTGCGGTTGGCCAGGCGAAATTGCTCCAGACTTTCCGCCAGCTTCCCGCCGCTGTCGGGGCTGGTCAGCAGGGCGGAGAGAACGCAGATGCTGCGGCCCTCCGGGGGAACACCCTTTTCCGTGTCCATTCTGGGCAGGCGTTTCGGGGGGATAAGGTGCAGCAGGATCAGATCCAGCAGACTCTTCACCAGCTCCGACACCGGCAGCAGAAGCAGAACCGCAGCCCCGGGGCTGCCCACGGCGAAGGACAGCAGAAGACTCAAAAACAGGGTGAGGACAATGTTTGCGGTGATGTAAAGCCCCGCGCCCCGGTGTTTTTTCGGCGGGAAAAGGGTAAAGCCCACATGCCGCCCCTCTTCCGCCGCCTGTTTGATCAGCTTCCGGGCCAGTACATGCTCTTCCAGACCCTGGGCCCGGGCCAGCTTTGTAAGCCTTGCCAGGTAGTCCTGCCGGGTGCCGCTGTCCATGTTGGCATAGTCTCCGCTGGGGTCCCGGGAGAGGATCTCCTCCGAAATATCCACGCTACGGATCAGCTTTTCCGTGTCCAGCACGGAAAAAAGCCGCAGGGTACCGAAAAGGGCCTCCAGCTCCTTGGCGTGGGAGGCGGTGTCGGAGGCGTACTGCATGGATCGGCAGACCTGGGCCACACCCTCGATCACGGCGGAGCGGAGAGCAGCAGGG
The DNA here is from genome assembly GCA_946061515.1 of uncultured Clostridia bacterium. GTDB lineage: Bacteria > Bacillota > Clostridia > Oscillospirales > Oscillospiraceae > Limivicinus. The sequence goes on from CAMGRL010000048.1 coordinate 10,771, forward strand.
AAGAGCAGCAGCTCCTGCCGCCGCAGAACGGTGACGGTCTGAAAGCCCTGGAGAAAGAGGGTGCTGCGCTCCTCGGTGACGGCGCCCTGCCCGGCGTGCAGCAGCGCCCGGCAAAGCTCGACAATCAGGGGCTGCTCCTGGCAGAGCCGGAGATGACGGGCAGAGCGGAGCGCCGCATAGGCGCTGCGGTACTCCCGCTGCACCATATACCAGTTGTCCAGCAGCCATTCGCAGGCGGCGGGGACGGTGGTTTGGCCGCCGTAGCGCCGCTCGATCACGCTGTGGCTGCGCTCAATGGTGGAAAAGCTGCGCTTTAAAAGATTAATGCTGCTTTTGGCGGAGCCTTCGCCCTCCACCCGCAGCAATCGGGCTTCCGAGGCCGCAAAACCGGGAAGCTTTTCTTCGCTTATATATGCCAAGCTGTAATGTTCCATTTTATCCTCCTGTGAGGTTGATAATGAACATCTTTCCCATAAATTGCTTTTTCTATGTAAACCGGGCAAAAAAACGGCAGCTGACAAGAAAAAAGACTTGACAGCGCTGCTGTGGAGTTGTATACTCTGCAAAGGTAAATCACTTGACAGGGGGCATAGCCGTGGCGGACAGCAGGATGATGCAGACAATGCTGCTGGATTTTTACGGCGAACTGCTCACCGAAAAGCAGCGCGAGTGCTACGACCTGCACTATAACGAGGATCTGTCTCTGGCAGAGATCGCGGAGCAGAGCGGCATCTCCCGCCAGGCCGTGTGGGACAATATCCGCCGGGCCGAGGCGGCGCTGCAGGACATCGAAGAAAAGACCGGCCTTATCCGCCGCTTTCAGGAGACCAGAAGGACGCTGGACGAACTCAGCGCCCTGACGGACAGGCTCACAGCTCTCACCCGGGGGGAGGCAAGGGAACTTGCCTGCCGGGTTGCCCAAGGCATAGAAGAGCTCCGGACAAAGGGATGACGCAATGGCATTTGAAAGCTTATCCGAAAAACTGAATGCCGCCTTTAAGAAAATGCGCGGCAAGGGCCGCCTCTCCCAGAGCGACATCAAAGAGGCGATGCGCGAGGTGCGCATGGCCCTGCTGGAGGCCGACGTCAGCTACAAGGTGGTAAAGGACTTTACCAAGACCGTCACCGAGCGGGCCAGCGGCCGGGAGGTGCTGGAGGCCCTGTCTCCGGCCCAGATGGTCATCAAAATCGTCAACGAGGAGCTCTGCGCCCTGATGGGCGGGGAGACCCAGAAATTGAATATCGGCTCCAAATCCCCCAGCGTGGTCATGCTGGTGGGCCTGCAGGGCGCGGGCAAGACCACCAACGGCGCAAAGCTCGCCGGCTACATGCGCAAGCAGGGCAAGCGCCCGCTGCTGGCCGCCTGCGATATCTACCGCCCCGCCGCCATCAAGCAGCTGGAGACGGTGGGCGCCCAGCTGAATATCCCCGTGTTCCAGATGGGGCAGACCAACCCGGTGGACATTGCCAAGGCCGCCGTGGAGCACGCCAAAAAGCACGGCAACGACCTGGTGTTTCTGGACACCGCAGGCCGCCTCCACATTGACGAGGCGCTGATGGAGGAGCTGAAAAACATCCGGGACGCGGTGCAGCCGGCAGAGATTTTGCTGGTGGTTGACGCCATGACCGGCCAGGACGCGGTGAACGCCGCCACCGCCTTTGACGAGGCGCTGGGCGTCACCGGCGTGATGCTCTCCAAGCTGGACGGCGACGCCAGAGGCGGCG
>CAMGRL010000049.1 GCA_946061515.1 uncultured Clostridia bacterium
GAGCGAGGTCAAGGTGTGGGAGTGCCGCAACTGCGGCCACATCGTGGTAGGCACCAAGGCCCCCCAGCTCTGCCCCGTCTGCGCCTATCCCCAGAGCTACTTTGAGCTGCGTAAAGAAAATTATTGATAGAACCGATAAAGCGCATCCCCTTCCAACGAGGGGATGCGCTTTTTTTGAAAGCCTGTTCACTCCGGGCCGCCCGCAATAAGGCTCCCCTTGTCAGGGGAGCTGTCAGCCGCAGGCTGACTGAGGGGTAGTCAAGGTAAGAAGTAATAGGGATAAGTGAATAGGTATGGTGTCGCCTGCGGCGACATATTTTAATCCGGCCGCTTCGCGGCCACCTCACTTTTTCACTATTCACTATTCACTCTTCACTATTCCTTTCCCCCTCCACGGGTGAGGCTTTGTGTGGCCGCCCGGAAACACCTTTACCCCTCAGCATTCTTTACCGGCCGGACGTATTTCCAGAAGTGCCGGCAGTCGTGGTAAAAATAGAACACTCTGCCCGGAGCGGTGTCCAGGACATAGCCGCTGGCGGGATAGTCAAAGTCTTTCATGGCCTGTTCGATTTTAGCCTCCACAGCGGCGTTTTCCGTCTCGAAGTCGAAAGGCCCGTGTTCAAAGACGATGTACTCCCCTTCCGGCACGTCCATGATCTGCATCTGGCTTGGGATCTCCCCGGCGTAATCCGCCGGCAGGCGGACGCCGTAGGCCTCGGCCAGAGGGATGCCCCAGCTGCAGATCCTCCCCCGGGGCTCGTTGATGAAGGCCATCAGCTGGCCGCTGCTGCTGTCCGCCTGGTCTCCGCCCATGTCGTCCAGCTTGCCCTTGATGCTCTCCAGCAGGCCGCAGATGGTCTCGCAGTCCTGGCCGGGAATAAGGCTTTGCTTCTGCCAGAAGTCCCAGTAGCCGATGCTCTCGTAATTGCGGATGTGCAGAAACTTGTGTTCCGGGATGGTCACAAAATAGCTTCTTACTTCGTTGGTTTTACTTGTCATGCCTGTTCCTCCGATTTCTAAAAGATAGCAGTCGAAAGGCTTGATGACCGTGCGCAGCACCACCGGCACGGGATTTCGCCGGTACTCGCTGGGCGTAAGGCCGTAGGCCTCCTTGAAAGCCCGGGTGAATGCCTCGTGGGAGGAAAAGCCGTAGTTTAAGGCGACGTCCAGAATGCCCTCCTCCGTGTCCCGCAGGTCCTTCAGGGCGAAGGCCAGCTTCCGGCCCCGCAGATACTCCCGCAGGGGCATACCGGAGATCTCCCTGAACTTCCGTGACACATACCAGGCCGAATAGCCCAGAAACGCGGCCAGATGCTCCAGGGTCAGGGCCTCGTCGTCCTTGTTGATGATGCACTTGTCGATCTCCAGCACGATATTCTGGATGCTTCTGGCCCATTCGTTCACCGGCTCACCGCTCCTTTGGAACCTCTGATTTAATCAGAGCTTTCCTTTCAACTGACAATGCTGATTATACGGAAAGAAAAGCAATTTTGCTTGATTTGGCTTGCTGAAAACAGGCAGCACTGAGGCTGCCTGTTATTTCATCCATGGCTCCGGAGCTCCTCCCGGACCTCCATCAGCACTTTTCCCAGCAGGTTCAGACCGGGCCATTCCGACGGCTTCAGCTTCACCGCATCCTCTGCCGTCAGCCTGATGCCGTAGATCCCGTCCCGGGGGCTGGCCTCGGCCAGAATTCTGCTGCCGGTGGCCAAAAGGGCCTGCTTCAGATCCTCGTTCTGCGTGAATTTGGCCCGGACGGCGGTTTTCAGCACCTCACCGCGCCGCTGTTCCCAGACCACGCCGTCGTAATTGGCCACTTTGCGGCCCAGCTCCTTGCAAACTTTGGGCGAATCTGTCTTCAGAACAGCAGTGTAGTTCTCTGCGTCGTGGAACAGCTTGGCCTTCTGCGCCATCAGGTACTGCTCCACATGGTTATAGCGGAAATCGTCCAGCACAAAGGGACTGGGATACCAGTTGCTGAGCCAGCCGTTTTCCTCATGGTCTTTCCAGAAAAAGACGCAGGTCGGCGCAGGCTCCTTCCAGTGCATTCCCTGATATTTTCGAGCCCAGTCCGGGTCGTAGTAATCGCTGTATTCCTCCATCTGACAGCCGTAGCACAGGTCGTCGGCCATCTCCAGAATGACGTCGGAAAGCTCCAGGTCGGTTTTCCACTTGCCCTCCATGGCGTCATACCCGTTGATGGCGCCCAGAATATTGCCCGTCACAGCGCCGGTGGAGTCGCTGTCGCCGCCGTGGTTTACCGATGCGATCAGGCCGCCGGAGAAGTCGTGCTCATAGCGGAGGGCGCAGTAGAGGGCAATGGCCAGGGTCTCTTCCGCTACCCAGCCGCCGCCCAGGCGGCGGATATTCTCCCTGTCGCTGTCGCTGTTTTCCGCCAGGGCCAGAGCCTTGTCGATGCAGGCGCGCAGCTCCCCGATGCAGTCCCTGTCCCGGAAATGGGCACAGACACTGTCCCGGGCTTCTATAATGATCTCCCGCAGGGAGCCATACTGGCCGCTGCTGTAGACAATGCGGTTTAAGATATGGACCAAAACCGCTGAAGGCAGGTAGCCCAGGGGATGTCCATGGGTAACCGCGGACAACAGAGCCGCCTCATTCTCCAGGTGGTCCATGGAGCAAAAACGGGCAGAATAAACGATCCCCAAAGGGGCGACACGCATAATGCCGCCGCAGCCTTTGCTGTTGTTCCGGGGATGATCCAGATACTCCTCCACGTTCTCCCAGAGACTGGCCTTCCGGAGGCGGGCCTCCCGCAGGGCGGAGAGGCAGGTGTTTCCGGGCGCTCTGCGGCTGTACAGTTCCGGCACATCCAGAAGCCAGGATATGCCCTGCCCGTCTTTGAGGCGCTCTGTATTCTTTCCGGATTCATAGCTCTTTTCCTGGGTAGTCAGCCAATCCAGATAAGACATCTGGATATACATATGAGGCTCTCCGCCGATCCCGCGCATGGCCAGCCGGGTTTTCCCAACCAGAATACTGTTGGCGGTAAACAGCGCCATCTGTGTGTCATCGGAGATCAGCGCCTTGCCAGTCTTTGGATCCCGCTCATACCTGGTGATGCCCTGGGGGCCGTATTTTTCCCGGATCATCTTCTCGGGGAAAAACTCCACCGCATACCCCAAAGCGTCCCCGGCGGCGGCGCCGATCATCGAGCCCCGGATCTTGTCCCGGTAGGTCTCCCGTTCCTTCCTCTGCTTCAAAACCTGCTGAAGCTCAGCCTTGTCCTCATCGCGGTAGAAATTGCCTTCGCCGAAATTCCGGTAAAATTCTTTGAAGTTATATTGGTCCACGCTTCGGGAAAGCACGGCAAAATCAATCCGATTGAACATGTCGCTTTCCTTCATCCCGTCGAAATCAAATTCCTTCAGCGCCTTATAGAAAAGGTCGGACACCAGCCGGGCGTCGTTGCGGAAAGCGCCGCAGCCAAAAGCACCCAAAACCAGATTTTTGTATCCCAGGTAAGCGGCGCAGCGCAGCATGCCCATGATACGACGATAGAGCATATCCTCGTATTCTTTTTGGGACAGACCCTCCATGCCGTCGGTAAGGCAGGGCGCCGCGCAGGTCATCACGGCGACGATCACGGTTTCCTCCAGAAGTTCGCCCTTTTCGTCCCGGATAATCTCCACCTTCGGCGTGATAATGATCGCGTCAGAGCCCATTTTGGTATGGAGCGAACGGTTATAGCGGTAATAGGCTTCCGCGTCCGGTCCCTCCAGCGACAGCAGCAGTGAGCTGCTCCGGCAAAGATCCTCTTCCTGGGCCCTTGCGCCGCGGCGGACGCCGCCGCCGGGATTGACGGGGTTGGCCAGATTGAGAACAAGGATCTCTTTGCTGTCTTTTTCGGTGAACATATAACTGAAGTCCCGGTATCTCTTCCGGGCAAGGGCAAAGGCGTCCGTATTCTCGCAGCCATACCCGCAGCGTCCCAACACATGCACGTGCCTGAAATCCTTAAAATGAGCCAGGGCCCCGATCTCATCAGGCAGGAAAACCCGGGCTGCCCGCATCTCCTCCGGGGAGAGCTTCAGCTTCACAAGCTTGTTCTGGTACATGTATTGACCTTTTTCGCAGATACGCAGGGTATCGTTCAGCATGTTGATCCTGGCATCTCTCATTTTTGCACCTCCGCAGGCTGTTATCACATTGTTATATTATGGTATTATACCGTCTGGTAAAAGCCCCGTCAACCAGCTTTCCCTAAACCTCCAGCGTGATGCTGGAGCCGGTCAGGTTCTTGGTGATGATGATCTTTTTGTCGATGCGGTTTTTCAGCTCTCCCACATGGGAGATCACGCCGATCATCCGGCTGCCGCCGGCCAGGCCGGACAGCAGCTCCAGGGCCTGGCGCAGGGCGTCCTCGTCCAGGGAGCCGAAGCCCTCGTCGATGAACATGCTGTCCAGCCGGACGCCGCCGCTGCGGGCCTGGGCCACATCGGACAGGCCCAGCGCCAGGGCCAGGGAGGTCATAAAGGATTCGCCGCCGGACAAGGTGGACACATCCCGCCAGACGCCGGTGCTCCTGTCCAGCACGTCCAGATCCAGCCCGGCCTGGCTGACAAGATTTTTGGCCTCCTCCTTGCAGCGGAGGGTGAATTTGCCCTCTGTCAGCACATTCAGGCGCATATTGGCCGCCGCAATGACCTGTTTGAAATAAAACTGCTGCACATAGGCCTCAAAGGACAGCTTGACCTGGCTGCTGGTCTGGCCGGACACATTGTAATACAGCTCGTGGACCAGGGCCCAGCGCTGACCCAGCCTGTCCTTTTTCTTCTTCGCCTCCTGCAGCTCCCGGAGGCAGCTCTGGTTGATCGCCAGGTCTTTGCCCAGAGCGCTCTCCTCCCTGGTCAATTGATTCCGCTTTGTCTCCTCCGCCTGTACCTGCTGCTGTATTGCTCCCAGATCTGCAGGGGTCAGTCCCTGAAGCTGCCCGGCCAGCTCTTCCCTTCTGTCCTTCAGGGATCTGGCCTTTTCATCGTAAGCGCGGATTTCCTCATCCATGGCGTTCATGGCACTCTCGCTGATTTTTGCCGTCCGGTAGGCGTCCTCACCGGCAAAGCCGTTGGCCGACAGGGCAGTCTGAAAAGCCTCTGTCAGCGTAAGCCGCTCCTTTTCCAGCTCCTTCAGGCGCTTTTCGGCGGTTTCCGTCTGGGTCTCCGCCTCTTTGGCGGAAAGGGCTGACGCGGTTCGTGCCTTCTCGGCCTGCTTATAGCGCGTTTCGATTTCCTGAATTTCCCGGGTGATGCGCTTTGCCTCTGCCTTCAGCGCGTCGGCGTCCTCCTGGGCTGAGACGCCCAGCTCCGCAAGCCGGGCCTGGCCCTCCCGGAAGGCGGACTCCGCCCCGGCCTTCTCCTGCAGGGCCGCCTGCGCCTCCTGCTCGGCTCTGGCCCGGCTGCGCTCGGCTTTATCCAGCTGGGCTTTGGTGGCGGATTTTTTCGGCGCGGTTGCCGGGGCCGGATGCTGGCAGGAACCGCAGACCGGGCAGGGCTCCCCCGCTTTCAGCGTAGCGGCGATCAGGCTGCTCTGGCTGCTGAAAAAGGCCTCCTTCACTTCGGCATAGGCGGCGTCCTCTATGCAGCTCAGCCGGTATTTCTCCGCCGCGGTGCTCTCCGCCTCTTCCAGCGCTTTCCGCTGCCGGGCGAACTTTTCCAGGGCCGGAATCGCCGCCTCTGTCCGGGCCAGCTCTTCCTTCTGCCGGTCCAGCAGCCGGTATTGCCGCTCTGCTTCGGCAAAATTCTCTTCCGCTTCCCCGGCCGCTGCCCGGGTCTTTTCCAGCCGGGCCCGGCAAGCCTGAAGCTCTGCGCTCTGCCGCTCCCCGCTGCGTATATTCTGCCCCAGCAGAGCCTCGCTGCTCTGCACATTCAGGGCCTTTCGCGCCATGACAAGGCGCGCTTTTTCCTCCTGAATCTCCTGCTGCCGCAGGGCGTGGGCCCGCTCCTCCTGCGTAAGCTTATCCAGCGTCTCAAAATCCTGGTTTCGCTTTTTCCCTTCGGCGAGTTCCCCTTTCAGCCCGTCCAGCCGGGCCTCGGCGGCCTTGCGGGCCTGTTCCGCCCCGCTCTGCCGCTGCTGCTGGAAATCCATCAGACCCTGAAGCAGGGGCAGCATAGTCTCGATGTACTTGGCGTCGTTCCTGATTTCCTCCATTTTTCCGGCCTCTTCATAGGCCCCGTCGATCATCAGCCGGGAAAATGCCGACAGGATGGCGTCCTTATTCTTTTCCGCCTGGGCGCTGCAATCCCTGTCCATGTCCTTCAGCTTCTGCTGAAGCTCCTCAAAAAAACCGGTGTTGAAGATCTTCTGAAAGAGTTTTTTCCGCTCGTCGCTCTTGGCGTTCAGGATCTTCATAAAATCCCCCTGGGCGATCATCACCGTCTGGGAAAACTGGTTCCGGTTCAGGCCCAGCAATTCAATGACCCGCCGGCTCACCGCCTCCGTGCCGGAGACCAGCTCCCCGGTCTCCGTGCAGGAGAAGACCGCGTCCGCGCTTTCGTTCACTGTGCCCTCGCCACGCTTTCTCGGGCGCCGATACTCGGGATTGCGCCTGACCGTGTAGACCCGGTCTTTGTGCTGAAAGGTATATTCCACAAAAGTGGGCGTGTCCGCCCGGGCATAGTCGGAGCGGAAGCTCTTGGCGGCCCGCTTCTGGCTGCCGCCGGAGGCCTCCCCGTAGAGGGCAAAGCTGATAGCGTCAAAGATGGTGGTTTTTCCCGCGCCGGTGTCGCCGGTGATGAGGAAAATGCCGCCGCTGCCCAGGACGGAAAAGTCCACGGTCGTCTCCCCGGCGTAGGGGCCGAAGGCGGACATCACAAGTTTAACGGGCTTCATGGCGTTTTTCCTCCATTTCTTTCAGCACTTCTTCCAGTAGGGCCAGCTGCTCCTCCGTGGGCGAGGCACCGTTGTTCTGCAGCCGGTAAAAATCGGCAAACAGTTCCTTCACGTCCTTTTCCTCCACCTTTTCGGTGGCAAGCACGTCCCTGTCCTCCTTGGTTTTGGAATTGACCACGGCAAATTTCATCATATTGGGAAAGACCGTGGAGACGCTGGCCCGGGCGTCCGGCGGCGGCAGCTCGTCGTGGATGGTAACGCGCACATAGTCCTCGGAATAGTCTATTTTCATTACGTCGCTGAGCAGCCCTTCCACCTCCCGTACCTCGTGGGGCTGGCTGATGGGGAGCAGCCGGATGCGGCAGTCCCCCTTCTCCCCCAGCTCCAGCAGCACGGCGCTTTTTTTGTGCCCGGCCTCAGAGAAGGAGTATTTCAGGGGCGATCCCGCGTAGCGCAGGGTCGGTCTTTTGAGCTTCTGGGGCTTGTGGATATGGCCCAGGGCCACATAGTCAAAGCCGTCGAACAACGAGGCGTCGATATTGTCCAGGCCGCCCACGGTCCGCTCCTCCGAGTCGGACAGCTCCGCCCCGGTGATGAACTGGTGGCAGAGGAGCACATTCCGCTTGCTTTGGTCAATGGACGATGCCGCAAGCACCGCCTCCGCCGCATCCTGATAGCTCACAATGTTCCTGTCCGGGAAAAAGCGTCTCACCGTCAGGGGCTTGATGAAGGGCAGCAGGCTGACGACCACCTCCCCGTACTGGTCCGTCAGGGTATACTGCTGCAGGCGGCCGGTGAAGCTCTCGCTGACGTAGACCCCGGAGGGGCGCAGCAGAGAGGAGAAATAGGAGATCCGCTGGTCGGAGTCGTGGTTTCCGCTGATGACGAACACCCTGATCCCCGCCCGGACCAGTTCAGAGACAAAGCCGTCAAAGGCCGCCATGGCCTCAGCCGGGGGTGAGGCCTTCTGGTACACGTCCCCGGCGATCAGCACGGCCTGCACCTTTTCGATCACGGCCATGTCCAAAAGCTGATCCAGCACACAGCGCTGGTCCTCCAGCAGATCAATATCGTTCATCCGCTTACCCAGATGCAGGTCGGCGATATGCAGCAGTTTCATCTTATCTACCCCCGATTTATCCGTTGTATTTTGTCTCTACTATAATCCAAAATCCTCTTCATTGCAAATTTTCACTGTCGAAATTCGGCTCACATGCAGGGATTTCCCCATTCCGGTCAACGGCACGGAAAAGCGCCGGAAGAGTTTGCTTCTTCCGGCGGTTTTTCTGTATATATGTACGGTTCATTCCCCGGCCTGCTGCGCCAGAAAGGCCAACAGCGCTTCCCGCTGCCTTATTGCTGTTTTCCTGCCTTCTTCATAAACGGCGCGGAGCTTTTCCGGGTTTTTCTCTATGCGATGGACGTCCAGGGGCGCTTCCGGCTGAATGACAAACATCCGCCCCTCCGCTCTGGCCTGGGCCACATAGTCAAGCTCCTTGTTGTAGACCAGATGCCGCCGCTCCATGGCTTCCACCAGTCTGGGGTAGGCCCGGTATTTCCGGCGGATCAGCGGCAGCGCATGATTTTTCTTTTTCCGGTAGCCCTCCGGCTGGGTCAGGATCACCACATTGCGCGTATAGCCCAGACTTTCAAAGCAGGCGGCGGGAATGGAGTCGGCAATGCCGCCGTCCAGCAGCTTTCTGCCCTCGATCTCCACCATCCGGGAGACCAGGGGCATGGAGGCGGAGGCCCGTATCCAGTCAAAGCCGTGGTCATCCCGGCCGGTATAGCGATGGCAGAGGGCTTCGCCGGTCTCCACGTCCGTACAGACCACATAGAAGTCCGTAGGGTCCTTTTCAAAGACCTCAAAGTCGAAGGGGTCCAGCTTCAGCGGCACTTCGCCGTAGCAGAAATCCGTGTTGAAAATATCCCCGGTTTTCAGCAGAGACCCCAGCCCGCAGTAACGCTTATCGCGGCAGAAGCGCACATTGTAGCGCACGGTCCGCCCGATCTGCCCGGACTTGAAGTTGCAGCCGAAGGCCGCCCCCGCCGAAACGCCGATGACGCCGTCAAAAGTGATCTTGTTTTCCATGAGCACGTCCAGTACGCCGGCTGTAAACAGCCCCCGCATGGCTCCGCCCTCTAAAATCAGTCCTGTTTTCATTGCTTCTCCCTGTGGCAGGACAGCCGCCGTCCCCGCCCCGATTTTGGGGCATTACTTCTCCTGAACCAGCCGGCTTTTCAGATTTTCCACCACGTCGAAAAGCTCCCTGTCCAAAACCCAGGGCTCGGTAAAGGCGTTGATGACAATGCCGCTGAGCTGCTTTTCGTTGTTTCTGGCCAGGGCGATCACTTCCAGAAAATGCTTTCGGACCTTGGAGAAGTACTGCCCGTACTGGCCCAAATCCTCCTGGGTGATAAAGGCAGGGAAGAAGAAATTTTCGCCGTTTTGGAGAATGTCCGGCACCAGGCGGATCTTTTCCTGGTTTTTCATCTCCATCCCGACCAGCGCCGCCGGATCGCCGCCGGCCTTGTCCATCATGTCGGCAAAGGCTTTCTGGTCCGCTTCGCTCAAAACCGCATTGCAGGGGACCCAGACATAGCTGTCCCGCAGCGTCTCCAGAATTTCAAAAAACGCCTCTTTCGTCCCTTCCGCATGAAAAGCGCGGATGGCCCCAAGCAGCATGGAGCCGTCCTCCAGATCCTCCGGCTTCAGCAGTCTGACCGGATTCATATTGGCATAGCAGATCACTTTTTTGTCTTCCGTCTCGTCAAGGTTGACGGCGATTTCTTCCCCCTGGTGGCAGCCGAAGTCCTGCTCCGGCTCGTTGAGCAAAATGCCCTTGATATGGTTCTCAGCCAGGCCGCTGATCCTGGCCCAGCACGGTTCCGGCTTCAGCCCCTGACGCATCAGATACACCTGCACATCGTCAGGGAAGCAGGGGTGGCGGCTGTCATCCAGAAAACGCATTTCTCTGGTCTTTTCGATCTCCTCGCCGACCTCAAATTCCCGCAAAAACCCAAGAATCCCTGCATAGCGGGTGCGCAGGGCCTTGTTTCTGTCGTCCAGCAGCGAAAACTCCTGATCCTCCACGTTCTCTGCGCGGATGATGCAGGGCGTCTCCCTGGGAGGGTCAAAAAAGACGTATTTGTTCTCCAGCTCGTAGCCCGCGGCCAGCACCTCCAGGGTCAGTCCCGCCTCCCGGTCGATAAAGCCATAGGCCAGCAGGCAGTTTGCCCCCTCAATCTGGGGATATGCCGCCATGTCCTCTCTGCTTTCTCCGCTCAGCGGAAACACCGTAAATTGACGGTACAGGGTCCGAAAGCCGGTGTCCTTGAATTTCATTCTCTTCCTCCTCTGTTTTCCATCCGTCCCGCTTTGGGCAGAGACGTTTTTTCATTATGTTATATAATTTTATCATAAAGCGCCGAAGAATCAAGCGTAAGGAAGTAGATAGGGCAAATTCTTGTTATTTTCAATCCGATATGACATGACAGAAACAGCATCTGCAAAGCAAAAAGACGGCTCTATGTCAATAGTTGGGGTAGAGCAAAAGAAGACCTAACAAGCAGGAGTGAGCGGAGCACCGCGCACTCCTGTTTATTAGGTGAGAGAGGCGCAATGAAGAATCCTGTTTCTGAAGTAATCGAAGTTTCGAATGCCAAATGAGACACGCTTTATGACCTTTATCTTGTTGTTACAGCCCTCTGTGAAGCCGTTAGTGTACACGCAATCAAAGGAATTCAGAATTTCATCAGACCAGTTATCAAACCGCACGTTTCGTTTCTCTTTTCTTGCCATGTTACAGCTCCTTTCATCTTATATAGAGAACTTCATTCCTACAGTTCGGGCAATACCAGGAGTAAATCGTCCAATCCTCCAGCATCGCCGTACTCCTTTGCCATTACTTTTGCGAAAGCGGTACGAGCACCTGACAATCGTGCATCTGAAAGCGCGGTACACGCCTGGTCTTAACGTATTTCATTATTTGGACCGCGTTTCCACAGCTCTCGCATTCCATCCACCCATCGGTTTCTTCTAAATTAAGAGACTCATTCATAGCCCCGCAAATCGGACATTTCACGTCAACAGAGTTCAACCAAAACATCTCCCATCAATTAAGATAATTTGTTTTAAAGAGCCTTTATTACGTGACGAGCTACACCTTGAACCTCGAAGCTCTTCAGTTTTATGACCTCTCCCGGATACCGTGCTTCATTCTCGTAAGCAAGGATAAAGCACTTTTGTCTTGTTCTCCTTTTCGATAGATAGTGTGGGCAGTGAATAACGGTGGCACGGAAGCTCTGCTTGCAGCTCCTTTCGCATTTTCTGCAAAGCTCGTTATATTTCTTCCTGCCACGCTCATCAAGAAAGAACGCCCATTCTCTCTTGAGGTATTTCGGCATACGGGGCATAGCGGGCACCTCCTTTTCGCTGCCGAATTGCCGATTTGCTCCCGAAACGCAGAAACGCCCAAAACCTGACCCCGCTGTATGGTTTCGGGGCGATTTTGGGCGTTTTCTTTCGATATGAGCGGCTTCATATTGGCGGCGGTATCCTTACCGTCCGTCATTCAAAAGCCGCTGTTTGTCGCTTCCGGGTAACAAAAAAGCGCCGTATTGCTACGACGCTTTTGTCTTGCTCGGAAGATGGAGCAAGGGAACGCTATTCAATTATCTGTTGTACTTTTTCTTCCTGCTTACAACCGTTGTGCCGATGGCTGCACCGCCGCTGACGAACAGAGCAGCCAGCCAACCGATGAGGTTGCTGCTGTCACCGGTCTGAGGAGACTTGGTGGAGTCGTCCTTTCCGGGCTTATCGGTGTTATTATCACCGCTGCCTGTATTGCCGGTGTTGCCGCCGTCGGGGAGCTTGTCGATGACCGTATTCTCGCTGCGCTTGGCGCCGCAAACGGTGCATTCCTCGTGCTTGATGCCGGTGGCCTCCTTGGTAGCGGCCTTGTCGATCACCCACTGGAAGCTGTGTGCTGCCGTGTCGGCCTTGTCGCCGCACTCGCACTCGTGCCAGTGATTGGTGTCGTCATACTTCCACTCTGTGCCGTAGCTGTGGGTATGAGTGCTGCCAGTTGCGGGGATCGTTGCGGTTTCAAGCACCTTCTTGCAAACGGTGCATTCCTTATGCTTAGCGCCGTCGGCGGTTTCGGTAGCTGCCGTGTCAACGATCCACTCGCTGGCGCTGTGAGCCGCAATATCGGCCTTGTCGCCGCACTCGCACTCATGCCAGTGATTGGTGTCGTCATACTTCCACTCCGTGCCGTAGCTGTGGCTATGTGTTGCGGGGAGCTTGTCGATGACCGTATTTTCGCTGCGCTTATAGCTGCAGACGGTACACTCCTCATGCTTCAGGCCGGTCTGGGTCGTGGTGGCCGCCTGGTCTACCTTCCACACGAAGGTGTGGGACGCCAGATCCTTTGTGCTGCCACTCGGATCCGGGCAGGCGCTGTCGGTGCACTGATGCCAATGGCTCTTTGCGTCCGCATACCACGGACCGCCGTAGGTATGGGTATGGGGACCCACATACGGCTTCACGGTGATGTTCTGGTAGGTCTTGATATTACTGCTGCCGC
>CAMGRL010000050.1 GCA_946061515.1 uncultured Clostridia bacterium
TATGGCGGTAGTAGCCATGTTTACGGCCATCTCGTTCATCGCGGTGCTGATCGGCCGGATCATACCCAATGTGGCGGGCTTTTTGAGCTATGACCCTAAGGACGCCGTGATCGCCATTGCGGGCTTCCTTCTGGGACCCATGGCCAGCGTCTTTATCACGGTCATCGTCTCCTTTATCGAGATGATCACCATCAGCTCCACCGGCCCTTATGGCATGATTATGAATATTGTCTCCACCTGCGCCTTCACTGTCCCCGCCGCCGTCTTCTATAAGAAATTCCACACCCAGAAGGGCGCAGTGGGCGGCCTTGGCATCGGCGTATGCGTGCTGGCTGTCTGCATGGTCATCTGGAACTACATCATCACCCCGCTGTACATGGGCGTCCCCAGAGAGCAGGTGGCCGGTATGCTTATCCCCATCTTCCTGCCCTTTAACCTGATCAAGGGCGGCATCAACGCGGCGCTGACCATGCTGCTGTATAAGCCTGTTGTGGGCGCACTGCGCAAGGCCAAGCTGGTGGAGCCCTCCTCCGGCGGCAGCAGCAAGGGAAAGATCAGCGTGGGCTTTATGCTCTTTGCCCTGGCTGTGCTGGTGACCTTTGTGCTGCTGTTCCTGGTGCTGACCGGCGTGCTTTAAACGACAAACTGCCGGTCTTCCAAAGGCGGAACACGCTGAGAATAAAATTGAATATCTCACCGAAATAGATGATACCGATGTACGCGCTCAGCGCGCAGCGCGGCAGCAGCCACCACACCAGGAGCAGCCCCGTCAGAGCATCCAGGATGTTGATCCCCATGCTCCACACATGCTGCCCCAGCCCCTTCAGGCAGCCGTCCACGGTCATATCGGTATACATGATCGGTACCAGCGGAGAGAGCAGACGGATGTAATATCCTGCCTCTCCGCTGTTGTATATCACATAGCCCAGCATATCCGCAAAAAGGAACAAAAACAGGGCCACGGCGGAGGAAAACAGCAGGCTCATTTTAAACAGGGAAGCCACGGTCTGGCGGATCCCCGGCTGATCTCCCCGCACCTGGGACGCAGTCAGCTCCGGGATGATCAGCTCCGCAATGGCGGACATGATGCAGGAGGGGAAAAGGATCACCGGCAGCACCATGCCCTGAATGACCCCGTAGCCGGACAGGGCCCCGTCGGCGGAGTAGCCTGCCGCTTTCAGGCCTTTGGGCACCAGCAGGTGCTGCAGGGTGGACAGGGCGCTTCTGGCATAGGCGGAGACGGCCAGGGGCAGGGCGATGCGCAGCATCCGCCCGGTGAGCCGCAGGCCGCCCTCGTCGCCGGAATAATAGCTCCGCCGGTCGGCGGCGTATACCGCGGCCATCAGCAGCAGGGAGAGTACATCCGCCGAGAGTCTTCCCGCCGTCACGGCGGCGCAGCTTTTTTCAATGTCCCCCTCCGGGCTCATGGTGAGAAACAGCGCCACCAGGGCGATGCCGGCCAGCTGCTCTGCCAGGTGGACAAGAGCGGGCTTCCACACCCGGCCCACGGCGGTGAAGTAGCCGGAGAAAGCGGAGCACAGGGCGATGCAGGGCATACTGAAGGCGGAGAGCTGAAGGGAGAGAACGGTTCTGGCGTCGCCCACCCAGAGAAAGCCGATGGGCTCCGCCAGAAACCAGAGGATGGCCGCCGAGGCCGCGCCGAAAAACAGGCCGTAAGCCGTGCAGCGGCGCATGGCCCCTCTTATCCCGGCACTGTTTTCCAGACCCAGCTCCTCGGAGACCAGCCGGGTGCAGGCAAAACGTATGCCCGATATGGCCACCGTGGCGCTGAGGGCAGTGACCGAGCAGACAAGCTGATAAAGCCCTATGCCCGTGGTGCCGATTTTGCCCACCAGCCAGATCTGAAAGGCCATGCCGATGAAGTTCATCAGAAGGGATGTACCTGTCAGCAGGGCCGTATTGTAGATCAGTTTTTTGCGAAAAGCCATTCCATCACTCTCCCAGCATAAAACTTTATGCCGGGGAGGAGCGTTTTTTTCCTGGCTCGTCTTGCCAAGAATACACGGTAGTGTTAAAATACAACAATACAAAGCAGATCAAACTACAGGGAGAAAAGAGATTGAAAAACAGGACAAAACTTTTTCTGACCATAATGCTGCTTTTCGCCGCCCTTCTTGTGTGCGGCTGCGGCAAAACAGCCCAGGAGCCGGTCTCCACGCCGGAACCTACCCCCATCCCAACGCCGGAACCCACCCCCGTGCCCACACCGGAACCGGTGATGACGCCGGGCGACGCGGTGACGGTGGACGGTACGCTGCTGGAAAGCGGCGGCTTCCTCTGGA
The DNA here is from genome assembly GCA_946061515.1 of uncultured Clostridia bacterium. GTDB lineage: Bacteria > Bacillota > Clostridia > Oscillospirales > Oscillospiraceae > Limivicinus. The sequence continues at coordinate 2,304 of CAMGRL010000050.1, forward strand.
ACGACATCAGCTATATGAAGCTCAGCGAGGCAGCGGACGCACTGAACCTGAGCCTGGAAGAACAGGACGGAAGCATCTCCTTCCAGTGGTACGGCCAGCAGATCAGCCTGGAGCCGGACACCGCCATCCTGTACCGGGACGAGATCGCCTATGGCATGAAGGGCCGGGCCGTCACCTGCGGCGGAGAGGTCTATATCCCGGTGGAGTCCTTCTGTGACGCGCTGGATATCTCCCTGTTTGATGACGAGGAATATTCCCACCTGTACTGCACCCCCGGCGCGGGGGACTGGGAGCTGGCCGAGGGCTACAAGGTGCCCGTATTCATGTACCACAGCGTCAGCGACTATATCTGGGCCGAGCCGGAGCTGTTTGTCAGCCCGTCCCGCATGGAGGAGCAGCTCAAATATCTGGTGGATAACGGCTATGACCCCATCTGGTTTGAGGATCTGCGGGAAATTGAGAAGTACGACAAGCCTGTGATCCTGACCTTTGACGACGGCTGGGAGAATAACTATACCGATCTGCTTCCGCTGCTGGAGAAGTACAACGTAAAAGCCACCTTCTTCATCATCACCAGCATGCTGGAGCGGCAATACCACGGCATGAACACCGAGCAGCTTTTGGAGGTGGCGGCTTCCGGCCTGGTCTCCATTCAGAGCCACACGGTCAAGCACTATGAGCTGCCCACATTGACCTATGAGCGGCAGGAGCAGGAGATGAGCCAGTCCAAGCTGGAGCTGACCAGACTCACGGGCAAGGAGCCCTTTGTGCTGTGCTATCCCCGGGGCGAGGCCGCCGGCAACGCTCTGGAGCTGCTGCCCAAATATTACCGCTTCGGCGTGAAAATGGGCGGCCCGGTGTACTACACCGGGGACGACCCCAGACTGGTATACCGTTTCTATGTGTCCCGGGGCTGGGACGTGGATGACCTGGCGGAGGCCCTTGAGACGGATTGATGAAGAGAGTATATTTGTTGGCTTTCTGCCTGCTTTTCGCGGTGCTGATGCTGACCGCCTGCGGACAGGCCGAGCCGGAGCAGCCTCAGCCTGAGCCCACCCCCGAAGCCACACCCGAGCCTACGCCGGAGCCGGAGCTGCCCCAGGGCGACACCGTGACGGTGGAAGGCCTGAGCCTTCAAAGCGGCAGCGTGATCTATAACGACACCCTGTATGTGAATTTCCGGGAATTTGCGGAAGCCCTGGGCGCGGAGCTGTCCGGGGAGGAGGGAATTTTGTCCTTCCCCTGGCAGGACGCAGATGTGTGCTGCAAACCGGGCGACCCCGCGCTGTATATCCGGGGCGAGGCCGTGACGCTTCGCTCTCCGGTAAAGACCTACAGGAATGAGCTGTATGTACCGGTGGAGGCTCTGTGCGAGCTTCTGCACATCGGCACGTTCTATGATGAGGAGTACGCCCATCTGTACTGTACCGTGGCCGCAGGGGACTGGCAGATTCCCGAGGGCTATAAGGTTCCGGTGTTCATGTACCACGGCGTCACAGACTACACCTGGGGTTCCGCTGAGCTGTTTGTCTCGCCCTCCGTTCTGGAGGAGCAGCTCCAATACCTGGTGGAAAACGGCTATGACCCCATCTGGTTTGAGGATCTGCGGGAAGTGGACAAGTACGATAAGCCCGTGATTCTGACCTTTGACGACGGCTATCTGGACAATTACACCGAACTTTTCCCTCTGCTGCAGAAGTATAATGTAAAGGCCACCATATTCGTGATCACCGGCTGGCTGGGCGGGGAAAAGTATCTGACGCCGGAACAGGTGACGGAAATGTCCCAGTCCGGTCTTGTCTCCATCCAGAGCCATACCTGGAGCCACAAGGACATGGACGCGCTCCCGGCCGAGGCCCAGAGAGAACAGATGAGCCAGTCCAAGCTGGACATTCTCCGCCTGACCGGAAAGGAGCCTACAGTGCTCTGCTACCCCAGGGGACTGGCATCGAACACCACGCTGGAGCTGCTGCCGGAATACTACAGCTTCGGGGTGAAAATGAACGGTTCCGTATATTATACCGGAAATGACCCGCGCATCGTCACCCGCTACTACGTTACCCGGGGCACCAGCGTGGAATCCTTTGCCAATATGCTGAAAAAATAAAATGATAGATAAGGAGTGCAGAAAATGATCATTACCGTGGGCAGACAGCACGGCAGCAACGGCCACGATATCGCCCGTCTGCTGGCCCAGGAGCTGAATATGAAGTGCTATGACAAGGAGATCGTGGACGAAGCCGCGGCAAACTCCCATTTCAGTAAGGAGATTTTCGACTCCTATGATGAAAAGCGGGTCTCCGCCTATGTGATCCCCACGCCCCATTATGTGGGCATGAACGAGGGCTTTCGCCTGAACATGCAGGTGGCGGCAGCCCAGTTTGATGCCATGCGGAACCTGGCGGACAAGGGCAACTGCATCTTTGTGGGCCGCTGCGCGGACTATGTGCTGAGAAACCGGAGTGACGTGCTCAGTGTCTTTATCATGGCTGACATGCCCTTCCGCATCCGGACCATCATGCAGCGCAAGGGCCTGAATGAGGATCAGGCCAAAAAGCTCATCAAGGAAGTGGATAAGGACCGGGCCAGCTACTATAAGTATTACACAGACCAGATCTGGGGCGAGTCCGAGAACTACGATCTGTGCATCGACAGCAGCCGCATCGGCGTAAAGGGCGCTGTGGAGGTCATCAAGGCCTACATTTCCGCCATTGAACAGTAATAATTTAAGGAGAACATTATGGAATATTTATGGCCTGCTCTGCTGCTTCTGGCCGTCTTTGCACTCGCCGGATATCTGGTGCTGCGCACCAATCAGGTCAAAAAACGGGGCTGCGGCCGTGGCTGCGCCACCTGCGGCAACCGGGAATTTTGCCACCGCAGTGAGCTGAGAGTGGACAGAAAGAAATAAGAGACGGAAAACCCGCGGCTGTGAAAGCAGCCGCGGGTTCAAATCGTCGACAAAGTCATTTTGACTTTGTCGACGATTTAAAAACACCCCGGAGCAGTCCGGGGTGTTTTCATCTTTTGTTCAGCCCTGTTCAGCACCCAGCGCGTCCAGAACGGCGGTGTATTTCTCATAGGCCGCGTCGTCCCAGGGGTAGGCGCTGCTTTCAACTCCCGCGTCCTGCAGGAGGGATGAGCCGTCTTTGTGGATCAGCTCCAGACACATGGTGTCCACCAGCTCAAGCTTCATTTCAAGCTCTGCTTTGTCAGCCTCGGCCAGGGCGGAGAGCCACTTCGCAGCGGCGGCGCGGACCTGCTCTGTATCCAGGCCGGTCTCCGCGCACCAGTCCATGAGCATGGCGGCGCTCTGCACAGCCCGCAGGGAACTGCCGGCTGTACCCACCTGGGTGTTTTCGTTGATGCTGTCCAGCACCTGAGACAGGGGCGCGGCATCCTCTGCCGGAGGGGCCTCAATGACGATGGTACTTTCCTCCGCCGCTTCCTCCGAAGGGGCGGGAGACGCCTCCGGGGCTTTTTCCCCGCAGGCGCACAGGCTCAGCAGTATGGCCGCTGAGAGCAGAATAAGCGCAATTTTCTTCATTTTTATCATCCTTTCGCATTTATGAGATCACGGAAAAGTCAAAGAGCTCCGCAAAGGCCTCCAGGTCTTCATGACTCTTGTGCAGCTCACCATAGACCACGTCCCCCACGGACACGTCAAACAGGTTGACCACCACAAAAGAGTTTTCCCGCTCCACCAGGATCAGCTCTTTCCAGTCGCTCTGGGCCAGGGTCAGCTCCACGCCGTTTTTCGTGGTGTAGACCCACTCCTCATAGTCTGCCGCATCCCCGATGTTCAAAACGGTGCTGCTGAAGCTGCCCTTCATGCTCCGGTCAAACTGGTAGGAGATGGGGTAGGGCCAGGCGGCGCCGTTGCCGGTAAGGGTGGCCTGCCCCTCAAAATGGAAGGAGCCGTCGTCGTGTACATAGCCGGGGAAAAAGTCGTTTACATAGCCATCGCCCTGCCGGACACAGACCTGTCCCACACCGGCCGCTTCAAAAAAGCCCTTTTCGCTTTCGAAAAATTCCGTGCCGGTGATCAGAGAGAGGGAGTATTTTTCGCATATCCGGTCGATCTCGTCGGCCATTTCCTGGGTATAGCAACTATAGCAGCGGTATTTTTCATCATACTCTGTGGAGCTGTTGCCGATGAAGGAGAGAATACTGCCGTCGCTGTCGTAGCTTTCCAAAAAGCTCTGCCATTCGCACAGCGCCTTGAACTCCGGACTGTCGGAATAGCCCTGAAGGCTGATAAACTGGGTGTAGTAGTCCTTGTCAATGCCGCTATTCACCACAAAGCGTCCGATCACCGCATCCCGCAGTCCAAACCAGCCGGAGGCATAGGCCGTGATGCCGAAAGCCAGCAGCAGGGCGATCACCGCCGCAAGGCAAAGCGCGCGGCGTAAAACTTTGGTGTTCCCTCCGGCCCGCCTTCCATCGGGCTGCTCCGCGGAGACAGCGGAAAGAATATTGTCCAGCATCCGTTCCCGGGCCGCGCTGTCGGGAGCGACGCTGTCATAGGCTCTGCGTATTTCGGGTCTGTTCATCAAATTCACCGCCCAACATGGTTTTTAACAGATTTCTGGCCCGCATGAGCCGGTTACGGATGGTGGACTGGGAGCAGTTCAGCAGCTCCGCGATCTCCGGCGTGCTGTAGCCCTCATAGTAATAGAGAAACACCGCGTCCTTATAGACCGTGGGGAGTTTGGTGATGGCCTCCATCACTTCATCAGGCGGATCGTCCTCCCGGCCCAGCCCGGCGTAGTCGTCGAGGTTTTCCCGCCGCCGCCACCAGTGCCGCAGCGCGTTTTTGCACAGATTGGAGGCAGTGACGATGAGCCAAGCCTTCTCATGTTCCGCCGACTGGAAAAGGACGCCGCTGGAGATCAGTTTGATAAAGGTGTCCTGCACCATATCTTCAGTATCGGCCCGGTTTTTCATATAGGAATAGCAGACCCGGTAGACCGTGTCCACATGCCGCTGATACAGCTCGGTGATCTCTCTGTCCGTACGCTGCAGAGAATCAGCCACTGCCCTCACCAACCTTTCATTTAATATACAATTGCCCGGGGCAAAACGTCGCAGCCAGAGGAAAATAATTTCGGGCAGCGCGGGCTGCCCGATAAAAATTAATTGAATCCCGCCGCGTTGAGACGAAACAGGGCCTCCACCCGTTCCCGAAGGGCGGCATGACCGGACAGCTCCGGGTCCTGCTCCAGCAGGCGGCGGGCCTCGTCCTGGGCCTTTTGCAGCACATTCACATCCGCCCCCAGGTCGGCCACATGCATCTCCGGCAGACCGTGCTGGCGGGAGCCGAAAAAGTCGCCGGGGCCACGCAGGCGCAGGTCCTCTTCGGAGATCCTGAAGCCGTCGTTGGTGCGGCACATGATCTTCAGCCGGGAGCGGACCTCCTCGCTGTCGTTATCCGACACCAGGATGCAGTAGCTCTTATGGGGCCCCCGGCCCACCCGGCCGCGGAGCTGGTGGAGCTGACTCAGGCCGAAGCGCTCCGCGTTCTCCACGATCATCAGCGAGGCGTTGGGTACGTCCACCCCCACCTCGATCACCGTGGTGGCCACCAGAATGTCTGTCTGGCCGGCGGCAAAGGAGGCCATAATGCTGTCCTTGTCTTTCGCCTTCATTTTTCCGTGGACGCAGGCGATGCGCAGCTCGGGGAAGGTGAGGGCCAGCTCTTTGGCGTGCTCCTGGGCGGACTTCAGCTTGACCGGCAGATCTTCGTTTTCCTCCACCATGGGGCAGACTACAAAGACCTGACGGCCCTCGCCCACCTGCTTGCGAATAAAGCCGTTGAGCCGCTGCCGGTAGCTCTCGTCCACGGCAAAGGTGTCCACCTTCTGCCGCCCGGGGGGCAGCTCGTCGATGACCGACACGTCCAGATCGCCGTAGATAATCAGGGCAAGGGTGCGGGGAATGGGCGTTGCGGACATGACCAGCACATGGGGCCGTTCCCCCTTGCCGATCAGGGCGGAGCGCTGGCTCACGCCGAAGCGGTGCTGCTCGTCCGTCACCACCAGACCCAGCCGGGCGTATTCCACATCCTCGCTGAACAGGGCGTGGGTCCCTACGATCAGATCAAATTCCCCGTTTTTCAGCGCCTCTTTTGCCAGACGCTTTTCCTTTGCGCTCATGGCGCCGGTCAGCTTTCCCACCCGCAGGCCCAGAGGGCCCAGCAGTCCGGACAGCGTGGCAAAATGCTGCTCGGCCAGAATCTCTGTGGGGGCCATAAAGGCGCTGGCATAGCCGCCCTTCCAGGTAAACCAGATGAGGGCCGCCGCCACTAAGGTCTTGCCGCTGCCCACATCGCCCTGGATCAGCCGGCTCATGACCCGGCCGCTGCCCATGTCGGCCACAGCCTGTTCCGCCGCCCGGCGCTGGGCATTGGTGGGGGAGAAGGGGAGACCGCGCCAGAAGCCCTCCAGATCGGCATGGGGGAGAAGAATGCCCCCCTCGTTGACCCGCTGGCCCCGCATCCGGCCCAGCGCGCAGGCCAGAACGAACAGCTCCTCAAAGATCAGCCGCCGCCGGGCCAGCTCCAGGGCCTCAAAGTCCGCGGGGAAGTGGATGTTTTCAAAGGCATAGCGGGCCTGGACCAGCTTGCAACGCTCCCGGACTTCCTCAGGCAGGATATCCGGCAGTTCATCGCCGCAGAGATTTAAGCCCTGCCGCACGCTCTGCATGACCGTTCGCTGATTCAGCCCGGCGCAGAGCCGGTAGACCGGCACGATCCGTCCGGTGACGCCCTTTTCCGCGCCCTCCCGCTCATATACGGGGTTGACCATGCTCCGCCGGGAGCCGTTGACCTCCACCTTACCAAAAAACACCATGCAGTCTCCGCGACTGATGTTGTCCTTAACATAATTCTGGTTAAAATATGTTATGTCAACTACTCCACTCTCGTCCACCGCCCGGAATTTGACCAGCTCCATACCCCTCCGCACGCGGATCAGCCGGGGCATATCCGCCACGATGGCCCGGATGCACACCTGCTCCCCGTCAGATACCAGGGCGATGGGCCTGTACTGGCTCCTGTCCTCGTACTTCCGGGGAAAGTAGGAGATCAGGTCATAGAGAGAAAAGACGCCCAGCTTGTTGAACGCCTGCGCCTTTTTCTCGCCGATTCCCTTTATGTATCGTACATCTGTGTTCAGATCTGCCATGTCACTCGGTAAATGTCACGGTGTAGTTTTCGTTGGAAAGGGTGAACTGCTCGATCAGTCCGCTGGTGCAGACGATCCGGTTGTCGTTGGTGATCAGGATCATATCAAAGCCGCCGTAGGTGCGCCAATAGTTCAATGCCTGGCTCTCGCCCAGAATGAACATGGCGGTGGAGAGACAGTCGGCCATGGTGCCGTCCTCGCAGATGATGGTGACGGACTGGAGGGTGTTGGTCACGGGATAGCCGGAGGCGGGCTTTATAAGATGATGATAGAATTTGCCTTCAAGGGAGGTGAAATTCCGCTGGTAGCTGCCGCTGGTGACCACCGCTGTCTCGCCCACCTTCACCAGGCCCAGATAGCTGGCGGTGTTGTTGGGGTCGGTGACGGCCACGGTCCATAGGCTGCCGTCGGGCTTGACGCCCAGGGTCTGCACATTGCCGCCCAGAGAGACGATGCCGCTCTCCACGCCGGCGTTGCGCATAGCCTCAATGGCATAGGAGGCCGCACAGCCCTTGGCCACCGCGCCGAAGCTGATCTGACCGGTGGCGGGCATGGAGACGGAATAGGTGCCCGAGCTGGGGAAGCTGGTGAGCACCACCTGGTCAAAGCAGAGCTTCTGCAGGCATTCGCTGATTTCCTCGGCGGTGGGGACGTAGTATTTGCCGTCGATAAAGCCCCAGAGCTTGACCAGCGGGTAGATGGTCAGATCCAGCGCGCCGCCGCTCTGTTTATAGACCGTCTGGGCGGTGCTGACCATGTTGGCGATCTGGCCGGACACGGCGACGCCGGAACCGTTGGCATTGTTCATGGCGTAGACCAGGCTGGTCTCCAGCTCCGGGTCCAGCATACTATCCATGGAGCGGATGATGCTCTCCGCCGCGGCGATGCCGGCGTCGCGGTTCTTGCCGTAGGCGGTCAGGGTCATCTGGGTGTCCATGGCGAAGATTTCTGACTGGCTCATCTTCCCCTCGCCGCAGCCGCTCAGGGGCAGCAGCATGGCCAGGCACAGGAGCAGGGAGAGAATTGTATAACAAGTTTTTGTACGCTTCATCGTATTTTTGACAGTCCTTTGCTAAGATTTTGTACTGTGATAAAGAATTATATCATAGAAAAAGAAAATTGAAAACAGCTATTTACTTTGGAATAAAAATTTGCTATAATACTCTTCGCGAATGCGGCTGTAGCTCAGCTGGATAGAGTGCCAGACTCCGACTCTGGAGGTCGTGGGTTCGAATCCCGTCAGCCGTACCAACAAAACAGTCTCTTTTGTCTACTAGACAAAAGAGACTGTTTTGCGTGATGCGTTCCTTGCGGAACGTGATGCGCACTGCGTGCGTGATGCAGACTTCGTCTGTGATGCACGCCTTCGGCGCGTGCGGTAACGCATCGCATCACCTATCACAGCGCAGCGGCATCACTTATCACTTATTTGCGAAATGACTTATTTTGTGATATAATGCAAAAAACGAGGTGTTCGTAATGTCCGAATCAAAGTTAAGAGAACTTTCTATGGAGTTTTCCGTTGATATTATCGAATTGGTAAAGTATTTGAAATCCATTAAAGAATCCATTATCTCCAATCAGATTGGCAGAAGCGGAACAAGTATTGGTGCAAATATACACGAGGCTCAATATGCACAAGGAAAGAAGGACTTTATTTCCAAACTCGAAACTGCCTTAAAAGAAGCGAGTGAAACCGGATATTGGCTTGAACTCTTGTTTAGAACGAAATACATTGACGAGCAAACTTTTAAAGCACTTTCAACAAAATGCACTTCCCTTAGAGCAATGCTGATTGCATCCTGCCGCACCGCAAAGGAGAATGTGAAATGACGAAAAACAGTTGTTACACATATTTTAGAATTACCGGAGATTTTGATCCGGATATTATATCAGCGCGACTGGGTTTACAACCTGAAAAGTTTTGGAGAATCGGTGATAAGCGCCGCAATGGAACGGAATACGATTTTGCTTCGTGGGAAATCGGGCGGTGTGAGCAATATGATGTGCTGACAGAAAACCAAATGCATAAAACTATCGCCCCGCTTTTTGATAAGGTGGATTTGTTGAACAGAATCAAGGAGGAGTTTGATGTGGAGTTTACCCTGGAAATTGTTCCTACAATATATGTCGGCAACACAAACCCCTGTCTTGCACCATCGTTGAAAGTAATTGATTTTTGCCACGCAACAAGAACAGAAATTGACATAGATTTATATGTGATAGATCAAGAGTAATCACATTACTTTAAGTCTTTCTTACCCCTACTTACACTACTTTTAGTCGTTCTTTCGCATAAAAGACTGCACTTTTGTCTACCACGACAAGAGTGCAGTCTTTTCATGTTTCCGGCCCAAATCGGCTCAAAATGGGAAAAAACAAGCAAAACGGGGCTTCGGCGCGGTCAACACGGCTGCAGCGAGGCCTTTTTTTCATTTACACGGGCGATAATTCCCCAAAATAGCCCGTACATTTTTGTAAGTCTTTGATCCGTAAAGACTT
>CAMGRL010000051.1 GCA_946061515.1 uncultured Clostridia bacterium
GCCGATCAGCACCGCGATGAACGAGATGGCCGTAAACATGGCTACTACCGCCATATAGCGGGTGGTGATTCTCTGTTTTGACATGATGTTTTCCTCCAACAAAAAAATTTGCCCGAAGAATGATCTTCTTCGGGCAGAAACGGCATAAAAAACAAACCTTCTCACATCCAGACTGTACTGTCGGTCCCGGAGTTGCACCGGGTCATGCCGAAGATCGGCTCGCGGACTTTACCGCCGGTCGGGAATTACACCCTGCCCTGAAGAGTTTACATCTGGAGTATAGCACTGTATTCTTCTTTTGACAAGAGGGTATTTTCATATTATACTAAATAACCAGACTGGATAATCGGATGAACAGGAAGGAGGGCTGTCATGGACAAGACCTGCTGCTTTACCGGCCACCGCCCCGCCAAGCTGCCCTGGGGCAGCGACGAGAGCGATGAACGCTGCAAGGCGCTGAAGCTGGAGCTCGCCGCAAGGCTGGAGGGGATCGTTCAGGCCGGATACAGAAACTTTATCTGCGGCATGGCGGAGGGCTGCGACATGTATTTTGCCGAGGCTGTGCTGGAATTGAGGAGCCGCTTTCCCGACATCACGCTGGAGGCCGCCATCCCCTGCGACCGGCAGGCGGACCGGTGGAATGCCGCCCAGCAGCGGCGCTATGAGCACATCATGGCAGAGAGCGATACCGTCACCTTCGTGCAGCACCAGTACAGCCCCGGCTGCATGATGCGCCGCAACCGCTATATGGTGGACCGCTCTTCCCTGCTGCTGGCCTGCTATGACGGGCAAAACGGCGGCACCATGAACACCATCCTGTACGCCCAGCGTCAGGGCTTGCAGGTCATTATTATAGATTTATAAGTGTAAAGGGTATATTTATCTGTTTTAGATAAATATACCCTTGATTTTATCTTTAAAAGATAGTATAATACATCCAGGTAGTAAAGCAATGGAGGTATATACTATGGCGCGGGAGAGGACATATCTGTGCATAGACCTGAAATCCTTCTACGCCTCTGTGGAGTGCGTGGAGCGGGGGCTGGACCCCATGAAGGCAAAGCTTGTGGTGGCAGACCCCAGCCGGACAGAGAAGACCATCTGCCTTGCGGTGACGCCTGCGCTGAAGGCTCTGGGCGTAAAAAACCGCTGCCGGGTGTTCCAGATCCCCAAGGGTATCGAGTACATCACCGCCCCGCCGCGGATGGCCCTGTACATCGACTATTCCGCCCGGATCTACAGCATCTATCTGAAGTACGCCGCGCCGGAGGATATCCATGTCTACTCCATAGACGAGGTGTTTATTGACGCCACAGCCTATCTCCCCGCCCGGAAGATGGACGCCCGGCAGTTTGCCCTGACCATCATGGCGGATATCAAGGACACCCTGGGCATCACCGCCACCTGCGGTATCGGCAGCAATCTGTATCTGGCCAAGGTGGCCCTGGACATCATCTCCAAGCATTCTGACGACTTTATCGGCATCCTCAGCGAAGACAGCTACCGGGAGACGCTGTGGGACCACCGGCCCATGACGGACTTCTGGCGCATAGGGGAAGGCACGGTCCGGCGGTTGGAGCGGCTGGGCATACAGACCATGGGCGAGGTGGCCCACGCCGATGAGCGTGTGCTGTACAAGACCTTCGGCATCGACGCGGAACTGCTCATCGACCACGCCTGGGGCCGGGAAAGCACCACCATGGCCGACATCAAAAATTATGTGCCCGAGACCCACAGTCTTACCAGCGGCCAGGTGCTGTCCTGCGGCTACGGCTATGAAAAGGGCAAGATCATCGTCCGGGAGATGGCGGAGTCTCTGGCCCTGGACCTGTTCGACCAGGGGATGGTCACCAGCTCCATTAACCTTGCTCTGGGCTACTCCTTCCACTCAGGCAAGCCGCCGGTCAGCGGCAGCATCTCCACCGGGGCCGCCACCTGCTCGGTGAAAAAGATCTGCGACTGCACCGAGCTTTTGTATGACAGGATCATGGACCGGGCCGAGCCCATATACCGGCTGAGTCTGTGCTTCAACAACGTGAAACAGGAGCAATTCTGCCAATACGACCTGTTCAGCAGCCCGGAGATGCAGGAAAAAGAGCGCAGGCTGCAGCGCACGGTGCTGTCCATCAAGAAGAAATACGGCAAAAACGGCATTGTGAAGTGCATGGATCTCCAGGAGGGGGCCACCATGATGGAGCGAAACCGGCAGATCGGAGGCCATAGGGCATGAGCGGCATGAACCGGGCGGACAGGGCGAAGCAGTTTATGCCCTTCGCCGCCCTGAAGGGCTTTGAGGAGGCCATTGAAAAAGCGGGAAAAATTGTCTGTGAACGGGTGATTTTAGGCGAGGACGCCCAGGCGGAGCTGGACGCGGCCCTGCGGGAGCTGCGCCTGGGGGATCAGGTCTGCATCACCTTTTATCAGGGAACGGAATATGTCAGCCCCAGCGGCCGCGTCACCGGCATAGACGAGATAAACCGGCGCATTTTCCTGTCCGGCCGGCCCATTCCCATTGACGATATCGCAGCTGTCCGCCCGAATGCCTCCCCTAACAGGGGAGGTGCCGAACGCAGTGAGGCGGAGGGGATAGCCTCCCCTGTGTAAGGGGAGGTGGGCTTGTCGGCAGTAGAAACTGCGGAGGTACCCCCCTCAGTCGGCTGTGCCGACAGCTCCTCCCAAGGGGGCGCCTTTTTACTGAGCGGCGCATAAGCCTACCCTGGAGGGGGAAAAATATTGAATAGTGAATAGTGAAGAAGTGAGGAGGCCGCAAAGCGGCCGGATTTTTATTTGTCGCCGCAGGCGACACCACACCTATTCACTTTTCACTATTACCTCTTACTTTGACTTCTCCCCCTAATGGGGAGCCTTTACGCAGGCCGCCATACAGCATGGACAAAGGAACAATGACACCATAAAAATTGGGCGGTCCCTTGTGGGACCGCCCGTTAACTTTATTGTTTTCCGGTGCTGCCGTATCAGCAGCCGCAGCCACAGCCGCAGCCGCCTTCATCGTCGCCGCAGCCGCCGCCGCAGCCTCCGCCACAACCGCCGCAGCCGCCACCGCAGGCGCCCGCGTCGTCGAAAACAGGCAGCTGCCCGGTGATCAGCAGATCGGCGGCGGTGTCCGCATCGCCGCAGTAGCCCGCCACGGGGATAATGCCGTAAGAGAGCAGCAGCGCCCGGGCCTCAGCGCCCATGTTGCCGCAGATCACCGCGTCCACACCATGTTCCCGCATCAGATCGGCCATGGCCTGGTGGCCGTGCCGGTCAGAGCAGTCCACCAGGACCTTTGTTACCTGGTTCACGTCAGCCTGCCCGTAATCGTAGATGGCAAAGGTTTCGCAGTGGCCAAAATGCTCGTAAATCTCTCCGTCCTTGTAGGTCACAGCAATTTTCATGTTTCAAATACCTTTCTCTATATAGTCCGCAAGCGCGGCGATATGCTCTCCGCTGACGGATTCCACCTCGCCGGCATCCACCATGGCGGCGATGACCGGGTCGATGGGCAGCCGTGCGGTGTGTTCAATGCCAAATTCCCTGGCAATCTGTTCCACCTTGCTCTCGCCGAAGATAGCGTGCTCCTTGCCGCAGTCCGGGCACTTGAAATAGGACATGTTCTCCACCAGACCCAGCACCGGCACGTTCATCATATTGGCCATGTTCACGGCCTTGGCCACGATCATGCCCACCAGGTCCTGGGGGGTGGTGACGATAACCACGCCGTCGATGGGCAGGGACTGGAACACGGTCAGGGGCACATCGCCGGTTCCGGGAGGCAGGTCCACAAACATGTAGTCCACATCCGTCCACAGCACGTCGGTCCAGAACTGGGTCACGGCCCCGGCGATCACCGGGCCGCGCCATACCACAGGCTCCGTCTCGTTCTCCAGGATCAGGTTGATGGACATCAGCTGCAGCCCCGTGTGGGTGGTGACGGGCAGCAGATACTCCTGGGTGCCTCTGGCGTGTTCGGTGACGCCGAAGGACTTGGGGATGGAGGGGCCGGTGATATCCGCGTCCAGCACGGCGGCGTTATAGCCCCGGCGCTGCATCTCGCTGGCCAGGAGGCTTGTGACCAGGGACTTGCCCACGCCGCCCTTGCCGCTGACCACGGCGATGACCTTCTTCACCGAGGAGCCCTCATGCAGGCTCTTGCGGAAATCTTCCACCCGGGAAGCGCAGTTTTCGCCGCAGGTGGAGCAATCGTGCGTACATTCGCTCATTGAAAATACCTCTTTAAATAATATTGATAACGTTATTATACCCCAATTATAGAAATAGTCAATTTCTCATTTTCCGCAGGGCTTTGATCAGGTACATGGCGGCAAAACCGGTGAAAAGGCCGGTGATGATGCCGGAGGCGGCCAGGGCCGGAGCATAGACAAAGACGCCGGGGGTCTGCACCACCAGGGCGCAGGCCAGAAGCTGCCCCGCGTTGTGGCACACGGCGGAGATGGCGCTGATGAGCCAGAGCCTGTTCTCCGGGATGATCCCCACCAGCAGGCACATGGCGAAGTAGGCCAGAAGGCCGCCTGCCGCGCTGTAAATGATGGTGGAGGGGTTACCGGCGAACATGGCGCCCATAATGATCCGCAGAAACAGCACCACCCCGGCCTCCTTCCGGCCTAAAAGCACCATGGCCGTCAGGGTGATGATGTTGGCCAGGCCCAGCTTTACCCCGGGAATGGGCACCGGGGCGGGGATCTGGGCCTCGATGACAAATATGGTCAGGGCCATGGCAGTGAGCAGAGCCATAAAGGCCAGTTTTTTTGTTTTAGGCATCGATATCGCTGCCTCCTATCTGAATTACGAGCCGGTGGGGCATACAGATGATGGAAAGTCCCCCGCCGGTCAGCTTCCCCTGCTTAACACACACATGGTCGGGGCAGTCCGCGTCAATGACGGATATGGCCCCCGGCTCCACAAGGATGGTGTTGTGTCCGTATTCGGTGTCTATGCTGATCTCATAGCTCTCTTCCACTTTTGACAGGTCGATTTTGTCCCGGACCTGCCCGTCGACCTTGATTACGGCCACGGACCCGGTGTCCGCGTTTTTGATGAGCCAGAAGCCTCCCGCGCAGAGCAGCACCGCCGCTACGAGGAGGATTAAAATATGTTTTGTTTTCATTTTTCTGAAATTGGCAAATTTCCCTTCTGCCCGAAAACTTGCAACAACGATCATCGTACACGGGCCGCCACATAGGGCGGCCCCTACATCGTCTGAAGAAGCTCACGGCGCTCCGTTTCCGCTTTCGGCGAAAACTCCGCTCTGTTCCCTTCTTCCTCCTCTCCGATTTGAAGCCCCCAGGGGCGCTTCTCTTGCCGCTGCGCGGCAATTCACCTCCCCCATTTCATTGGGCTTCAAATCGGTATTTTATGGAGGGCCGTAGGGGCGGCCCTGCGTGGCCGCCCGCTGTTACCGCGTCCGCGGCGCTGCTGTGCGTACAATTTATTAATACTTATTAATATATTAGTTTACTCGCGGTCTGTTGTCAATATCGGTCTTTGATGTTATAATATCCTGAGTTTTATCCGAAAAAAGGAGGTGGTATCCCCATGGACGCCTTTTTGGAAACCAGCATGACGGCCTCAAAAACTGTACTCATTATTCTCTCCGTCACCATCATTGTCCGCTGCATACGCTCCATGCTCAGCGAGCGCTATGAATCGGAGGTCTGGGCCTATATCCGCATGGGCCGGGAGATGCTGCCCGTGAACCACTGGGAAAACATCATTGGCCGCTCCCGTGGGGCGGATATCCGGGTGAATGAGCCCGGCGTGGGCCGGGTCCACGCGGTCCTGAAGCGCAGCGACCGGGGCATTTGGACCATATACGACGTGTTCTCCAAGGGCGGCGTCTGGGTCAACGGCACCAAGGTAGGCAGCCGGGGCATCAATCTGGAGACCGGCGATGTTATCAACCTGGCCGGCACCTGCGTCCGCTTTCAGGACATCACCACCGAAAAGCGGGAAAAGCTGGAGTCTGCCCGCACCAGCGCGGGCAAGCGGGTCTCCCCTTTTATGACCCTTTTCGAGCTGACGGTGTTTCAGCTCTTCCTGCTGCTGCAGCACGCCATCTCCGCCCACGCAAACCACCTGCCCAACATCGTGCTGGGCTTTGTGCTGCTCATCATTCTGGAGTGGACCTGTTATAACGCCATGCGTCTCATGTCCCGCTCCGGCTTTGAGGCGGAGACCCTGGCCTTTTACCTCACCACCCTGGGCATGTCCGTGACGGCCAGCTCCACCCCGGAGGATATGTTCAAGCAGATTTTGCTTACCATTGCGTCGGTACTGCTTTTCCTTCTCTGCGGTGCCTGGCTGCGGAATTTAAAACGCACCGCCATGATGCGCGACCCCATCGCCGTGCTGGCTCTGCTGCTGCTGGCAGTGAACGTGCTGGCCAGTGATGCGGTGTTCGGCGCACGAAACTGGCTGGAGCTGGGGGGCTACTCCTTCCAGCCCTCGGAGCTGGTCAAGGTGGCCTACATCTATGTGGGCGCCTCCACCCTGGACCGGCTCTATCGCAAACGAAACCTGTTCGGCTTCATCGCCTTTTCGGCGGTGTGCGTCATGGCCCTGGCCCTGATCGGGGACTTCGGCATGGCGCTGGTCTTTTTTGTCAGCTTTTTAGTCATCTCCTTCATGCGCTCCGGCTCCATCGCCACGGTGTTTCTGGCGGTGACGGGGGCGGGTCTGGCGGGCTTTCTGGCCATCAGCGTCAAGCCCTACATTGCCCAGCGCTTCGCCTCCTGGGGCCATGTGTGGGAGGATGTGTACGGCGCGGGCTTCCAGCAGACCCGGGCCATGTCCGCCGCCGCCTCCGGCGGTCTGTTCGGCAAGGGCGCAGGCAGCGGCTGGCTGAAGGACATTTTTGCCGCCAATACGGACATGGTTTTTGCCGTCATCTGCGAGGAGCAGGGGCTGATCATCGCCATTTGCATGGTGCTTGCCGTGCTGACGCTGGCCTTTTTCGCCGTCCGCTCCGCCCGCCACGGCCGCTCGGCCTATTATTCCATTGCCGCCTGTGCCGCCATGAGTATGCTCATGGTGCAGATGGGGCTGAACGTGTTCGGCTCTCTGGACATTCTGCCCTTCACCGGCGTGACCTTCCCCTTTGTCTCCCGGGGCGGGTCATCATTACTCAGTTGCTGGATGCTGCTGGCCTTCGTCAAGGGGGCGGACACCCGGCGGGACGCCAGCTTTGTGGTCCGTTCCGTGCGGAAAATTGAAGAGTACCATGTGGGCTATGACGCTGAGACTGACGATTATGACTACGACAGCGATGGCACGGAGGAGGATGAACCATGAAGAAAATCACCAACCGGGCCGTCTCCGTGCTGCTGATCGCGGTGCTGATCATCGCGGGCATGGTGGTCTATGTGCTGCGCTATGTGGATGACGGACGGGACTGGGCCTTGTACTTTGCCAGGGCAAACTCCGGCTCCACCGGCGTGATGACCGACCGGAACGGCGCCCTTCTGGCCGCCTTTGACGCCACTACCAACGCCTATTCCGACGATGAACTGACGCGGATCTCCTGTTACCACGTCACCGGGGACTACTGGGGCCGCACCGGCACTGGGGCTC
Source organism: uncultured Clostridia bacterium (assembly GCA_946061515.1). Classification (GTDB taxonomy): domain Bacteria; phylum Bacillota; class Clostridia; order Oscillospirales; family Oscillospiraceae; genus Limivicinus. The sequence continues at coordinate 7,591 of CAMGRL010000051.1, forward strand.
TGACCTGCTTCTGGGATGAAATGCACGATTTCAGTCTGCTCACCGGCACCACCCGCTCCGAGTCTGTCAATCTCTGGCTGAATATTGACGCGGAGCTGAACAAGGTGGCCTATCAGGCCCTGAATGGGCGAAAGGGCGCGGTGCTGTTGTGCGATTACCGCACCGGGGAGCTGCTGTGCATGGTCTCCGGACCCTCCATCGACCCGCTGGATGCGGACGCGGAGCCGCCCGAGGGGGCCTATATCAACCGCTGTCTGTCGGCGGCCTTTACCCCCGGTTCCGTGTTCAAGCTGATCACCGCCGCCGCGGCCATTGAAAATATTCCGGACATTTACGACCGCACGTTCTACTGCGAGGGCGTGTATGAGATCGCGGGGGTGCCCATCAAGTGTTCCGGCGTACACTATACCCAGACCTTTGAGCAGGCCCTTGCCAACTCCTGCAACGTGGCCTTCGCCCAGATCGCGGTGATGCTGGGGCAGGACACCATGGTGGAGTATGTGAAAAAATACGGTTTTCTGGACAGTCAAAGTCTGGACGGCATCCCCACCGCCGCGGGCAGCTATCCCCAGGAATTTGTGGGCGACCCGGAACTGGGCTGGTCCGGCATCGGCCAGTCCACGGACCTGGTCTGCCCCTACTCCATGCTGCGCTTTGTCTCCGCCGTGGGCAACGGCGGCAAGCTCTGCGAGCCCAAGCTCATCAACGACGGCAAGGCCGCGAAAACGGTCAGCTTCATGAAGGCGGACACGGCGGAACAGCTGGCCTCCATGATGAGCTACAATGTGGCCGCCCACTACGGCGGGGAGAGCAATTTCCCGGGGCTGAAGCTCTGCGCCAAAACCGGCACGGCGGAGCTGGGCGACGGCACCAGCCACGCCTGGTTCGCGGGCTTTCTGCAGGACGAGGAACACCCCTACGCCTTTGTGGTGATGATCGAGCAGGGCGGCGGGGGCTTAAGCGCCGCCGGCAGTCTGGCCAATACCCTGCTCCAGGCCGTGGTCAGGCGCTGAGGCTCCCGTCAAGTCAGCACAGCTTTTTATTTCAAACAACTGCTGCTCCACCACCACCCGCAAAAAGTTGGTAGTGCGCAGGGCGGCGTGAAAAGGCCGCGTTTACAAGGCCTTAGCCGCCCCGCACGTGACTTTTTGCGGAGAGGACGAGCATTGGAGCGCGTGAGCTTTCGTGACGCTTCACGGAAGCGAACAAGCGCAGATTGCGAGGACGACATGATCGACATATCCGTAAATTCACTGGTAAAATCCTTTGAGCTTGGCAAAAACATATTGGACGGCCTGTCCTTCACCATCGATTCCGGCGAGCGGGTGGGCATATTAGGCCACAACGGCTGCGGCAAGACCACCCTTTTCCGCATTCTCACCGGTGAGCTCCCCTGCGACGAAGGCGAGGTCATGATTGCCCCCTCCAAGCGGATCGGCCTGATCTCCCAGATTCCGGTCTATCCGGAGGGCTGGACCACCGAGGACGTGCTGAAGGACGCCCACCGCCGTCTCTACGCCATCAGTGACCGGATGGACGAGCTGACGCTGATGATGGAGACGGACCAGTCCCCTGCCCTGCTGCGGGAGTACGACCGCTTGAGCGATGATTTCCGCCGTCTGGGCGGCTATGAGATGGAGGCGGAGCGAAACCGGGTGGCAAACGGCCTGGACATCCCCGCCGCCATGCGCTCCCAGCCCTTCGACTCCCTGTCCGGCGGGGAAAAGACCCGGGTGAACCTGGCCCGGCTGATTTTGGAGGACACGGACATCCTTCTGCTGGACGAGCCCACCAACCATCTGGACCTGCACGCCACGGAGTGGCTGGAGGACTATCTGCTCCGGTTCAAGGGCACCGTACTGGCCATCAGCCACGACCGCTATTTTCTGGACAAGGTGGTCCAGCGCAGCATTGAGATCAATGAGGGCAAAGCGGAGCTTTACAGCGGCAATTACAGCTTCTATGTGCAGGAGCGGCAGCGCCGCTTTGACGAGAAGCTGAAAAAATACGAAAAAGACCAGGCCAAGATCGAGCAGCTGACCCGGGCGGCGGAGCAGATGCACCTCTGGGCCTTTATGGGCAACGACAAGCTGCATAAACGGGCCTTTTCCATGGAAAAGCGCATTGAGAAGCTGCAAAAGAGCGAGAAGCCCACGGAGCAGAAGAAGCTGAACGTGAAGTTCAAGCAGCGGGAATTTAACGGCGACGAGGCCCTGGTCATTGAGGATGTGTCCAAGTCCTTCGGGGAGCGGAGGCTTTTCGACTCTCTGTCCCTCTCCGTCACTGGCGGGGAGCGCATCGCCCTCATCGGCGACAACGGCACCGGAAAATCCACCCTGTTAAAGCTCATCATGGGCCAGGAGGCGCCGGACACCGGCTATCTCTACCGGGGCCCGGCAGTGCGCACCGCCTATCTGCCCCAGATCGTCACCTTCTCCGTGGACAGCCGCAGTGCGCTGGACACCATGCTTTACGACTGCCGCTGCCAGCCCCAGGAGGCACGGGACCGGCTGGCCGCCTTCGGTTTCCGGGGTGAGGATGTGTTCACGCCCGTGGGCGCCCTCTCCGGCGGTGAGCGGAGCCGCCTGCGCCTGTGTATGCTCATGGGCGGGGATATCAACCTGCTGATTCTGGACGAGCCTACCAACCACCTGGACATTGCCAGCCGGGAATGGATGGAGGACGCCCTGTCCGACTACGAGCAGACCCTTCTTTTTGTCTCCCACGACCGCTATTTTATCGAGAAATTCGCCACCCGCATCTGGTCCCTGGAAAACGGGCAGATCACCGATTACCGGGGCGGCTACAGGGACTTCTGCCAGTGGCGGGAGCGCCAGGCCGTATTCACCCAGAACGAGAAGGCCCGGGAGAAGAAGGAAAAGAAGGACAACAAAAAAGAACGGCCGGCAAACAACGACCGGGCCATCGCCAAGCTGGAAAAAGAGATCGCCCGGCTGGAGGAGAAGCTCCGTCAGCTGGACGACCAGGCGGAGGAAAACGCCGCCGATTATCAAAAGCTGATGGAGATCGAAGAGCAGCGCGGCCCTCTGGACGAGGAGCTGCTGGGGCTGTATGAAAAATGGGAGGAGCTGAACGGATGAGCAAACTGAAACTGATCCCCGTCTGGGGCTGGGCCGCGGCCATACTGCTGGTGGCGGCGCTGATCTTCCGCTTTGCCCTGCGGGGTTATTCCTACATTGCCCACACACTGACCTTTATCGCTGCGCTGATCCTGCTGCACCATTTCCTGCCCCGTCTCTGGTGGCGGGTCCTGGTGGTGCTGGTATGTATCGGCTTTGTGTATTTTATCATCGTGGAGATCCCCATCATCAAAAACGCCCGCACGGACGCTGACGCGGAGCGGCCCTATCTGGTGGTGCTGGGAGCGGCAGTCCACGGGGACGACGCTTCCCTTTCCCTGGTCCACCGGCTGCGCGGGGTGCTGGACTACATGGAGCAGTACCCGGAGAGCGTCGCCATCGTCAGCGGCGGCCAGGGCAAGGGCGAGAACATGACCGAGGCCCAGTGTATGTTTGACTGGCTCACGGCCCACGGCATTGACGAAAACCGGATCATCATGGAGGACAAGGCCACCTCCACGGCGGAAAATCTGGAATTTTCCTTTGACATTATCCGTTCTCTCGGCGTGGAGCCCGACGGAAACACCGCCATTTTATCCAGCCCCTATCACCTGTTCCGGGCAAAGTCCATGGCCAAGTCCATGGGTGTAAACGCCGCTGGTGTGGCTGGGCACTGGGATTATCCTGTGCTGACCGTCAATTACTTCATCCGCGAGGCCTTCGGCGTCACCCACATGTGGGTCTTCGGATGGTAGCGTCAGAAGAAGCTCGCGCCGACTCTTCTCGGCATCCACCTCATCCGGCCCTTCGGGCCACCTTCCCCTCAAGTAAACGATGATTAAATCGGCAAGAGCGGATCGCGAGAAAATTTGCGTTCTGATGATGGCACTTTTTTGCAGGAATACTTTGTGTATTGCAAGAAAAAGTGACGAAATCAGGGCGAAAATTTTCCGCGAGACACCGCAGGCGATTTATTCAGCGTTTACTCAAGGGGAAGGCTACTTCCGGGCGGCCACGCAGGGCCGCCCCTACGGCTTCCCGGAAAACTGACGGTAACAATGTAGGGGCCGCCCTATGTGGCGGCCCGCAAAAGCTTCCCAATAAGGGAAGACAAAAAACAGGACGGAAAATTCCGTCCTGTTTTTTATTGAATTGTTCAGTGCTTGCCCTTGTCGCCCACGCCGAAGTGCAGTTCCTTCATGCCCTCCACCTC
>CAMGRL010000052.1 GCA_946061515.1 uncultured Clostridia bacterium
CCCACGTATCCAGCTTGGAAGGCTGGTGTTCTACCATTGAACTACACCCGCATGGGCCGTTCAGCCATGAGATAATACCATATCTGACCGCAGGATGTCAACAGTTTTATCGAAAAAAATATTTTCTGCGGCAAAAGAAAGCCCATCCTCCGCGCAAAAAGCGCGGAGGATGAGAAAAAATCAGTGTTTCGGGTTGTTCCGGTCATCCCAGATGTCCAGATTGCTCAGATCCTTCAGAAAATCCAGATCGTCTTCGTTATCCTTGCTGTCCGTGCTGTTATCCGGTCCGGCTGTGCTGCCGGCGCGGCTCCCGCCGTCCGCATTGTCCCGGACGTCCGGGTCGCCCTTGTTCTCGGACTGTTTCCGGCCCTTTCCGAAGCGGTCAAAGAACTGCTGGATCTTGTCGTACTTCAGCACAAAGACATAAGCGCCCAGCGCGGCCAGGGCTACCACTGCGGCAATGACGATCACCACCACCAGGGCGCCGGTGTGGCTCTCCCGGGGGATATCGGGCTTGGGCGTGGCCTGGGGCGTTTCCACAGGCTCCGCGCTCTCCTCCGGGGCCGGGGTCTGCTCCGCCGCGGCGGAAACCACCAGCTCAAAGGTGCAGGTCTTGCCCTGATAGCTTACGGTGATCTGCTGCCGGCCTTCCTTTTCCAGAAGCATGGGCGTGCAGCTGAAGCCGGTGCTGACCTCTTCGGTCTTTCCGGTGTTCATGGTCACTTCCAGCACCATGCCGCTGGTGTCCAGCCGGTCTCCGGCGCTGTAACTGAGCTTGGTGGGCATACTCTTGACGGAGATGCTCTCGATTTTTTCCTCAGCGGGCAGAACTTTGACGGTAAAAGCTGTGCTCTTGCTGCCGTAATTTACGGTGATGGTCTGGGAGCCCTCTTTGTCCAGCACATTGGGGAAGCAGCTGAAGCCGGTGGTCACGTCAAAGGAGCCCTTATTGGTCTGGATGCGCAGCTTCAGGCCGGAAGTGTCCAGCCATTCGCCCACGGTGTATTCAAGCTTTGTTGGCTCAGAGACGATGAGGATGCTCTCCACCACCTGCTCCGCCTCCGCCACCAGCACCGGGAAGGTGCAGGTCTTGCCCATGTAGCTCACAGTGATGTTTTGTGTCCCGGCGGTGTTCAGGGTGGTGGGGGAGACCTCAAAGCCGCTGCTGATGATCACGCTGTTGCCGTTGGAATATTTGGCGACGATCTCCAGCCCGGCGGTGTTGAGCGTGTCGCCCACCTTATATTCCTTGGTGGAAGGCATGGTATTGATGGAGATGGAGGAGAGAACAGGCTCGCTGACGCTGACCTGTATGGTAGGGCTGAGGACGCTGGTGGAGCTGCCGTTGTTGGTGTTGGTCACTTCGCAGTAGTAATAATTGGTGCCCACGGCTGAGGTGGAGACCTGAAGAGAGCTGCCTGTGGCGCCCTCAATGAAGGTGCCGTTGGAAGTGCTGTTGTAGGGGCTGGAAAACCAGCGGTAGCTGAGACTGCCGCCGTCGGCCACGGTGGCTTTGACGCTGACTGTGACGGCGTCGCCCAGAAAGCAGCTCACGTTGGAACTGACGGTGAGGGAGGGTTCAGCCGGCGTCACCGTGAGGGAACAGGTCAGCGTGGCCAGCTGCTCCCCGTTGCCGTCCGAGACCGAGAGAGTGAACTCATAAATGCCGGCGCTCATGGGTGTGCCCCGGAGATAGTGACAGGCCCCGCTGCTCTTCTGCTCTGTGACTACGGAGCAGCCGGCGGGGAGAGTGCCGCCCACACAGGAGGCGGTGCCGGTCTCCGTGGTGCCCACAAGCTGGTCCAGATAATTCCCGGCAGGCACCTTGCCCAGATTTGCGATGATGGTGTTGTCGGCAAAGGCAGTGCAGGGCGCTGCGGCGCACAGCAGCAGAATTATCAGCAAAAGCGAAAGAAAACGCTTGTTCATTTTTCGTATATCCTTTCAAACATACTAATTCATCATATTGTACTACAATTTATGCAAAAGGTCAACGCCTGACATAGAACGGGCCTTTTGACCGGGAAAAAGCGACAAACGGAGTGGTTTTCTTTTTTCAACGGGAAAGGATTGTTCCGGACGTTGCCATAAGGGAAAAGCTGTGGTAAAATACGAATATCTGTATGCAAGGGGGAGATTCCATGGCGGAAAAACAGTGGTATAAGGAGATGTCCGTCTATCAGATCTGGCCGCGCAGCTTCTGCGACGGCAACGGCGACGGCATCGGCGATCTTTGGGGCGTGCTGTCCAAGCTGGATTATATCAAGAGCCTGAACGTGGACGCCATATGGTTCTCTCCGCTCTACCCCTCTCCCAACGCGGACTTTGGCTATGACATTGCCGACTACATGGATATCCACCCGGACTACGGCAACCTGGAGGTGTTCAAACAGGTGCTGGACGGGGCCCATGCGCGGGGAATGCGGGTGTTCATGGACCTGGTGGTGAACCACACCTCCGATGAGCACATGTGGTTCAAGGAGAGCCGCAAGGGGAAAGACAACCCCTACCACGACTACTATTACTGGCGCCCCGGCCGCAGGAAGGGCCGCAAGCTCCTGCCGCCCAACAACTGGACCAGCATCTTTGAGGGCGGGGCCTGGGAGTATGACAATAATATAGACGAATTTTATCTGCATTTGTTCGCCAAGAAGCAGCCCGATTTGAACATGGATAACCCCAAGGTGCGCCAGGAAGTCAAAAAGATCATGCGTTTCTGGCTGGACATGGGGGTGGATGGCTTCCGGGAGGACGTGATCACCTTTATCTCCAAGACCCCGGGCCTGCCCAGCACTTACCCCCAAAGCCCCATCGCCAACGGCATGAAGCACTTTGTGAACCGGCCCAAGGTGTATGATTATCTGAAAGAGTTCAAGCGGGATGTACTGGATTATTACGACTGCTTCACTGTGGGCGAAAGCCCCATGACCACGCCGGACGTGGCCCTGCGCTATGTGACGGAGGGGCCGGGCAAGGTGCTGGATGAGATGATCGGCTTTTCCCACATGGAAGCGGACTGCTTCATGACCGATATCATCCAGCGGCCCTTCAACCTGGTGAAGATGAAAAAGGCCTTCACCCAGTGGCAGACCGCCTTTGAGGGCCGGGCCTGGAACGCCCTGTATATCGAGAACCACGACCATCCCCGCATCATCAGCCGCTACGGCAGCGAGAAGTACCACACGGAGAGCGGGAAAATGCTGGCCGCCATGTACATTCTCCAGCGGGGCACGCCCTTCATCTACCAGGGGCAGGAAATCGGTATGCTGAACATCCAGCTCCCCCGGCTGGACATGTATCTGGATGTGATGAGCAAGAATAACGCCGCCATCCTGTCCAAGGTCCTGCCGAAGAAAAAGGTGCTGGAGCTGGTGCAGCGCTCCAGCCGGGACAGCGCCAGAACGCCTGTCCAGTGGTCGGATGAGAAAAACGCCGGCTTTTCCGAAAGCGTCCCCTGGTTCTATGTGAATCCGAATTACACGGAGATCAATGTGAAAAGCCAGGAGGAGGACCCCAACTCTCTGCTGAATTTTTACCGGAAGCTGCTGAAGTTCCGCAAGGAGACCCCGGTGGCCCTATACGGGGATTACCGGGAACTTATGCCGGAGGACAAAAATTTTTACGTCTACCGGCGCAGCCTGAACGGGCAGCGGCTGCTGGTGATCTGCTCCTTCTCCTCGGAGCTGCTGCGCTTTGACGCGCCGGAGGAGCTGGAGCTGGCCAAGGGCAGCCTGGTGCTGGCAAACTACGAGCACAACTTTGTGATTGCCAACGGCTTTACGGCCAGACCCTATGAGCTGCGGGTATATCTGTTCGAGTGAAAGAGAGGCTGCCTGTGGTAATCAAGGAAAACGCGTACGCAAAAATCAATATCTCCCTGGATGTGACCGGCAAACGGGAGGACGGATATCACGATATGGTGATGATCATGCAGACCGTCTCCCTCTGCGATGAGCTGACCATCACCATCGGAGAGGGCGAAGGGGTCTCGGCCAGGAGCAACCTGCGTTTTATCCCCGGAGACGAGAGGAATCTGGCTGTCAAAGCGGCCGTGAAATATCTGGAAGCCGTGGGAGAGCGGGACAAGGGCGTCAGCATCGACATCCGCAAGAATATCCCCGTTGGCGCGGGGATGGGCGGCGGCTCTGCCGACGCGGCGGCGGTGCTGCGGGGCTTGAACCGGGCCTTTGAAGGGAAATTGAGCACAGAAGAACTCATATCCCTGGCCTCGGAGACCGGCTCGGACGTGGCCTTCTGTCTGGTGGGCGGCACCATGCTGGCCACCGGCAGGGGAGAGAAGCTCAGCCCGCTGCCGCCGATGCCCCCCTGCTTTATCACGGTATGCAAGCCGGACTTTTCCATCTCCACGCCGGAGCTGTTTAAAAAGCTGGACAGCGTGCACCTGAAAGGCCACCCGGACACCGCCGGACTGATCGCCGCCCTGGAAAAGGGCAGCCTGCCGGAGCTCTGCCGCAGAATGTACAACGTCTTTGAGGATGTGGGCGACCGGCGCATGCGCACTGTCAGCCAGATCAAAGGGCAGCTGCTGGACCACGGCGCCCTGGGCGCGGTGATGACCGGCACCGGCTCCGCCGTTTTCGGCGTATTTCAGGACCGGGGGCAGGCGGAGACGGCCTGTGCCGACCTGCAGAAGGAATACGGCTTCTGCTGTGTGACAGAAGCAGTGGACCGCCTGTTATAAAAGTTGAAAAAACCGCCGATACTATGAGCAAATACATAGTAAAAGGCGGTTTGTTTTATGGAAAAAAGCAAGAAGAAAAGTCTGAGAGCCTGGGAGATCGCGGCTCTGATGGCCCTGAGCCTGACCCTCTGCGCCGGCACCTGGGCCCAGTCCCGGCAGCAGTCCATCGGCTCGGCGCTGGTGCGGCTGCACGTCATCGCCGTTTCCGACGCGGCGGAGGAGCAGGAGATCAAGCTGGAGGTGCGGGACGCGGTGCTGGCCTATCTGACGCCGGTGCTGGAAAACGCGGAGAACCAGCAGCAGGCCCGGCAGATCATCACGGAAAATCTGGAGGGCATCGCCGAAGCGGCGGGGGCTGCGGCCCAGGGACGCCAGGTCAGCGTCACCCTCAGCCGGGAGAGCTACCCTACCCGGGAGTACGAGGGCTTTACCCTGCCTGCCGGGCGTTATGAGTCCCTGCGGGTCATTCTGGGCGAGGGTGAGGGAAAAAACTGGTGGTGCGTGGTGTTTCCGCCCCTCTGCCTGTCCGCGGCGGAGAGTGAAGAGGTGCAGAGCGTTCTGAACGGAGAGGACCTGGCCATCGTCACCGAGGAAGATGGCTATGTGCTGCGCTTTAAGCTGGTGGAGCTGTGGGGAGAATTGCTCAATGCTCTGTCTTGAAGACGGCGGGCGAATGATGTATAATGACCTCAAAAATTGCGGAGGTCAGATCAATGAAGCTTTGTAATATTGTATCAGGCGGGGAAATCCATCTCGCCATAGACACGGCCCGGGGCATGGTGGACGCCACGGCCGCCGGTTTTGCCGGGAACATGGACACGGTGATCCGGGGGACCGGCCTGGACGAGCTGTCCGGCATCGCTATGGACGAGAGCCTGCCTTTAGTGGACACGCCGGTTTTTGCCAACGTGGTGAACAAAACCGGCAAGCTGGTGTGCGTGGGCCTGAACTACCGCGCCCACGCCGAAGGCGTGAACATGAAGCTGCCGGAATACCCCATCTTGTTTTCCAAGTTTGACAACGCCCTGGTCCCCGCGGGAACGGACGTGACCCTGCCGCTCTGGGAGAGCAGCTATGACTACGAGGCGGAGCTGGTGATCGTCATGGGCAAAACCGCCTGGAATGTGAGCCCGGAGGAGGCGAAGGACTTTATCTTCGGCTACACCTGCGGCAACGATTTCAGCGTAAGGGACGCTCAGATGCGCAGCGGCCAGTGGCTCATCGGGAAAACCATGCCCGGCTTCGGCCCCTGCGGCCCCTGCATCGTCACGGCGGACAGCTTTGACCCGGAAAGCGGAAAAAATGTGAGAAGCTATGTCAACGGCGTCCTGCGCCAGAACGGCAGCACCGACGAAATGATCTTCTCCTGCGCCCAGATCGTCAGTTACGCCTCCAAATACATCCGCCTGGAGCCGGGCGACCTGATTTTCACCGGCACGCCCAGCGGCGTGGCCCTGGAGGAGCAGGAAAAGGTCTGGCTCAAGCCCGGAGACCTGGTGGACGTGTATATTGAGGACATCGGCACCCTGACCAACCGGCTCGTTTAAGCGGAGGCTGCCGCCATGAACGACTGGTTCACCATTGACAGGGCCGAAGAGGATACCACCATCATCAGCGAGTACCGGCACTGGGAAAAGACCCACTGCTATCTGCTGGAGGGGTCGGAGCGCAGTCTGCTGATCGACACCGGCCTGGGCGTCTGCGATATCAGTGAAGTGGTGAGGGAGCTGACGGACAAGCCCGTCACCGCCGTGGCTACCCATGTACACTGGGATCACATCGGCGGACACCGGTATTTCCCGGACTTTTATGCCCATCCGGCGGAGCTGTCCTGGCTTACCGAGGGCTTTCCCCAGCCGCGGCAGGAGATTATAGACTGCTTTGCCCACGGCTGCACCCTGCCAAAGGGCTTTGATCTGAGCAAATATGAGATTTTTCAAGGGACGCCCACCCGGCTGCTCCGGGACGGGGACGTGATCGACCTGGGCGGACGGAAAATCCAGGTGCTGCACACGCCGGGACACGCCCCGGGGCATATGTGCTTCTGGGAGAGTGAGCGGGGCAGCCTTTACACCGGCGATCTGGTGTACAAAAAGACCCTGGCCGCCTATTTTCCCACCACCGACCCGGAGGAGTATCTCCGCTCTCTGGAGAAAATCGCAGAACTGCCCGTAAAACGGGTGTTCCCGGCCCATTTCGGGCTGGATGTGGAGCCGGACATCATCCCGCGGATGCGGGACGCGTTCCGGGAATTGAAGGCCGAGGGCCGGCTCTGCCACGGCAGCGGCGTCATCGACTACGGCGACTGGGCCCTGCGCCTGTAATCAATGTTTTTAACTGCCTGCCCCAAACGGATATTGGGGCAGGCAGTTCGTTGTCATTACATATCCAAGGCTTGAATCAGATCCTTTGCCGACAGGGCCAGCTCTTTGGCAAACTCCGCGTCCGGGGAGCTGACGGCCACATGCACGGCGGAACGGACGGCGGAAGGGGAGATGTGCAGCTCGTAGTCCTTGCCGTGGAGCCGGATGCCGTCGGCGTAATCCGCCCCCATGTCCATCATCAGCTCCGCCAGCGTGCCCATCAGCCCGGCCCGGTCCTTGCAGGGGCAGTCCAGCCCCTCCTCCTCACTCTCCGGCGCTTCCTTCGGCGCGGCGGGGAGAAATTCCGGGGGGATGTCCAGCTTCAATTTTCCCTCCAGCGCGTCCACGCAGCACTGATAATAGGACAGGGGCGTGCCCACATCGCACCAGTAGCCCTCCATGGCCAGGCCGGTGAGCCGCTCGCCCCGGCGGAGCAGCTCCGGGAACAGATCCTTGGCAAAGTCATAGGGCCGCCCCTCCGGCACCAGGGCCATGGCGCCTGGGGAGAGGATGTAGATCCCCGTGTTCACCAAATCCGTCACCACCCGGGGCCAGTCCGGCTTTTCGATAAAGGCCCGGACCCGGCCCTCGCTGTCCGTTACGGTCAGCCCGTAGCGCAGGGGCTCCGGGTGTTTGTACAGGGCCATGGTGACGGCGGGGCGTCCCTCCTTGTGGGCGCGGATGAGAGAAGAGAGGTCAAAATCGCAGGCGGCGTCGCCGCTGATGACCAGCACGTCCTCCTCCCCGTAAAAACCGGCGCAGTTTTTCACGCCACCCGCCGTGCCCAGGGCCTTTTCCTCCACCCGGTACTGCAAATGCACACCCAGGCGGCTTCCGTCGCCGAAAAAGGAGGAGATGTCCTCATGCCGGTATTTCACCGCGGCGCAGATCTCCGTAATGCCGTGCTTTTTCAAAAGCAGCAGGATATGCTCCATCAGGGGCCGGCCCAGCAGGGGCACCATGGGTTTGGGCAGATCCCCGGTCACACTTTTCAGCCGCCTTCCCTCGCCGCCGGCCATGATCACAGCTTTCATCAGCACTCTCCGTTCATCAAATGATCGTTGTTTTCTGTGCTTATTATCCGCCGGAGAGCGTAAATTATTTGTTGTAAAGGGGAAACAGATTTGATATAATGTACTATCTGGTACTATGACTAATACGGGAACGGATTTGGAGGCGCAGACCGGTGAACAAAAATTTGCAGAGACTGGCCGAACCGGGCGTGGGAATGTATGTGTTCTTCCTGGTGGTTTTCGCGGCGGTGAACCTGTTTTTCAAGCTGTATATCGTTGCCGCGGCGGAAGTCGGCGTCATTCTGCTGCTGCTGGTCTACGCCCAGTTTGCCAAGCGCAAAAGGGCAAAGCAGCTGACGGCTTACATCGAAGCTGTGACCTACGACACGGAGAACGCCAAGAACAATACCCTGATGAATTTTCCCCTGCCCATCGCGGTGTTCCGGCTGGACGACTCCCGCATCGTCTGGGGCAACGAGATGTTCTTCGACATGTGCGGCAGCACAGGCACCCGGGTGGACGCACGGATCTCCGACATGGTGCCGGAGTTCAGCGGCAAATGGCTGCTGGAGGGGAAAAACCAGTTTCCCTCTCTGCTGGAAGTCAGCGGCAGAAAATACCAGCTCCACGGCAACATCATCCGCTCCGCCAATAACGACGAGAGCAGCGCCTTCATGGGCATAACCTACTGGGTGGACGTGACGGATTACGACAATATCCGCCTGGAATACGAGCGGTCCAGACCGGTGGCGGCGGTGATCGTCATCGACAACCTGGACGAGTTGACCAAGAACCAGCCGGACCGGATCAAAAACGACATCCGGGACGCGGTGGAGGACAAGCTGAACCAGTGGTGCGAGGAAAACGGCGGCATCATCAAGCGCTATGACCGGGACCGGTATCTGGTCATCTTCGAAAACCGCTGGCTGGAGGGCATGAAGGACCGCAAGTTCAAAATCATTGAGGACGTGCACCAGGTGGAGAGCCCCAGCGGCATTAACGCCACCATCAGTATCGGCCTGGGCGTGGACGCCGCCAATCTGAGCGAGGCGCTGCAGTTTGCCAACATGGGCATTGAGCTGGCTCTGTCCCGGGGCGGCGACCAGGCGGTCATCAAAAACCGGCTCAGCTTTGAGTTTTACGGCGGCCGGGGCTCCGAGGTGGAAAAGCGCACCAAGGTCAAATCCCGCGTCATGGCCAACACCCTGGCCGAGCTGATCCGGGACTCCTCCAAGGTGCTGGTCATGGGCCACCGCTTTGCCGATCTGGACAGCGTGGGCAGCGCCGTAGGCGTCTGCTGTCTGGCCAGAAAGTGCGGTGTAAAGGCCCATATCGTCATCGACCTGGACAGAAACGCCTCCCACCAGCTGATTGACCGACTGCGCCGGGAGCCGGAGTACAGGGAAGCCTTCATCGACTGCGACGAGGCTATGCTCATGGCCGACGGGCGCACCCTGCTGGTGGTGGTGGACACCAACCGGCCTGAGCAGGTAGAGGACCCCAATTTGCTGGAAGCCTGCAACCGGGTGGCGGTGATCGACCACCACCGGGTGGCGGCCACCTATATCCACAACGCAGCCCTGGGCTTTATCGAGCCCTACGCCTCCTCCGTCTGCGAGCTGATGACGGAGATCCTGCAGGAGGTGGCGGAGCAGTCCGACATCCTGCGCTGTGAGGCGGAGGCCATGCTCGCCGGCATCGTGCTGGACACCAAGAGCTTTACCATCCGCACCGGCGAGCGCACCTTTGACGCGGCGGCCTATCTGCGCCGGGCCGGGGCGGACACCACCGACGTGAAGCGGCTTTTGCAGACCGATATGGCCGACACCGTGGCCCGCTACAAGATTTTGCAGAGCGCGGAGCTCTACCGCAAGGTGGCCATCGCCGCCCCGAAAGCGCCTCAGGACCGGGTGGTGGCGGCCCAGGCGGCGGACGAGCTGCTGAACATCTCCGGCGTGGACGCCTCCATCGTCATCGCGCCGGACGGAAAGGGCGGGACCTTTGCCTCCGCCCGCTCCATCGGCGAGCTGAACGTGCAGATCATCATGGAAAAGCTGGGTGGCGGCGGAAACCGCAGCGCGGCGGCGGCGCAATTTGCCAACTGCGATCTGGACACGGCCGTAAAGAAGGTACACGGGGCCATAGACGAATATCTGGACAAATAAGATGGTATAAACGAAAGGAGTTTTGGATAAATGAAAGTGATTTTTAATGTTGACGTGAGAGGTCAGGGCAAAAAGGGCGAGATGAAAGAGGTCTCCGACGGCTACGCCCGCAACTATCTGCTGCCCAGGAAGCTGGCCACCGAGGCCACGGCCGACAATATAAACGCCCTCAAGCTGAAAGAAAAGGCCAAGGCCGCTCAGATGGCCAAGGAAAAGGCCCAGGCCGAGGAGAATGCCAAAAAGCTCTCCGGCGTTCAGGTCATCATCCGGGCCAAGGCCGGCAGCGGCGGCAAGCTTTTCGGCGCTGTCACCTCTCAGGAGATCAGCAAGGCCCTGAAAGAACAGTTTGATATCGACATCGAGAAGAACAAGATCGTTCAGGCCGACCCCATCAAGACCTTCGGCGCTTTCACCGTCAAGGCCAAGCTGGGCTACGAGGTCAGCGGAACCATCAATCTGCTGGTGGTGGAAGGATAATTTCACGCGCCCCGGGCGCGCAGAACAGAGGTGAGGCAAGTGGAGGAGCTGCTGGGCAAAAAGACCCCCTATTCCGCCCCGGCGGAGCAGGCCGTGGTGGGCTCCATGCTCATAGACCCCAGGTGTATTCCTGAGGTGCTGGAAAAGCTGAAAGCGGACGAGTTTTATATTAAGCTCAACCGCGATATATACGAGACAATGTACACCATGTTCGCCTACGGACAGACCATTGACCCGGTAACGGTGCTGGATCAGATGAAGGTCCGGGGCGTCTATGACGAGAACAGCGAGGGCTATGTGGCGGAGGTCATGCGCATCACCCCCACAGCCGCCAACGTGCTGGAGTATGCCGCCATTGTCCGGGACCGGGCGCTGCTGCGCCGGCTGGGAGAAGCGGCGGACGAGATCAACAACATGGTCTACGAGGGCTCCGGCGAGGCGGAGGCCATGCTGGAGGCGGCGGAGCGGAAGATCTACGCCCTGCGCCAGGGCAGGAACGTGGGCGGACTGATGCCCATTTCCTCCGTGGTGCAGAACGTGTTCGACCAGCTGTCCGAGGCCGCAAACTCCGGCAGCAAGATCCCGGGTATCTCCACCGGCCTGCCGGACCTGGACCGGACCATTCTGGGCCTGAACAAATCGGAGCTGATTCTGGTGGCCGCGCGCCCCGGTATGGGCAAAACCAGTATCGCCCTGAACATGGCCCTCTACGCGGCGCTGAACCTGAAAAAGACGGTGGCGATCTTCTCACTGGAAATGTCCAGAGAGCAGCTGGTCACCCGCCTTCTGTCCAGAGCGGCGCTGGTCCCCTCCCAGAACCTGCTCACCGGTCAGCTGTCCGAGCAGCAGTGGCGGGATATTGCCGAGGCGGCCCAGTCCCTGAGCACGACGAATATACGAATTGACGACAACCCCACCCTGACCGTGTCGGACATGAATGCCCAGTGCCGCCGGGTGCCCAACCTGGACCTGGTGGTCATCGACTACCTGCAGCTGATGCAGTCCGCCGGCAGCGGGCACAGCTGGTCCAACGAGAGCCGTACCCAGGCGGTCAGCGA
>CAMGRL010000053.1 GCA_946061515.1 uncultured Clostridia bacterium
ATCATGCACTGGCCGTCGGCCACGGCGATGATGGAGCCGTTGGAGATGATGTTGTCGCTGCCTCTCACGTTGGAAGAGCGGCCGGAGGCGCGCTTCTGCCCCTTCACCGCCAGAATATTGGCGGGGATGGCTTCACAGGTAAAATACTCCTTCCACTGGTCGGCCAGTACGCCGCCGGCGGAACCCAATGCTGCTCTGATAAGTCCCATATTGATCTCTCCTTTTTAAAAGTGTTACATTATACCATATTATCTATAGTGTGTCCATCAGCGCCACAAGGTAGCTTGCGCTGACGGAGGCATAGATGAATTGGTCGATCAGGCCCTCTTTTTTTGCGTGCCTGACCTGCCGGGCCAGCTCCTCTTCCGAGTTTTCGTCCACCACCAGGACGATTTTGCAGTCCGGATTGTCCGCCTTGACCTGGTCCCGGAGCTTCAGCCGCTCCTCCAGACCGTAGGACGGATACCGGGTCACCTCCAGCAGTACGGCGAAAGGCTCGCACAGACGGCTGTACTGCCGGACTTCCTCCGGCGAGGCCGCGTTCTGCACCGTAAAATCTCCCCGGGGATCCGCGCGCAGAGACTGGGCCACAGCGTCGGAAAAAATAAAATCCTTCATGTTGATGATGATTCTGCGCACCTGTTTCCCCTTCTTTCTGCTTTACGCTGTTCAGAACGTGGTGAAAGTGCCGTCCGAATAGATCGCATACTGCTCGATAAGTAGGTCTTCATTCAAATACAGGCAGAGTTGAGTGTGTTCGTCCATATAGTAGACCCGGTAACCGCAGAGGTCCCAGCCTTCGTCATCCAGCTCTTTCCAGTTTTCCTTTTCCACGGAGACGTTGTAGGAATTGCTGTATATCCGGTCGCCCATGATTGAAATCATGCTGTATGTAAGCTTCTCCGAGACCTGGGTCTCCATGGTGTCCAGGTTGATCCGGGTCAGGTGCCCCATTTCACTCTCATCATCGATTATATCCACAAAATAGAGATAATTGCCGTCCACAACAAAGCCATAGGCTTTTCCTGTACTGAGCCGCTGCTCAAAGCCGTATTTCAGATTGGCGATATGCAGACTCTCCCCGTCGGCGTCGTCCTGGAACAAAAACCAGTCGCCGCCCAGACAGTAGGTGTAGTACAGCTCTTTCGCGATCAAGGTGGTGACATTCTGTCCGTCCAGATCGGAGCGGACAAGGCGGTGGTTTTCATCCGTAAAGTACATCACATCGCCGCAGACCTGCAGATAGCTGCAGTCCTTGTCATAGAGCACCGTCCGGCCGCTGCCGTCCAGATTGATCCGGCACAGCTTACTGCCGCTGCTGCCGGTGCAGATATAATACAGGCAGCCATTGACTTCCTGGAGAAAGGTGGGGCTGCCCTCCATGTCAAAATCCTGAAAATCCGTTATCCGTTTATCCTGCTCCTGACTGGCGCCAAAACGGAAGGAAATCATCTTTCGTTGGTTGCCGTTGTAAAAGTAGAGGCCGTACAGCGTGTCGCCCACAAAGGTGAATTCTCCCCCCAGCATGAGATTGGACATGGCCAGGGTCTGCTCCGGCGTATAGGAGACATCCAGCAGCGGCAGCGCCGCGGTCTCAAAGGCTTTGGGCGTGCTCTCCGATTTTTCAAGCGTGAAGAGAAACGCCGCGCCGTCCTCCTCCGTCTCGTATTCCAGGGTCCCGTCGGGCCAGAGATAGAAGGATAGGTCAAGGTCTGCCCTGCCGGTCAGATGCAGGTCAAAGCCGTCTTCGGTCTCCTCCCAGACGCCGCCGGCGGCCTCGCCGAAATAGATGATCCAGGCGGTGCCGTTTTCCCGCAGACGCAGGGACATGAGACTGTCGGCGCTTACGCCGAAGGTGGCGGCGATGCCCTCCTCATCCATTACCTCGTCAAAACCCATGTCCAAGCCTGTGCAAGTCCAGAAGCCGGTCAGGTCGATCTCTTCGGGCTCCGGCTGAGACTCCCGGTCAAAGACCGCCGGGCGGCTGTCCACAGGGGACAGGGTCGCGGGCATGGACTGGCCGTCCGCCTCCATGGTCAGGCTCAGATTGCCGTCTTCCCGCAGAGCAAGCATGAGGGGGCTATCCTCGCCGGGGATGGTGACCTTGCCTCCGTTCTCGCCTTCCGCCCAGCTGCCGCTGAATCGCTCACCGAAAACAACGATTTCCGCCTGGCCGTCGCTGCTCAGGTGCAGGGAGATCACTTCTGAGCCGTCCACACCCAGCAGGGAGCGGATGCCCTCCTCGTCCAGCTGTTCGCCGATGTCCAGCCCGGTGCATACCCAGTACCCCACCAGGGGACTGTCCGCTTCTTCTCCGCTTCCCCCGGATGAGCCGCAGCCGGTGCAGCCCAGGGCCAGCAGCAAAACCAAAAGCAAGGCAAGGGTTTTTGCACCATAGGTTCTTTTCATTTTTATTCCTCCTCGAATCAAACATTCTCCGTCCGGTATTCCGGGCGGTCAAAAACGTACACTTTCCCTACTATACTGTCATTATAAAATGGAGCGGCGAAAAACACCCTAGCCGAACGGTTAGTTTTTCCCGGCAAATAGTATTAAACGGGCAGCAGCATTTTTGCTGCAGCCCGTTTTATGGCAGATATGTTTTCTACTTTTTTATATGGTGCTTTGGGTCAAACGCATACCGGTTATTCCGCATGTTTACTTCAACGCGTTCAGCATCTCAGGATCAAAGCACGCGGTCCCGCGCTGGCGGATCAGGGCCTGAACCTCTTCGATGGTGGGCAGACTGGGGGTCGCGCCCATACGCGTCACCGTGATGGCTGCGGCGTGGCTTGCAAAGGCAAGGGCATCCTCTTCCCGAAGCCCCGCGGTAAGCCCCACACAAAAGGCGGCAACAAAGGAATCTCCGGCGGCTGTGGTGTCCACCACCCGTTCCATGCGGACAGAATTGGTATGACCGATATGATCTCTGCCCACGATCAGGGAGCCGTTTTCGCCCATGGTGATGATGAGCTTTGAAACGCCGCGCTGGGCAAACCAGTCGGAAACGACTTTCACGTCCTCCATGTTGATGCCGTTGGAAACATCGATCCCGTGGCCGGCCAACAAAGCAGCTTCGTGCTCATTGGGCGAAAGATAGGTGACGCAGGACAACAGGCCGTCGCTCAGCGGGGCGGCCGGGGCGGGATTCAGCATTACAGGCACATTGGCGGCCTTGGCCCACCGCGCCACAGTCTCAATGATCTCCATGGGCAGCTCGAGCTGCATCATAACAATGTCGTAATTTCTGATTTCCTTCTCCAACCAGGCAATATGTTCCCGGGTCATGGTAAAGTTTGCGCCGGGGCAGACGGTGATGCGGTTGAGGGCGTTTGTTTCACTGACCTCAAGCGTGATCTGCGCAACGCCGGTGGACTCTTCCGGGTCTACGGTCACATGAGAGACATCGATCCCGACGCTTCTGGCTGAATCCACCAGTACTTCCCCGAAGGCGTCGCCGCCAACGCGGCCGACCATTGTGACCTCCGCCCCGAGACGGGCGCACTGTACGGCCTGATTTGCGCCTTTTCCGCCGGGCGCGGTGCGAAATTTGAGACCGATCACAGTTTCACCCTCTTTCGGCGCACGGGTGGTTGTAGCGATCAGATCCATCATAAAACTGCCTACAACAAGGATTTTGGGCTTTTTCATTTTACATTCTCCTTATGTTCATTCATTTTTCGGCGAAACCATATCCACTGGATGGTTGGACCGGAGATTTGCCGCAGCTCACAGTCGCCGGTAACCGGTGGCACGGTCAACAACGTGGTTCAAGGGCTTGCCGTTAACAAAATTCGCGATATTTTCCATAATGATATCAAAAACACGCTGATAGGTGGGAGAGGTTTGAGACAGTGCTATCCCGGCCGCGTGGGGCGTGATGATCAGTTGCTCACAGTCCCACACCGGATGATTGGCCGGAATGGGCTCAGGCTCGGCCACATCAATGCCCACACCGTAAAAATGCCCTTCCCGCAAAACAGTGTTCAGGTCGTCAAGGGGGATCAGAGAGCCCCGGCCGACGTTGATGAGAACCGCGTCTGCCTTCATGAGCCGCAGACGATCCGCATGCAGGAGCCCGGCAGTCTGTGGGGTTGAGGGCAGGGCACAGATCACGATATCCGCCTGGACCAGAGCCTGGTCAAGATCTTCAAAGGTGATCATAGCGTCATACTCCGGCGGTACCGCCCGGGGTACGCGGCGGACGCCGGTAATGGTCCCGCTGCCCAGCATGGGGCGGAGAAAGCGTGCCGCATGGGTCCCGATGTCTCCGGCGCCGAGGATCAGAACATTACTGCCCTCAATGGGCTTATCCGGCTTGCCCCGCTGCCAGCTATGCTTCGCCATATTACTGTAATAATACGGAATGCGGCGGCATATTGCCATCAGCAGACCAAGAGCATGTTCGGCCATGATCTGGCCGTAGGCGCCGGACACGTTGCAGAGGACTGCTCCCTCGGGGAAGTCCGGGTTGTCGATCAGCGTGTCCGCGCCAGCACTGTCCAGATGGATCAGTTTTACGCGCTTACAATACCGCATCCACTCCCCGGGAAACCAACCGATAATGATATCGGCCTGCTCCAGAAGCGAGATCCGCTCCTGCTCGCTGCGCGTATCGTCTTCCAGATAGACAATATTCGCGCCAGGCGCAGCCTGGGCGAGACGGTCGCGGAAGTCCTGATTGAAGCCCTCGGGAAATTTCACACAGATGACCAAAATATTCATTCTTTGTTCCCCCTGCGAAGTATGCTGAAATTTTTGCGCTGCCGCTTATTCATTTCTGCCTGCGCCTGCAGCAGCACATAGCAGCGGGACAGAGCGTGGGCGTCTGTATTTTTTGCGGGTATGGCCTGGATGATGCCGCCGCGCAGATATACATACAGAGCGTGAGCGGTCTTCTCAACAACAGAGACCCGCTCCAGGGAAAAGCGATTGCAGAAAGTGTCTGAAACGATCGTCAGATATTGGGAGTCAACGGAAACACGGAAAGTCATGCGCTCTGCGCCGGAAAACAGCGTTTTTGCATATTGTCCGGCGGAAAGGCGGATCAGGGGACTGAAAACAAGGAGCGGGCGGGAGAGAAGCAGAAAAGCGGCAAGGCAGGCCGTAAACTGCCATACTGTGCCTGTGATCGTCCCGTTGCACACACACCACACCAAAAATACTGCCAGCAGCACCTTCAGGAGAAAAGAGGCGGTCAGCATGTAGGGGGTGCGGTATGCGGTGCGGCAGCACCGGACATAATCGGAAACAAATTCTTTTTCGGTAGATACATATTCCACAACACAGTCCGGATCTTCTGCCAGCTCTTCGTCCGCGTAGGCGCCGATATCTTCAAGCTTCCTGGCGAACGCGGCCGCTTCACTGCGGCCTCCGAAAGTGGAGATCGGGATGAGAATGCGATGAACAGCCTGCCCGTTGGAAAAAATCAGCGCAAGCATTTCTCCCACAAAGGAAAAGCCGCGGAGATAGGCGCAGTCGTAGGAGAGCTTGTTTTTTCCGCCATAGATTTTCAAAACACCGTCGTCTACCTTGATCCGGATCAAAGAGGTAAAATCCTGATACAGGTATCCCGCTTTTTCAATTGCGCGGAGTTTTCGCTTTGCGCGGCTGTTAAGCGCAAGGTTCCACCAGAGCGTGGCTCCAAATAAAGCCGCGGAGGCGAGGGATAAAATCAGCTTCACCTGTTCTGTCAGGCCTGCATGCGTGAACAGAAAGACGATCCACGCGAACTGTACAACAGTGAGCAGAAAGGACACCAGCAGGTGCAGAGGGTCGAGACACTGTGCCTTCAATTCAGCTTTCAGTGTGGCGAGATACTGATCACGCGTAAGATGAAAGCGATAATTCATGCAAAAACTCCTTTGGGATATCTTGGAAAAACCGGCTGAAACGGGTTTCAGCCGGTCAGATTGTAGACAAAGCTATCGGCTGTGTATAGAGCTGCATGGGGCAAGGGGAGAGTGCAGAAAGGGGACAGGAGTCCCCTTTCTGCGGAGACTGACAAAAAACTATGCTTAAATCGTCAACAACAGAGTCGCGGGGGAGCGCGAGGGGGTTAAGACCCGCCTCGCGTTACAATAACCCGCCGCCAAAAAGCTTGAAATTTCAAGCTTTTTGGGCGAAGCAGCGTTTTGAAGGATTCAAAACGCTCGGCGGTTGAAGCGGTCAAAAAAGTCCTGGCAGGACTTTTTTGACAAGCTGTGCAGAGAGGGGACGGGAGTCCCCTTTCGGCGTTCAATCCATGCTTATTCAGCTGTATTATCGAATACACTGAATAAATTGTCAAGGCGTCGAACGACATCGACGCTTTGAGTAAACGCTGAATAAATCGCCTTCGGCGACTCCCGGAAAATTTGCGCCCTGATTTCGTCACTTTTTCTTGCAATACACAAAGTATTCCTGCAAAAAAGTGCCATCATCAGAACGCAAATTTTCTCGCGATCCGCTCTTGCCGATTTAATCATCGTTTACTTGACCGGCTGAAACGGGTTTCAGCCGGTCAATCCATTTCAGAAATTAAAGGGAGGTTCCGGTCTCCTTTTCCAGCTTTTTGCGCAGGATCGGCCACAGCAGAGAAATAACGGCCAGCAAAATGAAGAAGAGAGAAATCGGACGGGTGAAGAAAATAGAGAAGCTGCCCTTGGAAAGCAGAAGCGAACGGCGCATATTGCTTTCAAACATGGGACCGAGGATCAAAGCAAGAACGATGGGAGCAATGGGAATTTCAAGATAGACAAAGAAGTAGCCAATCACCGAAATAACCAGCATGGCGCCTACGTCAAAGATGTTGTTGCGCAGGGCAAAGGAACCGATGATGCAAAGAACAAAAATAATCGGCGTCAGGATGTAAGGTTTGATCTGAATGATCTTGATAAAAACGCGGATCCCCAAAAGGCCAAAAATAAGGAAGAGCAGATTGGCGATCAGGGCGCTGGCGAAAATGTTGTTTACAACCACAATGTCCTTGGTAAAGAGGGTGGGACCGGGCTGAAGGCCGTGAAGCGTAAGAGCGCCCACAAGCACGGCAGCGGTTGCGTCTCCGGGAACACCCAGCGTCAGCATGGGAACAAGCGCGCCGGAGGTGTCGCCGTTGTTGCCGGCTTCAGGGGCGGCAAGGCCCTCAATGCAGCCCGTACCAAAGGCTTCGGGGTGTTTGGAGAGTTTTTTTGCCACGTCGTAAGAGACAAAGGCGGCAATGTCTGCGCCGGCTGCGGGGATAATACCAATAAAAGTACCGATGAAACCGCTGCGAATGGCAACGGGAAGAGACTGCTTTAAATCAGACCAGGACGGGAGAATGCTGGTGACTTTCTGGGTAATGACATTTTGTTCCACGCCGTCTTTCAGGTTGACGAAAACCTGGCTGATCGCAAATAGACCGATCATCAGCGGGACAGTCTGAAGACCACTGTACAGATTGATGTTTCCAAAAGCAAAGCGGGAGAAACCGGTCATCGGATCAATGCCGATGGTGGAAATAAGCAGGCCCAGGAAGCCGGCAATGGCCCCTTTAAGCAAGCTTTTTCCCGATATGGAAGCGATGATCGTAAGACCGAAAAGGCAGAGAGTACAATACTCAGGGGCGCCGAACTTCAAAGCGAGCTTGGCCAGCTGCGGAGCGATCAGAATAAGCATGATGGCGCTTATTGTGCCGCCGACCCAGGAGGAAACAGTGGAGATGCCGAGAGCTCTTCCGCCCTCGCCTCTGGCCGCGAATTGGCGGCCTTCTATCATGGTTGCCGCTGAAGCGGGTGTGCCGGGGGTACCGATCAGGATGGCTGTTATCGAACCGCCATAGATCGCGCCGAAGGAGATGGAAAGCAGCATGGCCATGCCGGTGGTTGCATCCATACCGTAGGTAAAGGGCAGAAGCAAAGTGACACCCATTACAGAGGTCAGACCGGGCATCGCGCCGATCACAATGCCTCCAATGCTGCCGATGATCATCACCAGCAGGATCGACGGGTGAAGAATAGTCAGAAGAGATTGAAAGAATACCATTGCTTTCCCTCCTCAGAACAGAAATGAAAGAAGACCGGCGGGCAGGGGTACCTTAAGCGCAACGCCAAAAATAAGCTGAATTACGATTGGCGCGAGGATGGCTACCGCGGTGACCAGGGGCCAGGCCTTTTTGAAGGGTTCGTTGAGAAGCAGTACTTCCATAATAAAAATGGAAGCCATGCTGCACAGAACAAAGCCGACTGTTTTAAACAGAAGGAAATAAAGAACAGCAGTGACAAGACCGATCAGGAATTTCAGATTAAACAGCTGAACCTTGGTCTGATCATTTTTCTTCAGCTCAGTAATGATCAGAAGAATTGCCAGAATCAAAATTACGACTGACACGAATCTGGGAAATGCTTTTGGGCCTATATCAGCCTGCCCGGGAAGCATCTTAAAGGTATCGGCGTAAAAAAAGAAAATTCCTGCCAGAACGATCAACACGCCTGAAAAAATCAGATTCAGATGTTTTAGTTTCATGGGCAGTGACTCCTTTTTAGCAAAAGGGCGTGCACGGGTTCGTGCACGCCCCGGGTTACTAGGCTGCTTATGTATTTATGAGAGATCAGCCTGCGCTTGCAAGGTAAGCTTCGATGATGGCTTCGTAGTTGGAACGCATGCCGTTAAGCAGTTCAGCAGTGCCTTCTGCGTCAAAGGGCATATAGGTCTGATTTGCATCCGCAAGCAGGGTCTGGCACTCCTCGGAGGCAATGACTTCTGCGAAAGCGTCCTGCATGGCGGCAATGACATCGGCAGGAGCGTCTGCGGGTACGCACAGGCCGCGCAGAGCCATGATGATAAGGTCAACACCGCTCTCGGTGAAGGTGGGGACGTCAGGATATGCGGCGAGACGGTCTGCAGCGGCAACGGCCAGAACCTTCAGGTCGCCGGCTTCAATGAAGGAAGCGGCCTCGGCGGGGGAGCAGATCACGGCGTCAACGTCGCCGGCAAGAACTGCGGGCAGAGAAGCGGAGGTGCCGTCGCTGTAAGGAATGTGGCTGAAGGAAGCACCGGTCTTCAGCTCGACGCCGATGGCGGCCAGGTGCCAGATGTTGCCTGCGCCTGCGTTGGCCAGGGTGACGGTGCCGGGATTGTCGATACCGGCCTGGACGAAGTCTTCAATGGTCTGATACGGGCTGTCGGCGGGAACAATGATGGCAGCGGGCTCACCGTTGAGGATGCAGATGGGAGCAAAGGTGTCCAGGGTCAGATCGTCGGCAATGCCGAGAAGAGACAGCGTGATGAGGTCGACAGAAGCGGTGGCGAGGGTATAGCCGTCATGCTCTGCGGCGAGGCAGTCATAAAGGCCGGTGGTGCCGGAACCGCCGGTGTGGTTCTCAACGGTGTAGGTTCCGCCGATGACCTTCTCGGCAGCCTGGGCAAGAACACGCATGGTGGTGTCAGTGCCGCCGCCTGCGCCATAGGGGCAGATGATGGTGACGGAGGCGTTGGAGAGGTCAACACCCTCAGCGGGGGCCTCGGCAGGAGTCTCCGCGGGGGCCTCAGCAGGGGCCTCGGAAGGAGCCGGGGTTTCGGCGGGAGCGCTGGATCCGCACGCGCACAGGGCAAAAACCATGCACAGTGCGAGAATGAGTGCGAGCACTTTCTTCATTGTAGTGTCTCCTTTTCTAATTTTTTATTTTTTATTTTTCATTTTTTTATCCGCCGCAGGACGACGGATCATTATTCACATATTTACGCGCAGGATCGGAGTTTAAGCTCAGTCCATATCGGCGAGGAGCTTCTCGACCTTCTTCTTGTTGGCGTCGTCCAGCTCGCCCAGGGGCTTTCTGGGCCAGCCGGCGTCCAGACCCTGTGCCTGCAGCGTGTACTTGCAGATCTCCTGCCAGTGGGGAACGCCGTTAACTTTGTCGTTGAAGAAGTAATCAATGTAAGGCTGAATATTCTGCTGGGCCTTGATGGTGCCCTTCACGTCGCCGGCCTTTGCGGCATCGTAGATGGCGCGGCACTGCTTGGGCAGAACTGCGGGGAAGCCGGACAGCCAGCCGTCTGCTTCGCCGACCAGCAGAGACTCTGCTGCGCAGTAGTCATGGCCATAAAATACATTCAGCTTATCACCCAGGTAGAACTTGAGCTTGTGGACACGGTCGGGATCACCGTGGGCCGCCTTGATGTCCTGAATGGTGCCGTCTTCGACCAGCTCGATAATCTCGGGAACGGTCATTTCATAGCCGGCGAACCAGGGGTTGTTGTAGATCATCATACGGATGTCAATGGCTTCGCGGATGTCACGGAAGTGCTGCATAACAGCTTTCTTGTGGGGGTTGAGATAGTAGGGGAGGATGACCATAACGCCATCGCAGCCGGCTTCGGCAGCAAACTTGCTCATCTTAATGGTGTTGAGCGTGTCGTAACGGCCGGTGCCTGCAATGAGGGGAACCTGTCCGTTGAGGAAAGAAGCAACATGACCGATGATCTCGCGCTGCTCTTCCATGTTCATGGCAACATTTTCGCCAGTGGAGCCGCAGATGGAGATGGAGTGTGCGCCGTTGTCAAGCAGCCAAGTCAGGTATTTTTCCATGCCCTTCTTGTTGTAGGTCTGATCTGCATTCCAAATCGTCATGGAAGCGGGGCAAATGCCGTAAGGCTTCTTTGCGGTGTCTCTAACATTCATTCTGATAATCCTCCAAAAATATAAAAAATATTTTATTCAAAAACCGGAGACTTCCGGCTTTTGCCAAGGAAATCAATCTGCCTCACGCAGACGCATCTTTTTCAGAATCTTGTCCCTTGCACCGAAAATGTGCATATCCATGGCGGCACAGGCAGCGGTATAATCTTCGGCCCTGATCGCCTCAAGGATCGTGACATGCTCATCCGAGGCAATGGTCTGCTGCGCCTGTGTCGGATCTGTCAGCAGGTAGTTGGCCACAATGAACTGGGACAGGATCCGGTCATAAAGATCAGTTAGATAGGGATTGTTGACGGAAACAGCAAGAAGCCGGTGAAACTCCATGTCTGCTTTCCGGGCGGCCACCACGTTTCCGTGCTTGTTTGCTGCGGAACACTCCGTGACCAGAAGAGAAAGTGCATAAAAATCAAGGGATTCCCGGTGTGTGCTGAGCTTGAGAATGGTCTGACGTTCAAGTAAAGCCCGCATTTCCAGCAGATCGCAGATGTCTTTCTCGGAATATTCGGGAACGTAGAAGTGGCCCGTCGAGGTCACATTGATCATCTTCTGCTCTTCCATGCGCTTGAGGGCGTGCAGCACCGGGGTTTTGCTTACGCCGAAGAAGGCGGCAAGTTCATCGGGACTGAGAGCCTGTCCGGGGGTCCACTCGCTGCGGATCACCATTTCACGAAGCTGCTCAAATACTTTGACATCCAGATTTTTCTTTAAGGACATATCGCTTTCTCCTTCATGATTGTATTATACATAAGGCAATACCGCATAATGCAAAAATGGTCAAAATGTGATATACTATTCTTAT
>CAMGRL010000054.1 GCA_946061515.1 uncultured Clostridia bacterium
GCGGATTCGGGACTTTCACCCTTTAGAACGGGCGCTCACCGGGCGCACTACAAAAGAGAGCTTTTCCAGAAGGAAAAGCTCTCAAGGCGTCGACAAAGTCCGACGCCTTGAAAACTTATTCAGGAGTATTCAGAAATACTCCTGAATAAGCATAGATTGAACGCCGAAAGGGGACTCCCGTCCCCTCTCTGCGCTCTCCCCATGCATCTCTATACATTGCCGATAGCTTTGTCTACAGTCAGAGAGCTTTTCCAGAAGGAAAAGCTCTCTGAGACTGAATGCAAAGCAATCAGCGGTATGTTACTTACTTCTTGTTTCCGAACAGTCCCCGGATGATGGACTGGGACCCCTCCCGCATGACGGAGCTGAGGGCGTTGGTGGCGGCGCGCTTGGCCATAGTGCCGGTGCTGACGGTCTTTCCGCCGGTGAAGGAGTTGACGAGATTGGTGCTGACGGAACGGGCCACGGAGGACGCGGCGTTGCTTGCCGCCCGCTGGATGGTCTTTTTCCGGCGCTCGGCCTCCTTTTCCGCCTCACGCTGGGCGGCGGCCTCCTCCTTCTGGCGCTGTTTCTCGGCAGCGGCAGCCTCTTTCTGGCGCTGCTTTTCGGCGGCGGCCTCCTCTTTCAGCCGCTGTCTCTCGGCCTCGGCCTCCTCCTTCTGCCGCTGCTTTTCCGCGGCAGCGGCCTCCGCCTCCTGCTGGCGGCGCAGCTCCAGCTCTTCGTTTGCCCGCATCAATATCTCATAGGCCGACTCCCGGTCCACGCTGTCCCGGTATTTCAGGTCAAACTCGTCGCTGACGATCAGGCTCTGCACGGCCCTGTCCTCCGCCGGGCCCATCAGGCTCTGGGGCGGCAGGATAAAGGCCCTCTCCGCCACTGTGGGCACACCCTCTTCGTCCAGGAAGCTGACCAAAGCCTCGCCCACGCCCAGGGCCATCAGCACCTCCTCGGTATCGAAGGCAGGATTTTTACGGAAGGAACGGGCGGCAGCCCGGACGGCCTTCTGCTCATCGGGAGTGTAGGCCCGCAGGGCGTGCTGCACCCGGTTGGAGAGCTGGGCCAACACATCGTTGGGAATGTCCGAGGGGCTCTGGCTGATGAAGTACACGCCCACGCCCTTGGAGCGGATCAGCTTCACCACCTGGACGATCTTCTGCACCAGGGCTTTTCCGGCCCCGTTGAAGAGCAGGTGGGCCTCGTCAAAGAAGAAGATCATTCTGGGCTTTTCCAGGTCGCCCACCTCAGGCAGACGCTCGAAAAGCTCGGTGAGCATCCACAGCAGGAAGGTGGAGTACACCGTGGGACTCTGGATCAGCCGGTCGCTGCTGAGAATATTGATATAGCCCCGGCCGTCCACGTCGGTGCGCATCCAGTCCCGGATGTCCAGGGCCGGTTCGCCGAAAAACTGTTCGCCGCCCTCGCTCTCGAAAGCGAGCAGAGCGCGCTGGATGGCCCCAACGCTGGCGGAGGACACATTGCCGTACATGGTGGTAAACTCTGCCCGGTTGTCTCCCACATATTGCAGCATGGCCCGAAGGTCCTTCATGTCCAGAAGCAGCAGACCGTGCTCATCGGCCACCTTAAACACGATGTTCAGCACCCCTGCCTGGACCTCCGTCAGGTTCAGAAGGCGGGACAGCAGCACCGGCCCCATCTCAGAGATAGTCACCCGGACGGGATGGCCCTTTTCGCCAAAAATGTCCCAGAAGCGGGTGGGATAGGGCTTATATTGGAAGTTTTCTATGCCGAAGCGTTCAATGCGGCTGCGCATATTCTCGCTGTCCGTGCCGGGACGGCACATGCCGGAAAGGTCGCCCTTCACGTCCGCCATAAATACCGGAACGCCCAGATCGGAGAAGGATTCGGCCATCACCTTCATGGTGATGGTCTTGCCGGTGCCGGTGGCGCCAGCGATCAGGCCGTGCCGGTTGGCCATGGCGGGCAGAAGATAAAGGTTTTTATCGGACTGTGCAAGCCAGATTTTTCTGTCGGTAAGCATATTGTTCCTCCTTGACTCTCAATAAGCAAATCATATCACAGCTTGCTCCGGGACACAATATAAAAGATTGCAGAAAACAGCAAATCCCCGGCAGCCGCCGGGGATTTTCCGATTTCTTTTATTTTTCTTTCTGGGAAAAGACCCATTCCCGCTGGATATTGTAGCTGATGAAAAACAGGCAGGTGTCCACCACAAACTTGATGATGGTGGCGATAATGGGCACGGTGTTGGAAAACAGGTGGTTGATGAGCGTCACCAGCCCCGCGGAGATCAGCATCTGGGGGATGCACAGGCAGTAATACCGGAGCATGGCCCGCTTATAACTGCCCTTGTTGCCGAAGACCACGGCGTTGTTGGCGTTAAAGTTGGCAAAGGAGGAGCATACACGGGCCACCACGGTGGAGAAAAGCTCCGCGTACTTCCCTGCCCAGCCGCCGAAGAAGCGGAAAACCAGGTAAAACACCAGAAGATCGATCAGCGTGGAGCCGAAGGAGCTCAAAAGGAACTTGAACATCACCTTGAAGATGCGCCAGGAGTCCTTGACGGCGTTGTAGTGGGAGCTATAGTCCTCCTCGTCGTAGACGGTCTCGATAGGCTGCTCAACAAAGCCGATGCCCAGGCGCTTCATCTGCAAAAGCATGTTGGTCTCATACTCGAAGCGCTCGCCCTCGATGGCGCAGAAGCGCTCCAGGCAGCTGCGGGGGATGGCCCGCAGGCCGGTCTGTGTGTCGGAGAGCTTGATGCCGTAGCAGATGCGGAAAAGCCGGGAGGTGGTGCGGTTGCCCGCCACGCTGCGGGGCGGAACCCCGGGCTGGGAAAAGTCCCGGCAGCCCATGATGACCTTGTCGCCCTTTTCCAGCATTTTCTCGCCGCAGGCCACGATGTCACCCAGCAGATGCTGGCCGTCTCCGTCGATGGTAATAACGCCCTTTACCTCCGGAAGCTTTTCCAGCACATAGCCAAAGGCGGTTTTCAGCGCCCGGCCCTTACCCTTGTTGACCCCGTGGTGCAGCACATGGCACTGGGGGTATTGCTCCGCCTGATCAAACCACTGGCGGTGTTCATCATCGCTGCCATCATCCACGATAACGATGTGTTGAAAGCCGTTCTCCACAAGACCATCCACAACGCGCTTGAATTTGTAGTCCGGGTTCAGCGAAGGGAGAACGATGGCAAGCGTTTCCTGACAGCTTTGTCCTTCTGTCATATCCTTATCCTTCCTTAGTAGCTGGCAATGGCAGCGACCTTCAGGCCGTTGTCTGTCTGGCTGATGATGAGTTTCAGATTGGTGGTGGTCTGCACAACGCCTTTCTGGCCGGTGGTGTCCACCACATAGGTCACGTCGGCATAGTAGTTGCCGCCGTTCAGATCCATGCAGCCATTCAGGGTGATAGAGACGATGTCGTCGCCCCGGCTGCTGGCATAGGTCTGTCCCTCCACAGCCTCCGCGATGCGCAGCGCCAGATCGCTGTCAGGAACCACATACTGCATAACAGCGGAGTAATTGGACCAGATAAAGCCGTTGGCGCTGGACATAAAGAGCACATAGTTGGTGATAAAGTTATCGGAAATGGTCTTGATGTCAGCCTTCTCCTGCTGGGTACAGTTATCGGTAAAGAGCTGCTCGTCAATGACGCCCTCGGCAAGCTCCACGATCTCCCCGGCCTCATTGGTCAGGGTAAAGGTGATATCGCCCACAAAGTTATCCACATGGTAGGTTTCCATATAGGGGAGAGCAAAATCATCATCGTAAAACTCTTCCAGCATGGCATAGGGGGTCTTTTCCCCGGTGAGATAGCTGCTGTCCAGCACATTGCCGTTGCAGGACACAGTCCAGCTCTCCGGTACCGTCACATCCTTCTCGCTGAGGAGCCAGGAGAAGTCCATCTCCTCCTGAGACACGACCCAGGGAGAGAAGCTGAAGGTGGAGTCCACCTCCTGTTTGGTCAGTATCACCCGGCCCAGCTTACTGCCGTCCATGGTGATGATGTAGACCAGGCTGTCCTCTGTGCTCTCCGCGCTCTTTTTGGCGTAGCTCAGGTCCTCAATGTTTACCGCATCGAGGATGCAGGCATAGCTCTCCTCCTCGGTCTGCACATTGTGGTCCAGGGAGCTCACGAAACCGGAGGCCAGGCTTTTGATATGTTCCTTGTCCAGCGTCTGGACATACTGTTCCATGGCGGTATTGGGCCGGGACTTTTCATATTCGTCGATAAAGCTCCAGAAAAAGCGAAGTCCCACCGCGCCGATGGCGGCAAAAATCAGGGCATACAGCAGCATTCCCAGCGCAAAAGTGTGGGCTGAGCCTCTTTTGTTCTTTTTTCTCTTAGCCATTGCTGCGCGCCCCCTCTTTCAGAACCAGGAATGTTGTGGGCACCGGACGGATGCCGATGACGGAGGCACAGTTGTTCACATAGCCTCCCTGATACCACATCAGAGAGGAAGAGCCGCCGTCCAGGTTGCAGGCGTTCACCGCGCCGTACTGGAGCATGATGTCCACCAGGTCCTGGAACTTGGCGCCCATACTGGTGACCTGGCGGCCGTCGATGACCAGCATCAGCACCGCGCCGTCAGAGCGCTGGCCGATAGCCGTGCGGGGGTTGACGCCGGCGCCCAGTGTGCTGGGGTCGGCCGGCTCGCCGTTTGCCACCAGCACCGGACCGAAGCAGGCGCCGGTAACGATGTTCTTTTCCTTGATTTCGGAATTGGTGGGCATGCCCACATGCATGATGTAATTGCTGTCAAAGCCTACGAAGCCGTTTCTCTCGCCGTTGGCGGCGTAGTAGATCTCGCCGTCCACCACCACCAGGGAGTCGGGAATACTGCCGTTGCCCTGTCCGTTGGGGTCGTAGAAGCCGCCGGCGTTGATGCCGGCCACAGCGTCAAACTCCTGGACCATTTCCTCAACGGTATAGCCCCGGACGCCGAAGCTCTCCGGGATGCTGCCCATAATGACCCGTGAGGGGTCCAGAACGATCA
Source organism: uncultured Clostridia bacterium (assembly GCA_946061515.1). GTDB lineage: Bacteria > Bacillota > Clostridia > Oscillospirales > Oscillospiraceae > Limivicinus. Next base: position 4,979 of record CAMGRL010000054.1, read on the forward strand.
TCATAAAGCCGGAATAGCCCTCTCCCTTTACGGTGTCCAGAATGATGCCGTCGCCGTCCTCATCCACAAAGCCCCAGGCGTCGGCCTTGGGTCCCTGGCCGTCATTCTCGGTTCCGGTGGGTTCGGTGTTGATGTTGATGAGGGAGGTGTCCGTCTCCACATACTCGTAGCTTTCTCTCGCCTCGATTTCAGCGATCTCCTCGTCGGTAAAATAGAGGTTGGCCAGAAAGCCGATGGCGCTGGTCTCCCGCACGGAGGTGACAAACATGTCCCGGGCCGTGGGGGAAGGCCCCTTGGCCAGCACATACATCACTCCGTACAGCAGCATGGCCACCAGCAGCACCGTCTCCATCAAAATCAGAACAAATCTGCCCAGGTAGGTAAAAATACGCTGTATGGCTGAGGGTCCTGCCTCTCCGCGGCGATAATCCATCTCTTCATAACCCGTTCCCGGGTCGTCTCTCCCGTCTTTTCTGCTCACTGAGATTCCTCCGAATCTTTCTTATACATGCTCATTTCGGCGACGCGCAGATCGCTCATATCGCCGGTCTTGTCGATGACGATCATTTTAATATTGTTTTCAAAATCCTGTGTTCCGTTAATGCCCTTGGTGGTAAAGGCCGAGGAGTAATCGCAGAGATACACGCCCTCGCCGAAGCTTACCGCGGAATTGAGAATGGTATATTCGATATTGATGCTGTTGGTATGGGCCCAGCCCAGGCCGTCCTGAGCCGCCTTCATCCTAAACTCCAGATCGCTGCCGGGCATGATGTAGCCGGCAAGGCGGTTTACGTAAACGGTAGCCGGATCATCGCCGATACCGGCGTTGTAGGACTGGTAGCGTTCGGCAAAGCGCTCGGTAAAGTCGGTGAGCTTGGCCAGCTCCGCATCGCTGCAATTGTTCAAAAACTGCTCCTGGCCCCTGCTCTCGTCGATCAGTACCTCATTGCCGTGATCGTCAAGGATCACCGGATCCAGCTCACCGATGATGTGTTCATAGCGGTAGGTCACCATCACCGGCAGCTTGGGGTAGGAGGAATAGTAGTCTTTCAGCAAATCGAACTGGATATCGTCCTCAATGATGTACTCGCTGCCCAGGGTCGTGCCGTTGAGCATGACGGTGTAGCTTTTGGGCACCGTCACCTCCACGGAGGAATACAGCCCGGAAAAATCAAATTCCGCACCGCTGACGATCCAGGGCAGCATACCGTACTGAACCTGATCCGCCAGGGAGCTGTCCTCGATCAGGGTGACCTTTCCGATGACCTTATCGCCGCAGCGCAGGGCGTAGTTGATCGAGTCTGCACTGTCTGTACTGGCCGTCCGGGCATAGCTGATTCCCGCGCTGAGCATATCCTTGACCACCTGGGCACATTCCTCATCGGACTGGACCTCATGGGGCATATCGGCGATGGCCTGGGCCACCTGGTCGTTCCACAGATTCTGGTTCAGGTCCTCCACATAAGCGTCCATGGTATGGGCCGGGCGTGCGGCCTCATACTCCTCCGCAAAGCCCCAGACCTTGGTCATGAAAAAGGCGATCACACCCAGCGCAATCAGGATGTAAACCAGGAGAAAAAGGAAATAAAACCGTCCGCTTTTCTTTTTCTTTTCCATCATCGTTCACCCCTCTCTTCTGACCAGGAAACATGTGGGCAGATCTCTGGGGTTGGCGGAACAGTTGTTCACATACTCCCCGTCAAACCACATGGCGGTGGAAGAGCCCCCGTCCAGATTGCAGGCGTTGATGGCGCCATAGTCCAGCATGATCTCGGTCAGGTCTGCGTAGGTTGCGCCGGCGCTCTGGGCCTGCCGGCCGTCGATGACCAGCATCAGCACCGCGCCGTCGGCCCGCTGGCCGATGGCGGTGCGGGGGTTCATGCCGGTGATGATGCCGGTGGCGTCCACAGGCAGCCCGTTTGCCACAAGAATGGGACCATAGGTAAAGGTGACGCCATCCCGGATGCCGCTCTGCTGGGCCTGCTCCGCGTTCATATAGCCCACATGGAGAATGCCTTCCTCGTCAAAGCCGATAAAGCAGTCTGCGGTGGCGCTTTCGTTGTAAAATACGCCCTCGGATACGGTCAGGCCCGTGGGAATACCGCCGGTACCGCCGCCGCCGTCGTCATAATAGCCGCCGCCGTTGATACCGCCGATGGCGTCATATTTTTTGCACATGTTCTCCACGGTAAGACCGTTGCCGCCGAAGCTGTTCGGCTTACCCACAAAAACACGGCTGGGGTCCTGAACGATCATCATATAGCCGGTGCACAGCTTTTTTACCACTTGTTCGATAATGATGCCGTCGCCGTCCTCGTCCACAAGGCCATAATCCTGGTTGGCCGCAGAGGAGCCCTCCTCTCCCTCTTCCCCTTCGGTCTCCTGACCGTGGATATTAATAAGGGAGATATCCTGCTCCACCACTTCCGTGCTGGTATTGCGGCTTTTGATCTCCGCCACCTCTTCATCAGACAGGAAAACGTTGGCCATAAAGCCGAAGCGCCTTGTCTCCAGCATGGTCATTACAAAGGTATCCCGCAGGGAGGGGGAAGGACCTTTGACCAGCACATATTCCAGGCTCAGTCCTGCCACGCCGATGAGGATCACCGTGGTCAGAAGGAAGCCCAGAATCTTGTTGATGACGCCAATGGCTTTTTTCTGCCGCTCTTCTTTGCTGCGGCCAGCCTCAATTTCCATATCTTCGGAAGGGGCGTCAGCATAATCCATGTATCTGTCTTTTCTTTTCACTTGAGCACCTTCACTTTATTGTGAATTAATCTATATCGCGCGATAAGCGCAATACGTGATTATATATTTTAACATATCAAGTGGCACAGGACAAGCACATTTTATATTTATTAAGAATTTCGTCTGATTTTTCCAGCAAAAATGCTCTCCGGCCAGCGTGGCCGGACGTGGGGTAAAAGTTGGGAAACAGGCGGCCCTTTCTTATTCCGTCCTGCTCCTTCTGCCGGCAAGGATCAGCGTGACCAGATCCCACACCGCCTGGGCCAGCAGCACAATGGCCGTGAAGCGCCAGAGAAAGACGGTGGTGTCAAAGGGATTGAACAAAATCACCGCCGCAAGGCTCAGGGACAGGGCCGCGCTGACCGCCATCCATACCCAGCCAGTTTTTTTCAGCCGGAGCATGTCCACGGTGGTCTGGGTCTTGATGAAGCCCGCCACCAGCACGGCCAGGCCGTAGAGAATGGTCAGCACCGGGAAGGTCTGCACAAACCACCCGGTGCGCAGAATGCAGAACAGGCCCGCGGCGATGGTCAGCAGGCCGATGGCAAGGCCCTGCCCCGCCGCCGCGGCCAGGGCGTCGGTGCCAAAATAGCGCAGCACAGCGGCCACCCCGTAGAAAAGCAGCGCCAGTCCTATGGCAATAATGATGGCCGAGGTGAAGGCCACCGGGTCGATGAGCAGCAGCACGCCCACGGCGATCTCCAGCAGCAGAATGATGATCCCGCTCAGATTTTCCTTCAATTTTTCTTTCATTGTATTCTTCCTTCCCTAAGCTTTTTCCCTATCCATGCCTGTATCATACCCCTTTTTTCTTCGCTTGTCCACGGATTTTCCGGCCTTCTCTTGACATTGGTCAAAGCTGGAATTATAATAGGACTCAGTCCTAATAAGAGGCGATCATATGAAAATCCAGCGAAGCACCAAACAGCGTCAGCTGATCCTGGAGGCCGTGGAAAAGCGGCACGACCACCCCACGGCGGACCAGATCTATCTGGATGTCCACGCGGTGGATGAGCGGATCAGCCGGGGCACGGTATACCGCAATCTGGGTATCTTGTCCGCGTCCGGACAGATCAGCAACGTGAAGGTCCCGGCGGCGGACCGTTTCGACTCCCGCCTTGACCGGCATTATCACCTGTTCTGCACCTGCTGCGGCAGGGTGTTTGACGCGCCGGTGAGCTACCGGGAGGAGATCGACGCCCAGGCGGAAAACGACACCGGCTTTCAGATCAGCCGGCACAGAACAGTCTTTGAGGGGCTCTGCCCTGATTGTATAAAGAAGAATCGGAGGTAAATTTATGGCAGTTTATAAATGTTTGATCTGCGGCGCGATCTATGACGAGGAAAAGGAGGGCAAGCCCCTCTCCGCCCTGGACGGCTGTCCGGTGTGCAAGATGCCCCTGTCCAACATGGTCCCCGTGGAGGGCGAGGCAAAGCCCGCGCCCAAGGCGTATTCCGGCAGTCTGGACTATGACCCCGCCACCGCCCGGCACGACAGCTCCAGCCGCTACATGGCGGAGATCCATGAGATGGCCGTCACCGGCAAAACCATCGGCGGCTCCATGGGCACGCAGATGAAGGTCCCCGGCTGGGACGACGTGCTGCTTCTGGGTTCCCAGCTCAATCCCCCTCCCCTGAACGACGACGACCCGGTGGACACCACCACCGTCATCGGCAAGCACGCCAAAAAGCCCATGGTACTGCAAAACCCGGTGTACGTCTCCCACATGTCCTTCGGCGCCCTGTCCCGGGAGGTGAAGGTGGCTCTGTCCAAAGGCTCCGCCATGGCCAGGACCGCCATGTGCAGCGGCGAGGGCGGCATTCTCCCGGAGGAGAAAGAGGCGGCTTACAAGTACATCTTCGAGTATATCCCCAATAAATACAGCGTGACCGACGAGAATCTCCGCTCCTCCGACGCCATCGAGATCAAGATCGGCCAGGGCACCAAGCCCGGCATGGGCGGCCATCTGCCCGGCGAGAAGGTCACGGCGGAGATCGCCGCCATCCGGGGCAAAAAGCAGGGCCAGGATGTCCAGAGCCCCAGCAAGTTCCCGGAGCTGAACTCCAAGGAAGACCTGCGGGACATGGTGGACATGCTCCGCCGCCGTTCCGAGGGCCGGCCCATCGGCATCAAGATCGCCGCCGGCAACATTGAGCAGGATCTGGAATACTGCGTTTTTGCCCAGCCCGATTTCATCACCATCGACGGCCGTGGCGGCGCCACTGGCTCCAGCCCCCTGTTTCTGCGTGAAGCCACCACCGTTCCCACCCTCTACGCCCTGAGCCGGGCCAGAAAGTATCTGGACGCCGTGGGCTCAGACATCGCCCTGGTCATCACCGGCGGCTTGCGGGTCTCCGCGGACTTTTCCAAGGCCCTGGCCATGGGAGCCGACGCTGTGGCCATCGCCAGCGCCGCGCTGATCGCCGCCGCCTGCCAGCAGTACCGCATCTGCGGCAGCGGCAACTGCCCTGTGGGCGTGGCCACCCAGAATCCGGAGCTGCGGGCCCGGCTGAAGGTGGACGCCGCCGCCCAGCGTGTGGCAAACTTTCTGAACGTCTCCCTCAATGAGCTGAAGACCTTTGCCCGGGTCACGGGCAACCGCTCTGTCCACGGCCTGTCCCTGGACAATCTGGTCACTACCGACAGCGACATTGCCAAATACACCGGCATCCGCCATGTGGGCGAGCCCAGACCCTTTACTGTGCCCGCTCCCGCGCCTGCGGCCCCGGCCCCTGTGTCCGGGGAGAGCGTGAAATACCGCTGCCTGCTCTGCGGCGCGGAATTTGAAGTCAAGCCCGGTGAAGAGGCCGTCTGCCCCCGCTGCGGCGCGGGCAGGGAGATGCTGGAGCCGGTCAGCGCCCCGGTGAAAGAGGCCAGCGGCAACAAATACGCCGGAACAAAGACGGAGAAGAACCTGCAGGAGGCCTTTTCCGGCGAGTCTCAGGCCCGGAACAAATATAGCTTCTTCGCCTCCGTGGCAAAGAAGCAGGGCTTTGAGCAGATCGCCGAGCTGTTTTTGAAGACCGCGGAAAACGAACGGGAGCACGCCAAGCTCTGGTTTGAGGAGCTGGGCGGTGTCGGCGACACCGCCGAAAACCTGCTCCACGCCGCCGAGGGCGAGAACTACGAGTGGACCGACATGTACGACGGCTTTGCCAAGACCGCCGAGGAGGAGGGCTTCCCGGCCCTAGCCGCCAAGTTCCGCATGGTGGGCGAGATCGAGAAGCACCACGAGGAGCGCTACCGGGCGCTGCTGAACAATGTGGAGACCGCTTCTGTCTTTGCAAAGAGCGAGGTCAAGGTGTGGGAGTGCCGCAACTGCGGCCACATCGTGGTAGGCACC